>JBBSJW010000021.1:0-41736 GCA_038256885.1 Propionibacteriales bacterium
ACCACCCATCAGGTCGCAGAACCGGTCGAAGAGGTACTCGGCATCGTGCGGGCCGGCCGCGGCCTCCGGGTGGTACTGCACGCTGAACGCGGTCAGCGTCCCCTCGGCGTTGCGGAGCTCGAGGCCTTCGACCACGTCGTCGTTGAGGCAGACGTGCGACACCGTGGCCTCGCCGTACGGCGTGGTGGCTGGTTCGAAGGAGGGCGCACCTGGCCATGGGATGGCGAAGCCGTGGTTGTGGGCGGTCACCTCGACCTTGCCGGTGGTGCGATCCATCACCGGCTGGTTGATGCCGCGATGGCCGTAGGTCAGCTTGTAGGTGCCGAACCCGAGCGCGCGACCGAAGAGCTGGTTGCCGAAGCAGATCCCGAAGTAAGGGATGCCGCGTTCGAGGATGCCGGTGAGGGTGGTGAGGTCGGCGGTGGCGGGGTCGCCGGGACCGTTGGAGAAGAAGACGCCGTCCGGCTGGGTGGCGAGCACATTGTCGAGGCTGGCGGTGCTGGGCAGCACGTGGACCTCGATGCCGCGCTCGGCCAACCGCGCGGGGGTCATCCCCTTGATGCCGAGGTCGAGCGCAGCCACGGTGAACTTCTTCGTGCCGATCGCCGGGACGATGTACGTCTCGTCGGTCGACACCTCGCCCGCAAGGTCAGCGCCTTCCATCGAAGGCGCGGCCTTGACGGTGGCGAGCAGGGTTTCGACGTCTGTTGAGTCGGAGCTGATGCCTGCACGCATGGCACCGCGTTCACGAAGGTGGCGCGTGAGCGCGCGGGTGTCGATGCCGCTGATCCCGACGACGCCCTGTGCGGCGAGCCGCTCGTCGAGCGTGGACTTGGCGCGCCAGTTGCTGGAGAGTCGCGCAGGGTCGCGTACGACATAGCCAGCAACCCAGAACGCTGACGACTCGTCGTCCTCGTCGTTGACGCCCGTGTTGCCGATGTGCGGAGCCGTCATCGTCACGATCTGGCGGCGGTAGGACGGGTCGGAGAGCGTTTCCTGATAGCCGGTCATGCCGGTCGAGAACACGATCTCGCCGACGGTTTCGCCGACTGCGCCGTAGGACTCGCCGTGGAAGACGCGTCCGTCCTCGAGAACGAGGATTGCCTCAGTCATACGGTCACTGCTTCCACGAGTGTGCGGTCACTGACAGTCGGTCGGCCGCGCAAGAAGGTCGCGACCACCTCACCGGGCAGCGTGAGCCCGGCGTACGGGTTGTTGCGCGAGAGCGATGCGGTGTTGCGGGCATCGATCAAACGCGTGGCCTGGGGGTCGATCAGAACGATGTTGGCCGGCTCCCCCACCTCGAGAGGACGGCCCTGGGTGTGGACGCGACCGATCTCGGCGGGCTTGGTCGACATCTTCTCGGCGACCTGCGACCAGGTGAGCAGACCGGTGTCGACCATGGTCTGCTGCACGACGGAGAGCGCGGTCTCGAGCCCGAGCATGCCGAAGGCTGCTGCGGACCACTCGCACTCCTTGTCCTCCATAGGGTGGGGAGCATGATCGGTGGCCACGATGTCAATCGTGCCGTCAGCCAGCCCTTCGCGCACGGCCTGGACATCGTCGTCGGATCGCAGCGGTGGGTTAACCTTGTAGATCGGGTCGTAGCTGCGTACGAGGTCGTCCGTCAGAAGCAGGTGGTGCGGGGTGACCTCTGCCGTGACGTTGATGCCGCGGCTCTTGGCCCAGCGCACGATCTCGACCGAGCCGCGCGTCGACAGGTGACACACGTGCAGGCGTGAGCCGACGTGCTCGGCGAGGAGGACGTCGCGGGCGACAATGGCTTCTTCGGCGACGGCTGGCCATCCGGTGAGCCCGAGCTCGCCCGAAAGTGGGCCCTCGTTCATCTGTGCGCCCTCGGTGAGGCGGGGCTCTTGGGCGTGCTGGGCGATGACTCCGTCGAACGCCTTCACGTACTCGAGCGCCCGGCGCATGATCACGGCGTCCGAGACGCACTTGCCGTCGTCGGAGAACACCCGGACGGTCGCCGCGGAGTCTGCCATCGCGCCGAGCTCGGCGAGCTGTTCACCCTTGAGACCGATCGTCACAGCGCCGACGGGCTGCACGTCGCAGTAGCCGCCCTCGCGGCCAAGGCGCCACACCTGCTCGACGACACCGGCGGTGTCGGCGACGGGATCTGTGTTGGCCATGGCGTGCACGCAGGTGAAGCCGCCTCGTGCGGCAGCCTTGGAGCCGGTCAGGACGGTCTCGGCATCCTCACGTCCCGGCTCGCGTACGTGGGTGTGCAGGTCGACGAGACCGGGCAGGGCCACGAGTCCCTTCGCGTCGACCTCCGTCGCACCGTTGAGCGTGAGGTCCTTGCCGATCGCGGTGATCACACCGTCTTCGATCGCAATGTCAGCGACCTTGTCGCCCAGCACCTTGGCCTGGCGAATCACGTACGAGCTCATGCGCGTCCCCGCTCCGCTCCGGGCGCGCACTCGCAACCTGTACTTTTTGATTCGCTCGCAAGCTCGCTCATGCATCCTCTTCAATCGGGTCGAAAGTTTCGTCTTCGGCGGCTCCGCCGAGCAGCAGGTAGAGCACCGCCATACGTACGGCCACACCGTTGGTGACCTGCTCTACGATCACCGAGCGGACGTCGTCTGCGACGTCGGCGGTGATCTCCATGCCGCGGTTCATCGGGCCTGGGTGCATCACGATCGCGTGATCGGGCAGCCGGTTCATACGGGCGGTGTCGAGCCCGTAGCGACGGCTGTACTCGCGTGCGCTCGGGAAGAACGACGCCTTCATCCGCTCGGACTGCACGCGCAGCATCATCACCGCGTCAGCCTTCTCGAGCGAGCTGTCGAGGTCGTACGACGTCTCGACCGGCCACTTCTCGACGCCCACCGGGAGCAGCGTCGGCGGAGCAACGATCGTGACGTTGGCGCCGAGGGTGTCGAGCAGCAGCACGTTGGAGCGAGCGACCCGGCTGTGCAGGACGTCGCCGACGATCGTGATGTTCTTGCCCTCGAGGTCGCCCAGGTGGCGGCGCATCGTGAATGCGTCAAGGAGTGCTTGCGTCGGGTGCTCGTGCGTGCCGTCCCCCGCGTTGATGACGGCACCCTTGGTCCACTTGGCGTGAGCCAGCCGGTGCGGTGCGCCGGAGTTGTGGTGGCGTACGACCACCGCGTCGGCGCCCATCGCCTGCAGCGTCAGCGCAGTGTCCTTGAGGCTCTCGCCCTTGGAGACGCTCGAGCCCTTGGCCGAGAAGTTGATGACATCCGCGCTGAGGCGCTTGGCGGCGGCCTCGAACGATATGCGCGTGCGCGTCGAGTCTTCGAAGAACAGGTTGACGACGGTGCGGCCGCGCAGTGTCGGCAGCTTCTTGATCGGCCGGCTCGCGACGCCGAGGAGCTCCTCGGCGGTGTCGAGGATGCGTACGGCGTCTTCCCGGTTGAGGTCACCAGCGCTCAGGAGGTGCTTGATCACGCCGCCACCTCCGTGGAGAAGCAACGGTACGGAGGCAGCGGCATGATTGCCTCATCTTTCGCTCGCTGGCGCTCGCTCATGCGACACCTCCCGTGATGGCTACCTGGTCAGCGTCGTCCGTCTCGGCCAGCTGCACCTTGACGCTCTCGCTGAGCGACGTCGGCAGGTTCTTGCCCACGAAGTCTGCGCGAATCGGCAGCTCGCGGTGTCCGCGGTCGATCAGGACGGCGAGCTGCACGGCGCTGGGTCGGCCGATCTCGGTGAGCGCGTCGAGCGCAGCGCGGATCGTACGGCCGGAGAACAGCACGTCGTCGATCAGCACGACGACCTTGTCGTCGATGTCGTCAGGGATCTCAGTGTGCTCCAGCGCGCGAGCGGGCTTGAGCCGCAGGTCATCGCGGAACATCGTGATGTCCAGCGCTCCTGCGCTGATCTCGCGACCCTCGACCTCGGACATCCGCTTGGCAATGCGCCTCGCGAGATGGACTCCGCGGGTCGGGATGCCGAGCAGGACGATCCCGGTCGAGTCGCGGTTGCGCTCGAGGATCTCATGCGTGATGCGAGTCAGAGCCCGCGAGATGTCCTGGTCATCAAGGACCGTACGGTCAGGGGCGTGCGCAATGTCAGCACGTGCAGCGTCATCAGACGCGACCATGTCTGACCTCCTTCTCCGCCTCTCGGGACGGCCGTTAAAGGATGTCGGTATTTCGTCCGTAACCCTATCAGCCAAAACATGCGGCCTCGACAGGCTCGCACTATGTTGACGAGTACCTGCTGCAATGGCAGGTCTGGCTAGGAGGAACCATGAGAATCGGCTCACTCGTGCTCGTCATCTGGCTGCTGATCGGCGTTGCGGCGGCATTCCAGCGTGACTACTTCAAGGACTCCACCGACACCTGCAACGAGGTCAGCGACACCGTGCTGACGGTCGTCGCCGGACCGCTCAACTACGTCGGGGTCGACCCCGACGTCGAATGCGAGACGCCGGAACCGTCCTGATCAGGCAGTCAGGGTGGGCTTGAGCTCGACGATCTTGCTCAGCAACCCGTTGACGAAGGCCGACGACTCGTCGGTCGACAGGTCTGCGGCCAGAGCCACAGCCTCACTCACGGCAACGGCGTCGGGGACATCGTCAACGTAGAGGATTTCGTACGCACCAATGCGCAGCAGGTTGCGGTCAACCGCCGGCATGCGGTCGAGCGTCCAGTCCTTCGCGTTCTCGGCGATGATCTCGTCGAGACGGTCACGGTGCAGCACGACGCCCTCGATCAGCGAAATCGCGTAGTCATTGACCGGGTAATCGGTCGAGTCGCGACGATCCGCCAGCGTGCCCCCGGGCTCGAGGTTTTGCGCCTCGGACTCAAACAGGATGTCGAGGGCGCGCTTGCGGGACTTCGTACGAGCTGACATCAGGACTGGACGCGACCCAGGTAGCTGCCGTCGCGGGTGTCAACCTTGACCTTCTCGCCGTTGACGATGAAGAGCGGGACCTGGATCTCCTTGCCGGTCTCGAGGCGAGCCGGCTTGGTGCCACCGCTGGAGCGGTCGCCCTGCAGGCCCGGCTCGGTGTACTCGACGAGCAGCTCGACCGACGCGGGCAGCTCGATGTACAGCGGGACGCCGTCGTGGAGGGCGAGCATCGCGTCCTGGTTGTCGAGCATGTAGTCCTTGGCGTCGCCGACGACCTGCTCGGAGATGCTGACCTGGTCGTAGGTCGACTTGTCCATGAAGACGTACGCGTCGCCATCGTGGTAGAGGTACGTGAAGTCGCGCTTGTCTACGTTGGCGGTCTCGATCTTGAGGCCCGCGTTGAACGTCTTGTCGACGGTCTTGCCGCTCAGGACGCTCTTGAGCGTGGTCTTGACCATCGCTCCGCCCTTGCCCGGCTTGTGGTGCTGGAACCAGATGACGGACCACAGCTGGCCGTCGAGGTCGAGGACCATGCCGTTCTTGATGTCGTTCGTGGTGGCCATCAGCCGATCTCCATGAGGTCTTTGGTCATCGTGGTGAGTACCTCGGGGGCTCCCGTGGTCACGAGGACGGTGTCTTCGATTCGCACTCCCCCACGACCCGGGACGTAGATGCCCGGCTCCATCGTGAGGACGGTGCGACTGACCAGTTTACCGGTGTTTCGAGCGGCGATGAACGGGTCCTCGTGTATCTCGAGGCCGACACCATGTCCGAGCCCTGTCGTGAACGCGTGGAGCCATCCTGCGGCGTCCAACGATGCTCTTGCGGCATCGTCTGAGTCGGACACTCTTGCGCCATCCCGGAAGTGGTCGAGGCCCGCTGCCTGCGACTTCTGGACAGCGCCATAGATCTCGCGCTGCCAGTCGTCAGCCGTGCCGAGGACGACAGTACGAGTGCAGTCCGCGTGATAGCCGGCGACGCGGGCACCGAAGTCGGCCTTCATGAACTCGCCGTCGCCGAGAACTCGATCGGTGGGGCTGTGGTGCGGGATCGCCGAGTTCTCGCCAGTAGCCAGGATCGTTTCGAAGGCGATCGCCTCTGCGCCGAGGTCGAGCATGCGGTTCTCAAGATCACGAGCAATGTCGCGCTCCGTACGACCGACCAGGGGCCCAGCGAGCAGTCCCTCGAGCGCATGGGTCGAGATGGCGCACGCGGTACGCAGGTGCTCGATCTCTTCTTCGTCCTTGACGACTCGCAGCTCTTCGACGACTCGTCCGGCCGGAGCGAGCGTGGCGCCAGGTGCCAGCGAGGTGAGGTTGGCGTGGCCATCCACGCTGAGCGTATGGGTCTCGACGCCCCACGTACCGGAACCCATTCGAGGTGACGCTGCGCCCGCGAGGTCGCGGTCGATGACGTGCTCGACATCGGGCAGCTCGTTGGCGGCTTGGTCGCGGTAGCGCCCGTCGGTGAAGAACACCGACGTTCCCTCGCGCGGGACCAGCAGGGCACCGTTCGATCCCGTGAATCCGGTCAGGTAGCGAACGTTGACCAGCGTGGTGACGAAGATGCCGTCGAGCCCGCGGTCACCGAGTGCCGCGACCAGCCGTTCACGACGGTCGGCAGTCGTCATGTCGCCGCCTCCACGAGAATCAAGAGCGTGTCCGCGACGCCATGACCCCTAGCCTCATGGGTCGTTCGCTGGCGCTCACTCACTGATGGCCTTGTAGGCGTCCAGTATGAGCGACTCGTCGGGGCCGGCGAGGATCACCGGCGAGGCAAGCTCATCGAGCACGACAAAACGCAGCTGGTTGCCGCGGGTCTTCTTGTCGACGCGCATCGTTGCCGACAGGGCCTCCCAGATGCCTGGTCGGTAGGTCGTCGGGAGGCCCAGGGTCGTGAGGATCGAGCGGTGCCGCGCCAGCAGCTCGTCGTCGATGAGGCCCGAACGGTGGGCGATCTCGGCGACGTAGACCATGCCGATCGAGATGGCTTCGCCGTGACGGATGCGGTAGCCCTCAAACCGCTCGACGGCATGACCGAAGGTGTGTCCGTAGTTGAGTGCCTCTCGACCGATCTCGACGCCGTCCGCCGTTTCGCGCAGGTCGCCGGCAACGGCCCGCGCCTTCACGGCGATGCCTTTGGTGATCAGCTCAGCAACGATCGGCGACGTCGCATCCATGACGGCCTCCGGAGCGGCTTCGACCAGCTCGAGGATTGTCGGATCTGCGATGAATCCACACTTCACGATCTCGGCGAGACCGCTGCGAAGCTCTGCGGCAGGCAGGGTGCTCAGGACGTCAAGATCGCAGAGCACGCCAGCAGGCTCGTGGAATGCGCCAACGAGGTTCTTGCCTTCGGAGGTGTTGATGCCAGTCTTGCCGCCGACGGCAGCGTCGACCATCCCGAGCACAGTCGTCGGTACGTTGACGAACCTCACACCGCGCAGCCAGCTCGCTGCGACGAAGCCCGCGAGGTCAGTCGTGGCGCCGCCACCGAGGCCGACGATGACGTCCGACCGGGTGAAGCCGAGCTCGCCCAGCACCTTCCAGCAGAACGCGAGGACGTCGGCTGTCTTGGCCTGCTCGCTGTCCGGCACCTCGATCAGGTGTACGTCGAGGGAGTCCGCGACGAGCGGCTTGCGCAGCTGCTCGGCCTGGTCGAGCAGGCCTGGCGCATGGATGATCGCCACGCGCAGGACACCGAGTCCGTAGCCGATCAGACCGCTCAGCTCTTCGTGAACCCCGTTGCCGATCACCACGTCGTATGGGTGGTCAGTAGGCACGGTGAGCCGGGTGGTCATGCGGGGTCCCCTCGGCGTTGTTCGGCGGCGGAGCGAAGCGGGGGATGCGAAGAACGCCGTGGGGTGCTCAAAGGTCCTCCTCGATCAGAGAGATCGCCTGCTCAGCGACTTGGGTGGCATCAAGATCGTCGGTCTGGATCGTGAAGCGCGCAACATCTCGGTAGAGCACGCGGCGCTGGTCCAGCAAGTTCTTGAGCTGCGTACGCACATTGCCGAGCAGCAGCGGGCGACCGGAGTTCATACCGACGCGTCGTATTGCGGCTGCGAGCCCGACATCGAGGAAGATCACCCGATGACCAGCCAATGCCGCGCGGCTGGCGGGACTGAGCACGGCTCCCCCGCCCAAACTCACGACACCGTCGTGCTCGGCCAGCGCAGCTGCGACAGCCTTCTCCTCGAGTGTGCGAAAGTGCGCCTCGCCCTCGTCGATGAAGATGTCCTGGACGCTGACGCCCTCACTCGCCTCGACGTCCTGGTCGGTGTCACGTACGCCGACGCCGAGTCGTTGACCCACAATCTCCGCCACGGTGCTCTTGCCAGCTCCGGGCGGTCCGACGAACACGGCAACCGGACTCAACGGTGCCTCAGGTTGACAAGGTAACCCTCGACGTTTCGCTTGGTCTCCTCGACCGCGTCGCCACCGAACTTCTCGATGATCGCGTCGGCGACAACCAGCGCAACCATTGCCTCGGCGACGATGCCGGCCGCAGGAACGGCGCACACGTCCGAACGCTGGTGGTGCGCACGCGCCTCTTCGCCGGTCTCGACGTCTACGGTGCGGAGCGCCTTCGGGACTGTCGCGATGGGCTTCATCGCGGCACGTACGCGCAGGATCTCGCCTGTCGTCATGCCGCCCTCGGTGCCGCCTGCGCGTCCGGAGACGCGTCGGATGCCTTCTTCGGTCGGCACGATCTCGTCGTGTGCGAGCGAGCCGCGTGTACGAGCGAGCTCGAAGCCGTCGCCGAGCTCAACGCCCTTGATGGCCTGGATGCCCATCAGGGCAGCAGCCAACCGGCCGTCGAGCCGCTTGTCCCAGTGGGTGTGCGATCCGAGTCCCGGAGGCAGGCCTTCGACGATCACCTCGACAACGCCACCGAGGGTGTCGCCGTCCTTGTGGGCTGCGTCGATCTCGGCAACCATCGCCTCGCTCGTCGCGGGGTCGAAGCAACGTACGGGATCGGCGTCGAGCGATTCGACATCGCTGTGGCTGGGGATCACGCCGGCTGGCGCGCGTACGGTGCCGAGCTCGACGACGTGCGACACGATCTTGGCGCCGGTGGTCTGTTCGATGAACTGCGCGGCGATCTCGCCAAGGGCGACGCGTGCAGCCGTTTCGCGAGCGCTCGCGCGCTCCAGGATCGGGCGGGCCTCGTCAAAGCCGTACTTCTGCATACCGGCAAGGTCGGCGTGACCAGGACGCGGACGGGTCAGCGGCGCGTTGCGCTTGAGGCCGTCGAGGATGTCGGAGTCGACCGGATCGGCCGACATGACCTGCTCCCACTTGGGCCATTCGCTGTTGCCGATGCGCAGGGCGATCGGGCTGCCCATCGTCACACCGTGACGGATGCCGCCAACCAGCTCGAGCTCGTCGGCCTCGAAGGCCATGCGTGCGCCGCGGCCGTGACCCAATCGGCGACGCGCAAGCGCCGCCTGGATGTCCTTGCTGGTGACCTCCACCCCTGCGGGCAGACCTTCGAGCACAGCCACCAACGCGGGGCCGTGCGATTCACCAGCTGTGAGCCAACGGAGCATGTCGACAATTCTCCCACGCCCCACCTGCAACGAACGTCAGGCATTCAAACCGGGTAGATCGAGGAACTCCAGGCTGCGCCGATGACGGCACCGGCGACCATGTAGGGACCGAATGCGTAGCCCTTCGCATCGACGATCTTGAGCCGCGACAGGACGACGCCGAACACGGCTCCGAGGATGAAACCTGCGTACATCCCCACGAACACGGCACTGCCGCCGAGCGCCCCGAGCGCGAGTGCCAGAACTCCCGAGAGACGTACGTCGCCGTAGCCGAACGCACCTCCGAAGAACCGGCGGCCAACCCAGTAGAGGACGCGGAAGATCACGTAGACGACGATGTTGGCGATCAGCGCTCGCGTGAACACCTCGGCGTCCTTCAGAAGCAGCGCGCCCAAGCCGACCAGCAGCAGGCTCGCAAGGTAGGTCGGGGCGACGATCACGAACGGCAACAGCTTGGTGTGCCAGTCGATGTAGGCCAACCACGATCCGACTCCGGCGATCAGCACCCACACGGGCATGAGCTCCGCGCTGTCGATCCGCCACGCGACCAGACCAGCCATGAGAGCCGCGGCAATCGCGAGACCAACAGGTAGACCTCGCGCCTCGGCGAGCTGGGCGTACGGGATCTTGTCGTCGGCTGGATCCTCGGGCTCGGGAGTGCGGCGAAGCACCCAGGGGCCAGCCGCGCCGAGCACGGCGGCGGCGAAGGCCGCGAGAGCTATGGTCACGTTCGGAACACTAGCGAGAGCTGAGCTCAGCCATCGCTGCATCGCGCAGCAGCTGTGGATCGACGAAGTCCCCGGTCATCAGCTCGACCTGGAGTGCAGCCTGGTGGGCAAGCAAGTCGATGCCGGTGACATGCGGCAGGTCGGCCGTCACCGCGACATCGATGAGGTGAGACGGCCACGGATCGTACACAACGTCGAACACGGCGCGTGAGGCAGCGACGAGCTCGTGGACCTGCCCGTTGGCGATCTCTGACGGAACGGTCGAGACCAGGAGGTCGACGCGGTCCAGCAGCGGCTCGTCGAGCTTGCGTGCGGACGCCGCCATTCCCGCGCTGGTGGCGATGTCGACAGCCTCAGCGGCCCGGGACGGATCGCGCACGACGAACTCAACTTGCGTCACGCCGATCGTCGAGAGCGCGTAGGCGATCGAAGCGGCCGTCGCGCCGCCTCCCAGGATGCGCGCCGTCAGCAGGTCGCTGATGCCCCGTTCGGCGAGCGCTGAGACTGCGCCAGGGACGTCGGTGTTGTAGGTGCTGGGTATGCCGTCATCAATCACGACGGTGTTGACCACCCCCAGTGGTGGTCCCCCATCGGGCTCGACCAGCTCGGCGAGACGTCGCTTGAGCGGAGCCGTGACCGACAGCCCGCGTACGTCGTCGCCGAGCGAGCTCAGGAACTCCTGCAGACCGTCCTCTTCGACCAGAACTGCCTCATAGGTCCAGTCGAGACCCAGCTCCGCGTACGCGGCACGATGCATTGCCGGCGACAGCGAGTGGGCTATCGGCGAGCCGATGACGGCGCAGCGCATCAGCAGATGTCGTCGGTGTCTTTGGAGCTGCGGCACCACTCGCGCAATCGCTCGGCCGCCCGTTCGTGATCTGCGAGGTTGTTGCTGAAGACCGTGGTCTCGTTCTCGTAGTCCGGCACGAAGTAGAGCCAGTCTCCGTCGGCCGGCTTGAGGACCGCTTCGATGGTCTTCTTGCCAGCAGCACCGATCGGTCCGGGTGGCAGACCCTGATGCTCGTACGTGTTGTACTCCGACGGGTTGTCTCGCTGCTCAGGCGTCGTCCACACGTCGCCTGTGATGCCGTTGGCGAAGGCCACGGTCGCATCGGACTGGAGCGCGATGCCCTGGTCGAGGCGATTGAGGAACACGCGGGCGACCTTCGGGTAGTCCTCGTCGCGGTTGGCTTCGTACTCGAGGATGCTCGCCAGCGTCATGACCTCGACCGGAGTCATGCCGATCGCATCAGCGCGGTTGGCGAGGTCCAGCTCCTTCTCGACATCGACGGTCTTCTTGACCATCTGCTTGAGCAGGCTGGTCGCCGTCGAGCCTGGCGGCACTTCGTACGTCGCCGGGTAGAGGAATCCCTCGGGGTTGCCGTTGGCTTCTTCGGGCAGGCCGAGCGACTTCGGCTTGTCGAGGGCGGCCTCGACGGCCTTCTTCGAGATGTCGGTGCTCTTGACGATGATCGTGATGATCGAGGTGACACGCGCACCCTCAGGGATCGTCACCTTGCCCTCGACCCGGTTCTTTCGGTCCACGAGCTCACGCATGGCCCACTCTGCAGACATCTGCTTGCGGAGCTTGAAGAATCCCGCCTGAACTGCCTGGAAGCGCGAGTCGTTGAGGCTCAGCTGATAGAACGCTTCAGCACTCTTGACCACATCGGCCTCTTTGAGGATGTTGGCGATCTGCTGGCCGGTTGCCCCGCTCGGGATCTCGACGACGACGCTGCCGGCGCCCTGACCGGGGTAGTCCGCGGGACCGCCGAAGAAGTCCATCGTCTTGCCAACGGCCTTGTAGCCACCGAACAGCACAGCAAGCACAATCAGAAGAGTGACGATGCGGCGACCCCACGGCTTCTTGCGGGGCCGCGAAGCGCGACGCCGACCGGGGCCGGACGACCCGCCGGTCATCATGTCCAGTCCGCCGTCAGCCATGTGCCCTCACTAATGTCTCGCCGGGTGCGGACCCTCGGGTCCGCTCGGAATCCAGTGCCGTCTGGAGGATCACGGTGGCAGCTGCCTGGTCGATGACACTCCTCCTCGAGCTTCCGGATCGTCCACGTTCTCTGAGCAGACTCTCCGCAGTCATCGTAGACATCCTCTCGTCAAAGAGCCGGATGGATGTTGGGGCGATGGCTTCGAGAAGGTCAGCGCAGAAGGCCCTGACCTTGAGCGCAGCCGGACCTTCGAGGCCCGACAACCCGATGGGCATACCGACGACGCACTCGAGCGCGTCGTACTCACGCACCAGCTCTGCCAGGCGCCCGATGGCGTCCTTGCCAGCAGTGACGGTCTCGACCGGGGTCGCGACCATGCCGTCGGGGTCGCAGACGGCAACGCCGATCCGTACGTCTCCAACATCGATGCCGATACGCCGTCCTGGCCGCATCAGGATCCCAGCGCGGCTTCGACTGCTGCCAGTGCCGCGGGGATCGCTGACACGTCGGTGCCACCGCCCTGCGCGACGTCCGCCTTGCCGCCCCCTCGTCCGCCGAGCTTCTCGCCGACCAGACCGACAAAGGTGTTGGCGCTGAGGCCCTGGGCCTGCGCGGCTTCGTTGAGCGCGACCACCGTTGACGGCTTGTCATCGGAGGTGCCGATCACCACGACGACGGCGGGCTTGTCCTTGGGCAGTCGTCCTCGGATGTCGAGGGCAAGCGTACGGACGTCGCCGCCGTTGGCACCTTCGGCACGGTGACCGACATATGCGACTCCGTTGACGTCCTTGGCAGCTGCGGCGATGTCACCCGCGGCACCGAGCAGCTGAGCTGCCTTGGCGCTCTCGACTGCCTTCTCCGCGGTCTTGAGTCGCTCGAGAAGGTCCTGGACGCGGCCCGGCACCTCACCAGGCTGCGCCTTGAGGATGTCGGTCAGCTGGCGTACGACATCGCGCTCGCGAGCAAGGTACTCGAAGCCTTCGATGCCGGTCAGTGCCTCGATACGTCGGTTGCCCGCACCCACAGATCCATCGGAGGTGATGACAACGGTGCCGATCTGTGACGATCGATCGACGTGCGTGCCACCGCAGAGCTCACGCGACCAGGGGCCGCCGATCTCGACGACGCGGACGTCCTCGCCGTACGTCTCGCCGAACAGCGCGAGGGCACCGAAGTCGCGAGCCTCTGGCAGCGACATGGTCTGAGCCGTGACGGGCAGGTCGGCACGCAGAGCGCGGTTGGACGCCTCTTCGACACCATGCAGCTGCTCGGACGACAGCGCACCGCTCCAGCCGTAGTCGAGTCGCAGGTAGCCGGGTCGGTTGTACGAACCTGCCTGCAGGGCGGTCGGGCCAAGCACCTCGCGCAGCGCGGCGTGCACCACGTGTGTGCCGGAGTGCGCCTGGCGCGCACCGAGGCGCCACTCGGGATCGACAGCGGCTTCGACGTCCCGGTCGCGAGTCAGCTCACCCTCGAGCACCCGCACCTGGTGAACGACGAGACCGCGTACGGGGCGCTGGACATCAAGCACCTCAGCGCGGCCCCCATCCCAGCTGATGTGGCCGGCATCGGCGTTCTGACCACCAGATTCGGCGTAGAACGGGGTGCGATCAAGCACGACCTCGCCCACGGTGCCGGCGACGAGCGCAGGGACGGCAACCCCTTCGGCAAGCAGCGCGAGTACGCGGGACTCTGTGGTCAGCGTCGAGTAGGCCAGCCACTCCGTCGGTCCACCGGCGTCGAGCGCTGCGCGGTAGATCGACGTGTCGGCGTGAGCACCCTTCTTGGACTTCGCATCAGCCTTGGCACGGGCACGCTGCTCGGTCATGAGCGCGCGGAATCCGTCCTCGTCGACGGTCAGGCCCTGCTCAGACGCCATCTCGAGGGTCAGGTCGATCGGGAATCCGTAGGTGTCGTGGAGCGCGAAGGCCTGGTCGCCGGGAAGCGAGCTGCCGCCAGTGTTCTTGATCGCTGAGGCAGCGGACTCGAATATCTGCGTGCCCTTGCCGAGTGTCTGCCGGAAGGCGTCCTCCTCGGCGTACGCGATCTTCTCGATGCGCGGGAAGTCGGCCTCGAGCTCCGGGTAGGACGCCTTCATACGATCGAGGCTCACCGGGAGCAGCTGCGGCAGCGCCGGGTCTTCGTAGCCGAGCAGGCGCATCGAGCGCACAGCGCGGCGGAGCAGACGACGCAACACGTAGCCACGCGCTTCGTTGCCCGGTGTCACACCGTCGCCCATCAGCATCAGACCACTGCGTACGTGGTCAGCGATGACGCGGAAACGTACGTCATCGGTCGGGTCTGCACCGTAGGTGCGACCCGTGATCTCAGAGGCCTTCTCGATGACCGGGAACACCTCGTCGATCTCGTACATGTTGCCCTTGCCCTGGAGCAGATACGCAACACGCTCAAGACCCATGCCGGTGTCGATGTTCTGCTGCGGCAGCGGTCCGACCACGTCGAACTTGTCCTTGGCTGAGACGTTGGTGATCTCTTCCTGCATGAACACGAGGTTCCAGATCTCGAGGAAGCGGTCCTCATCAACGACCGGGCCGCCGTCGGGACCGAACTCCGGGCCTCGATCGATGTATATCTCGCTCGCGGGTCCGCCCGGTCCGGGCACGCCCATCTGCCAGTAGTTGTCGAGCAGGCCACGGCCCTGGATGCGCTCGTCCGGCAGTCCCGCGATGTCCTTCCAGAGCTGACGCGCTTCGTCGTCCGAGTGCAACACCGTAACCCAGATCTTCTCGGGGTCGAAGCCGAAGCCACCGTCGTCGATCGAGCTGGTGATCAGGCTCCAGGCGTGCTCGATCGCGCCGGCCTTGAAGTAGTCGCCGAACGAGAAGTTGCCGCACATCTGGAAGAACGTGCCGTGACGGGTCGTCTTGCCAACTTCTTCGATGTCCTGGGTGCGCACACACTTCTGCACGCTGACAGCGCGGTCCCACGGCGGGGTCTCCTGGCCCAGGAAGTAGGGCTTGAACGGCACCATGCCCGCGTTGACGAACAGCAGGTTGGGGTCGTCGAACAGCAAAGGGGCAGAGGGCACCGCGGTATGTCCGGCGTTCTCGAAGTGCGCGAGGAATCGTCGGCGAATCTCAGCGGTCAACATCAGGGGTGATCCTTGTCAGCAAGTTCGTGGTGGTGAGTCTCGAGACTCAAGTGGTCAACGTTGGGGGTGCCGGACAGCTCGTGGGCGACTTCTCGCTCACGAGTCTCCATGCCGTCGCGCAGCTCGGCGCGGAAAGCTCGCCATCCGAGCCCGAGGGCTGCGGACTGATCGACGAGTCCTGGCATGGAGAGCCGGTACGCGGCTCGCTTGGCCTTGGCTGCGGCGTAGACCCCGGCGGCGGACCCGGCGACGAACCAGACCATGCGCGCCCTCATGCCGCAACCTCCGTAGACGAGCAAGGATGCGGACGCCGCGGCATGAATCGGGACCTCTGATGAGCGCCCCCTACTCGCCAAGTGGCGAGGGTGGCATCGAGCAGGGCTCGTGGGGGGACCCCCAGCTGACGCTCGCTCATGAACCCATCCAGCTGTCGGCGGTGGCTGCCGGCGTTGCGGCTCGGGCGGCACGGCGGGCGGCCTGCAGGCGCTCACGGCGGCGGCGACGGTATTCGCGCTTCATCATCCCGAGGATGCGATCGCGGCTCTCGGGTCGCAGTGCGTGCGCGACGCCGTGGGTGAAGACTGACAGCCGTACGCCGGGTCGGCCGAGTGCGGTCGCGACAACTTGCTGCTGTGTCGGCGGCACGATCAGGCGGCCTTCGACGACGCGAGGAGCCAGCGAGGCAGGCAGTTGCGTGACCACCGGCGTGGGCCGTTCGACCAGCGCAATCTCGCTGGACACCGGGGTCGGAGGTGGGGTCTGACGCAGCGTGCGGACAGCGCGTACGGAAATGATGGCAGCGCACAGCGCGACCACGGCCAATACCGCGGTCGACACGAGGATCACGAGCTCCGCCGACATGCAGACGAGCCTATCGCGTCACCGTTCGCGCAGAATGGCGCGGATTCGAGCCAGGCGTTCAGCTATCGCCGCCTCAGCACCGTGCTGGCCGGGCTCGTAGTAGATCGCCCCGTCGACGTCATCGGGTGCGTACTGCTGACCGACGACGCCACGGGGGTCGCTGTGGGCGTAGAGGTAGTCGTGACCATGGCCGAGCTTCTTGGCGCCAGAATAGTGCGCATCGCGCAGAGCGGGTGGCACGGTGCCGACCTTGCCAGCCCGTACGTCGGCGAGCGCAGCGTCGATCGCCGTGATCACGGCGTTGGACTTCGGTGCCGTCGAAAGGGCAATGACCGCCTGCGCCAGCACGAGGCGAGCCTCCGGGAAGCCGATCATCGCGACGGCCTCGGCTGCAGCGACCGCAGTCTGGAGCGCCGAAGGATCTGCCATCCCGATGTCCTCGCTCGCCAGGATCATGAGCCGTCGGGCGATGAAACGGGAGTCCTCCCCCGCCTCGATCATCCGAGCGAGGTAGTGCAGCGCGGCATCGACGTCGGATCCGCGGATCGACTTGATGAATGCACTGATGACGTCGTAGTGCTGATCGCCCTGCCGGTCGTAGCGCACGGCCGCCTTGTCGACGGCGAGCGCAGCGTCGTCGACGCTGATCGCCGTCTTGCCCTGCGTCGTCGCAGCACCTGCGGCTGCTTCGAGGTATGTCAGCGCCCGACGTCCATCTCCACCGGCGAGGCGGACGAGATGATCCTTGGCGTCGACGTCGAGCGTCACCGTGCCGTTGAGCCCGCGTTCGTCGGTGAGCGCACGATCGATCAGCACGGCGATGTCGTCGTCGGTCAGGCTCTCGAGCGTCAGCAGCAGCGAGCGGGACAGCAGCGGCGAGATGACGCTGAAGTGCGGGTTCTCCGTCGTTGCAGCGACGAGTGAGACCCAGCGGTTCTCGACGCCCGGCAGAAGAGCGTCCTGCTGAGACTTGCTGAAGCGGTGAACCTCGTCGACGAACAAGACCGTCTCGACGCCACTGTTGGCCAGCGCGCGCCTGGCACCCGCGATGACCTCACGTACTTCCTTGACACCGGCTGACACGGCGGACACCTCGACGAAACGGCGTTCGGTATGCGCGCTCAGCAGTGAGGCGATGGTCGTCTTGCCGGTGCCGGGTGGGCCCCACAGCAGGATCGTCAACGGCTTGTTGTCGTCGATCATCTGCCGCAGCGGCGAGCCCGGTGCAAGCAGGTGCTCTTGGCCGACGAGCTCGTCGAGCGACGTCGGGCGCATGCGCACGGCCAGTGGCGCGGACGCCGAGGAACTGCCGCTCAGGCTGCCCGAGGGCAGCCTGACAGGCGCATCTGGAATGTCGAACAGCCCATCACTCATGCCGCTACCTCAATGAAAAAGACACGGTACTGAGGCAGCGGCCTGAGGGCTTTGATGGTTGGCTCGCTGCGCTCACTCATGCGACGACCCTACGACTCGGTTGCGACCTTCTTGGGCTCAGGCTTCGCGGCACTGTGCTCATTGGGCGCCTTCGGCACCATGTCCACTCCGGTCTCCTTGCGCTGATCCGGCGTGATCGCAGCCGGAGCACCGGTCAGCGGGTCGTAGCCGCCACCGGACTTCGGGAATGCGATGACCTCACGGATCGAGTCCATGCCGGCGAGCATCGCGCAGATGCGGTCCATGCCGACGGCGATGCCGCCGTGCGGCGGAGCACCAAAGGTGAACGCGTCGAGGAGGAAGCCGAACTTCTCCTGCGCCTCTTCCTCTTCGATGCCCATGATCTTGAAGACGCGCTTCTGGATGTCCTCGCGGTGGATACGGATCGACCCACCACCGAGCTCCACCCCGTTGCAGACAATGTCGTAGGCCCACGCGAGCGCATTGCCGGGATCGGTGTCGAACGTCTCGATGTCCTGCGGTGAGGTGAACGCGTGATGCACGGCCGTCCAGGCGCCGGCGCCGACGGCAACATCACCCGAGGCGACAGCGTCGCTCGCCGGCTCGAACAATGGCGCGTCGACGACCCAGAGGAACTCCCAGGCCGACTCGTCGATCAGGTCGCCGCGGCGGCCGATCTCCAGACGTGCAGCACCGAGAAGAGCGCGCGTCGACTTGGTGGCACCGGCGGCGAAGAACACGCAGTCGCCGGCCTTGGCACCAACGTGCTCGACGATGCCGGCACGCTCTGCTTCGGACAGGTTCTTGGCGACGGGTCCGCCGAGCTCGCCGTCCTCCTGCACCAACACGTACGCGAGCCCCTTGGCTCCGCGCTGCTTGGCCCAGTCCTGCCATGCGTCGAGCTGTTTGCGTGGCTGCGAAGCGCCACCCGGCATCACGACAGCGCCGACGTACTCGGCCTGGAACACCCGGAACGGGGTGTCCTTGAAAAAATCGGTGCACTCGACGAGCTCCTGGCCCATGCGCAGGTCGGGCTTGTCGGATCCGAAGCGACGCATCGCCTCGGCGTACGTCATGTGCGGGATGGGCGTCGGGATGTCGTAGCCGATCAGCTTCCACATTTCGACAAGGATCTTCTCCATCAGCGCGAGGACGTCGGCCTGCTCGACGAAGCTCATCTCGATGTCGAGCTGGGTGAACTCGGGCTGACGGTCGGCGCGGAAGTCCTCGTCGCGGTAGCAGCGCGCGATCTGGTAGTAGCGCTCCATGCCAGCGACCATCAGCAGCTGCTTGAACAGCTGCGGGCTCTGCGGCAGGGCGTACCAGCTGCTCGGCGCCAGACGAGCCGGCACGAGGAAGTCGCGGGCACCTTCGGGCGTGGACCGCGTCAGCGTCGGCGTCTCGATCTCGACGAAGTCCTGCTCGCCCAGGACCGTACGAGCCGCGGCGTTGATCTTGCTGCGCAGACGCAGCGCCTTGGCCGGTGCCTCACGGCGCAGGTCGAGGTAGCGGTACTTGAGGCGCACCTCTTCGCCGACCGACCCCGCACTTGACGACGGAGTCTCGTCGATCGGGAACGGCAGCGGTGCCGAGGTGCTGAGGATCTCGACGTCATCAGCGATGACCTCGATCTCGCCGGTGGGGATGTTGGTGTTCTCGTTGCCAGCGGGGCGCTGCTGCACCGTTCCGACCACCTTGAGCACGAACTCGGCGCGGAGCTGGTGCGCGACCTCTTCGCGTACGACGACCTGCACGACGCCCGAGGCTTCACGGAGGTCGATGAACGCCACACCACCGTGATCGCGTCGACGTGCGACCCAACCGGCGAGGGTGACCTGTTGGCCGATGTGCTCGGCGCGCAGGCTTCCGGCGTCGTGGGTGCGGATCACGTGACTTGCTCCTTGCTAGGTGTTCTCAAGATCTGGGGTTTCAGGTCTTCAGCCGGGGGGTTCCACGAGGCGGGGTCGGCATCGACCTGATCGCCAGTACGAATATCACGCACGCGATCACCGTCATCGCCGTTCGCGGGGAACCACACGTACGGAATGCCGCGGCGCTCGGCATAGCGGATCTGCTTGCCGAACTTCTGCGGGGATGCTGCGATCTCGGTCGGTATGCCGCGCGCACGCAGCGCCGAGGCGACAGCAACGCTCGCCGGGCGGGACTCCTCGTCCGTGAGTGCGACGAGTACGGCGCTGGGCACGGAACGGTCGGCAGTGAGTCCGCCGGCGACGAGGGGCACTAGCAGGCGCGAGACGCCGAGCGAGATGCCGACACCGGGGTACGTGTTCTTGCCATCGCTCGCGAGCTGGTCATAGCGGCCGCCGGAGCAGATCGAGCCGAGCTGCTCGTGGCCTTCCATGCGGGTCTCGAACACTGTGCCGGTGTAGTAGTCGAGACCACGGGCAATGCGGAGGTCGGCGACGACCTCGACCCCCTCGGCGCCTGAAGCGCCGGTGACAACCTGCAGGAGCTCGTCGAGGCCCTCGTCCAGCAGCGGGTGCTCCACACCGAGCGCACGTACGGCGTCGACGAACGATCCGTCGGCGCTCCGGATCTCGGCCAGAGCCAGGCACTGCTTGGCCTGCTCCTCTGAGAGCCCTGCATCGGACTGCAACAGCTCGGCGATCCTTTCGGCCGGCACCTTGTCGAGCTTGTCGACGATCGGCATGACCGTCGTCGGCTCGGCGATGCCGAGTCCGAGGTAGAAGCCTTCGAGGATCTTGCGGTTGCTGACCTGCAGTGTCAGAGCCGGTACGGGCAGTCCGGAGAGCGCTTCGGCCATGACCTGGGCGATCTCCACATCGAAGTGGAACGCCAGCTCGTCCTTGGCGACGATGTCGATGTCGGCCTGGGTGAATTCGCGGTAGCGGCCGTTCTGGGGCCGCTCACCGCGCCATACCTTCTGGATCTGGTAGCGGCGGAACGGGAAGTCGAGCTTGCCGGCGTTCTCGAGCACATAGCGCGCGAACGGGACCGTCAGATCGAAGTGCAGGGCAAGACCGGAGTCGCTGTCGCCCTCGCCGGCCTGGAGGCGACGCAGGACGTACACCTCCTTGTCGATCTCACCCTTGCGGAGCAGCGTGTCCATCGGTTCGGCAGCACGTGTCTCGATCGAGGCGAAGCCGTGCAGCTCGAACACCTGGCGGAGGTGGTCGAGGACGATCAGCTCGACGTTGCGGTCAGCTGGAAGGAACTCGGGAAACCCTGAGAGGCCACTCATGAAATGAGCTCCGCCAGGAACGGATTGGTGACGCGCTCGCGAGCCACTGAGGTCTGCGGACCGTGGCCGGGCAGCACGACGACATCGTCGGACAGCGGCAGCACGCGATCGCGCAGGCTGTCCTGCATCTGCGCGTGGGACCCGCCGGCAAGGTCCGTACGACCGATCGAACCCTGGAACAGGAAGTCACCGGAGAACATCACCTGCGAGATCGCTTCCGGACCATCCCAGTCGACGCGATAGAACACGGTGCCCGGAGTGTGCCCCGGTACGTGATCGACGGTGAACACGAGGCCGTCGACGTCGATCGTGGCGCCGTCAACGGCATCGCGTACGTCTGCTGGCTCGGTGAATTCGGGAAGGTCACCCATGTTGAGCTGCTGGCGCAACATCGCCGCGGACTCCCCCGAGATCGCTGCCATCGGGTCGCTCAGCAGGTGCCGGTCGGCCGGGTGGATCCATACGGGGCAGTCGAACTCGCGCGCAACGTCCTGCGCGCACCACATGTGGTCGAAGTGGCCGTGCGTCACCAGAACCGCACCCGGAGTCACGTTGAGCTCCTTGATCACCGTGCGCAGGTCATCCATCGCTTCCATGCCGGGGTCGACGACCGCGCACTGGGTGCCCGGACCACGCGCGGCGACATAGCAATTCGCCTGCAGCGGACCGGCCGGAAATGACGTGAGAAGCACGTGCGACAGGGTACGCGAGGCGGGCGGTTCGCGGCGACGCTGGCTCGCCCTAGACTGTCGCCCATGAGTTCTGCGCCAACGCATCCCTGGGGTCGCGTCGACGATGAAGGCAATGTCTACGTACGCACCGCTGACGGCGAGCGCCTGATCGGCCAGTGGCCGGGCGGCGACCCCACTGAGGCGATGGCGTTGTACGTCACCCGATTCGAAGGACTCGAGGTCGAGGTCGACCTCCTGGAGAAGCGCCTCGAAGGCGGCACGCTCTCCCCCGATGACGCAGCCAAGGCCGTCACCAAGGTGCGCGCGCAGGTCACCGACGCTCAGGCGCTCGGAGATCTTGACGGACTCCTCAAGCGACTCGACGCCCTCCAGCCCGCGATCGACAAGCTCCGCGAGGAGCGCAAGATTGCCCGCGTCGCCAAGGTCGCCGAGGCGCAGGTCGAGAAGACCCGCCTCGTCGAGGAAGCCGAAAAGATCGCCACCAGCAACGACTGGAAGGCCGGCGCCGATCGCCTCCGCGCCCTGCTCGACGAGTGGAAGGTGCTCCCGCGGCTCAGCAAGTCCGCCGATGACGAGCTGTGGCACCGCTTCTCGTCCGCCCGTACGTCCTACACGCGTCGCCGCAAGACCCACTTCGGTGAGCAGTCCGTGCTCCGCGACGCCGCTCAGGCCAAGAAGGAACAGCTCATCAAGGAGGCCGAGGCGCTGTCCGGCTCAACCGAGTGGGGCGTGACCGCCGGCAAGTACCGCGACCTGATGACGGAGTGGAAGAAGGCCGGTTCGGCTCCCCGCAATGTCGAGGACAAGCTCTGGAAGAAGTTCCGCGCTGCCCAGGACGCGTTCTTCACCGCGCGCGACGAAGCCAACGCACTGCTGGACGCCGAATACGAGGTCAACGCCGAGAAGAAGCTCGTGATCCTCGCCGAGGCCGAGAAGCTCCTCCCGATCAAGGACCCCGACGCCGCCCGCAAGGCGTGGCTCGACATCGCCGATCGCTGGGAAGCCGCCGGCAAGGTGCCTCGCGCCAAGATGAACGAGTTCGAGTCCAAGATCCGCAAGGTCGAAGAAGCCGTACGCGATGCCAACGAGAACAAGTGGAAGCGCACCGACCCCGAGAAGTCAGCGCGCGCTGACGACATGATCACGAAGCTCGAGAAGGCCATCGAGGACGCCAAGGCCGAGATCGCCAAGGCCGAAGCCGCGGGCGACGCCAAGAAGGTCAAGGCAGCCAAGGAGAACCTCGCATCCCGCGAATCATTCTTGGAAATGGCGCAGAAGGCGCAAGCAGACTTCAGTTAGGTCCAACTGAGGAATGGCCCGAGCGAAGCGAGGGCGGGCGCTTGGGCGAAGCCCAGCAGCGGTGAGGAACGAGCCGCTGGAGCGGCGAGGGACGAGCCGTGCGCCTCAGCTAGTCACTGCGTCAGGCGATAGACGTCGAAGACGCCTTCGACCGTACGTACGGCCGACAGCACGTGTCCGAGGTGCTTCGGATCGGCCATCTCGAAGGTGAACTTCGACTTCGCGACACGATCGCGACTCGTCGACAGCGACGCCGACAGGATGTTGACGTGTTGGTCTGAGATGACCCGCGTGATGTCGCTGAGCAGCCGAGGCCGATCGAGCCCTTCGACCTGGATCGCCACCAGGAAGGTGCTCTTGCCGGTCGGTGCCCAGAGCACCTTGACGAGCCGCTCGGGCTGGTTGCGGAGCTCCAGGAGGTTGACGCAATCCGTACGGTGCACCGAAACGCCAGCGCCGCGTGTCACGAAACCTTCGATCGCGTCGCCGGGCACGGGAGTGCAACACCGTGCCAGCTTGATCAGCACATCGCCGTCGAGTCCCTCGACGAGCACGCCGGCGTCGCGGCTGACCGTCTTGATCTTGGTGCCGATACCCGGCATCGACGTCGCCTCGGCGAGGTCTTCCTCGGCACCCTCACGGCCGCCGGCGAGGTCGATGACCCGCTCGACGACGTTCTGGGCCCCGGCGTTGCCTTCGCCGACCGCCGCATAGAGACCGGAGATATCGGCGAGGTTGAGCTCCTTGGCAACGGCGTCAAGCGTCTCGTGCTTGAACAGCCGGTGCAGCGGCAGGCCTTCCTTACGCATCTGCTTGGCGATCTGGTCCTTGCCGCGCTCGATCGCTTCTTCGCGACGTTCCTTGGTGAACCACTGGCGGATCTTGTTCTTGGCCCGCGGGCTGACGACGAAATCGAGCCAGTCACGGCTAGGACCGGCGTCCGGCGACTTGGAGGTGAAGATCTCGACGACGTCGCCGCTCTCGAGCTCGGACTCGAGCGAGACGAGGCGACCATTGACGCGCGCGCCGATGCAGGCGTGACCGACCTCGGTGTGCACGGCGTACGCGAAGTCGATCGGCGTCGCCTTGGCCGGCAGCTGAATGAGATCGCCGCGAGGCGTGTAGGCGTAGACCCCTGCATTGGTCATCTCGAAGCGCAGCGAGTCAAGGAAATCGACGGAGTCCTCGGTCTCGGACTGCCAATCGAGCAGCTCTCGCAGCCACAACATGTCGTTGCTGTCGGGGGCCTTCTCACCGGTCTTCGAGATCGCTACGGCGTCTTCCTTGTACTTCCAGTGCGCTGCGACGCCGTACTCGGCGCGACGGTGCATCGCGTTCGTACGAATCTGCAGCTCGACCGCCTTGCCCTGCGGACCGATCACCGTGGTGTGCAGCGACTGGTACATGTTGAACTTCGGGACCGAGATGTAGTCCTTGAACCGTCCCGGGATCGGATTCCATCGCGCGTGCAGCACGCCCAGGACGCCATAGCAGTCGGCCACGGAGTCGACCAGGATGCGCACGCCGACGAGGTCGAAGATGTCGGCGAACTCACGGCCTCCGACGAGCATCTTCTGGTAGATCGAGTAGTAGTGCTTGGGTCGGCTGGAGACCTTGGCCTTGAGCTTGACATGGCGCAGGTCTGACTCGACATCGCTGACGACCCGCTCGAGGAACTCCTCACGCGACGGCGCACGATCGGCGACGAGTCGCACGATCTCGTCGTAGACCTTGGGGTGCAGTGTTGCGAACGCGAGGTCCTCCAGCTCCCACTTGATCGTGTTCATACCGAGTCGGTGGGCGAGCGGCGCGAAGATCTCGATCGTCTCGCGGGCGATGCGTTCCTGCTTGTCCTGACGGAGATAGCGCAGCGTGCGCATGTTGTGGAGGCGGTCGGCGAGCTTGATGACCAGAACGCGGATGTCGCGACTCATGGCGACGACCATCTTGCGGATCGTCTCGGACTGCGCCGAGTCGCCGTACTTGACCTTGTCAAGCTTGGTCACACCATCGACGAGTCGTACGACCTCATCGCCGAAGTCCTTGCGGAGCTCGTCGAGTGTGTAGTCGGTGTCCTCGACCGTGTCGTGCAGCAGCGCGGCACACAGCGTGGGTGCCGTCATACCGAGCTCGGCGAGAATCGCGGCCACCGCCAACGGGTGCGTGATGTAGGGATCGCCGCTCTTGCGCTTCTGCCCCTCGTGCATCCGCTCGGCGATGTCATAGGCCTTCTGGATCGAGGCGACATCACCCTTGGGATGGGTGTTGCGGTAGACCTTCAGCAGCGGGTCGAGTACCGGATCAGGCGAGCCAGATTTGCCGCCGATGCGGGAGAGCCGATTGCGTACGCGCGCAGACGTAGGAGCCGAGTCTGTGTTCTTCGACCCGGCTGGCGGCGCCTCGACGCGATCAGCCACGAACTCTCCTCACTGGCACAGGAACACTGTGTCTTTCCATGGTAGGCCAGCGGGTGGAGCGGAGCTCAGGACAGGATGCCCTCGACGAGGGTTGCTGCAGTAGCGAGTACGAGCACTGCGACCAGCGCGAATGCGACGATGCGTACTTGGCGGGGGTTCATGGTTCTCGATTCTGTGCGTAGCTCAGTACGTGCGCAAGGAGCTGCAGCCGACACGGTGCAGCCGCTCCTGCCCACCGAGAGCTTGAATTTCGATCAGGACGAGGTTGCCAGCCACCTGCGCACCAGCCTGCTGGACGAGGTCGGCGGCGGCCAGCATCGTTCCACCAGTCGCGAGCACGTCGTCCACCACAAGCACCCGATCACCGGGCTTGAGGGCGTCACGGTGCACCTCGAGCTCCGCGGAGCCGTACTCAAGGTCGTACGACGTTGTGAAAGACGTGGACGGCAACTTGCCGGCCTTGCGGATTGGGACGAATCCAGCGTTCAAGCCAAGGGCGATCGCCGGAGCGAAGATGAAGCCTCGTGCCTCGATGCCGAGAACGGCATCAATGGGGCCCGTCGCACGCGCAATGTCGACGAGCGCGTCAACGACCAGGCGGAGGGCATCAGGATCTGCGAGGAGCGGCGTGATGTCGCGGAAGGTCACCCCCGGCACCGGCCAGTCTTCGATCGGTCGCACAAGGCGATCGATCAGGGCACTGACCGGTGCTGGAGCCGAATCTGTTGCTGGGTTCACCCAGTCACTTTGTTGAGGTCGACCTTGCAGACGTCTTTGGCGTGAGTCTCGATCGCCTTGGACGCCTTCTCGAACTCGGCGCCGCTCAACTTCTGGAACTCGGACGCCAGGCCGGTCAGCTTGGAGACGTCGACGCCCTCGGGGATCTTGCCCGACTGCAGATCGGCGAAGTCCTCGATCTTGATGCCGGCTTCGCTCAGCGCAGTCTCGACCGTGGTGATCGCGCCGTCGAGCGTCTTCCAGTCATCCTTGATGTCGCTCGGAGCTTCGTCGGCCAGCTTGTGGAATGTCGCGAACGCGTCACCAAGGGACGCGGTGTCGCCAGAGTCGAGGTCGCCGAACGTCGCCGCCGCAGCCTTGATGTCCTTGCAGTAGTCGCTGCCACTGCCGCCGGAACCGCCGTCGCCGCCGCCACATGCGGTGAGGACACCGCCGAGCAGCACAGTGCTCGCAATCGCCAGGGGGATCTTCATGAGGTGCCCTCCATCACGCGACGCCATTCGGAGGGCGCCGCTTTGGTGCCTCAAGCATGACACGCCACCGCGGGGCTCAGGAACCGCCCTTGCCCCGCTGCGAGCGTGGTTTGCGAGATGGTTGCGAACGCTTGGAGGCACCTGAAGGTGCGGCAAGTCGCTTCGGCTGGGGAGCCGCGGCGGCTGCCACCGTCCCGTCTGCCTCTTTCTCCCTGCGACCCAGCACCTTCGCGGTGTGCGTCTTGATCGCAGGCTCGCGGTCCTTGAGCTGAGCAGCCAACGGCGTCGCGATGAAGATCGACGAATACGTACCGGCGAGCATGCCGACGAACAGCGCCAGAGCGAGGTCCTTCAGCGGCCCAGTGCCGAGCACGGCCACACCCACGACCAGCAGTGCAGCGACCGGCAGGAGCGCGGTGATCGACGTGTTGATCGACCGTACGAGCGTCTGGTTGAGCGCCAGGTTGGCCTGCTGCGCGTATGTGCGCGTCGTCGACTTGAGGATGCCCTTGGTGTTCTCGCGCACCTTGTCGAACACCACGACGGTGTCGTAGAGCGAGAAGCCAAGAATCGTGAGCAGGCCAGTCACCGTTGCCGGTGTCACCTCGAAGCCCGACCAGGCATAGACACCGGCGGTGATGACGAGGTCGTGCGCCAACGCCACAATGCCTGCGACAGACATTCGCCACTCGCGGAAGTAGGCCCAGATGAAGATCACCACGAGGACGAGGAACACGAGCAAACCGGTCAACGCCTTGTTGGCGACCTGTTGGCCGTATGTCGGGCCAATCAGGTTCTGACTGACCTCTGTGGCCCCGCCCTCGAGCAGAGACTCCTTGATCTTGGTGGTCTGTTCCTGGTTCAGAGGCAGGGTCTGGATGCGGATCAGCTCAGCGCCACCGCCACCCGACGTGGTGACGGTCGGGTCGCCGGCCTCCGGGACACCTGCTTCCTCCACTGCCGTTCGCATGGCGTCAGCCGTCGTGGAGTCAGCCTTCTGGACAGTTGCCGTGAACTCGACACCGCCCTTGAACTCCACGCCGTAGTTGAACCCACGGGCAATGAATCCGAGTGCCGCGATGATGATGATGGCGGCCGAGATCGCGTACCAGAGCTTGCGCCGACCCACGAAGTCGAATGAGATCCGACCTTCGTACAGGTTCTGTCCGAATGTGCTGATCCTGCCCATCAGTTCGTTCCCCTTTCAGGGGTGCTGCCAGCGGTGTGGGCCAGCTCCGTGACCTTGCGACCCGTGATTCCGAGGTGCGCTGCGTCAAGGCCGGAGAGCTTGTGCCCCTGCCCGAAGAACTTGGTCCGTGCGAGCACCGACACCAACGGCTTGGTGAAGAGGAACACCACGAAGATGTCGATGATGGTGGTCAGACCGAGCGCGAACGCGAAGCCGCGCACCACGCCGATCGCGAAGGTGAACAGCACCAGTGCCGCGAGGAGGGACACGGCATCGGCTGCCAGAATCGTGGCCCGCGCGCGAACCCACCCGGCCTCGACAGCGAGTCGCAGAGACTTTCCTTCACGGACTTCGTCGCGGATGCGCTCGAAGAACACGATGAACGAGTCGGCCGTGATGCCGATCGCCACGATGAGTCCGGCGATTCCGGGCAGGGTCAGCGTGAATCCGACGCCCTTGCCGAGCAGCAGCACGGACGCGTACGCGATGGTCGCGGCAATGACCAGCGAGGCGATCGCTACAAGGCCGAGTCCGCGGTAGTAGAACAGCAGGTAGATCACGACCAGGATCATGCCGATCATGCCGGCGATCAGACCAGCGTTGAGCTGGCTGCCCGCGAGGGATGGACCCTCCTCCGACACACCGTTGACGCCGAACGTCAGAGGCAGCGCACCGTACTTGAGCTGGTTGGCGAGATCCTTGGAGCTCGTCGCCGTAAAGTTGCCCGAGATCTGGGACGTGCCGTCGGTGAAGTGACCGTTCGTCGTCGGCGCGCTGATCGTCTGGCCATCGAGCACGATCGCGAACCGGCTTCCCTCCGAGTTGCCCGCCTGCTGCTGCTGGAACAGCTGCTCCGTGATCTTGTCGAACGCCGTCTTGCCCTCGCCCTTGAGCGCGAGCGAAACGACCCACTGAACCTGCTGCTGTGGGATGACTGCATCAGCACTCTTGACCTGAGTGCCCTCGATCACCGTGGGGCTGAGGATCATGGTCTCGCCGGTCTTGGGGTCACACGTGACGAGCGGCTTGTTGGCAATGTCGTCGACCTGGCCCTCCTCGGTGCACACGAATCCCGCGAGGACCTTCTGCAGCGAGGTGACACCCGCCTCGAACTCCTTCGGCAGCGATGCGAGACCTTCGGTCTCGGCCTTGATCAGCTGGTCGAGCGACAGCTTGGACCAGTCGAGGTCATTGACGATCTTCTGGTCCTCGGCGGTGTCCGTAGGCGTCGCGGCGCTCTGGCCAGAACCCCACATGAGTCGGAATCGCAGCTGAGCGGTCTTGCCGACCTGGTCGACGATGTTGGCCCGCTGCTGACCGGGTATCTCGACAATGATCTGGTTACCACCCTGAGTGGTGACCTCAGCTTCAGTGACGCCCGTTCCGTTGACGCGTTGGTCAACGATGTCGCGGGCCTGCTTCAGCTTCTCGTCGGTGACCTCGCCGCCTTCGGCTTTTGCCTCGAACGTGATGCGGGTGCCGCCCTGGAGGTCGAGTCCGAGCCTTGGCTTCCACGCACTCTCGTCGCCCTTCTTGGCGTTGGCGTCGATCAGTGCGACAAGTCCGAACATGGCGACGATTCCAGCCATGAAGAGCGTGAGCGTGCGCTTGGGACGGGGCAGGTTGGCGCTACGCGTCTTGGGTGCGGCCATCAGTCGTCGGAGCCAGCGCCAGGCGCGGCCGGGGTGACCTTGGCGACGGCCTGGCGGTTGACGGTGACCACGGTCTCGGGCGCGATGCGCAGCTCGATGGTCTCGTCGCCGATCGAGGCGATCTCACCGAAGATGCCGCTGGCGAGCATGATCTTGTCGCCGACTGAGAGCGCATTCTGCGTCTTCAGGAACTCGCGCTGACGAGCACGAGCCGGACGAATGATCAGCAGCCAGAAGATGAGGACCAGGAACAGCAGGGGCAAGAAGTCGACCCAGTTGGACACGAGAGTGCTCCAGTACGAGTGTTGTGGGAACCGCCGTGGACGGTCAGGCCGGAAGGGCCAACGGGAAGTTTAGCCGGACGCCCGAGCCTTCTCGACCATGCGCTGGTATGTGCCACTATTCGGCGTCGAGCGGGAGCTGTTCGGCCGAAGCAGGTGCCACCAGACCGAGATGACGCCAGGCAGCCGCCGTGGCGACGCGTCCCCGCGGCGTACGGGCGAGGAATCCGAGGCGTACGAGGAATGGCTCGGCAAGCTCCTCGACGGTCTCTCGCTCTTCGCCCACGGCCACAGCGAGTGTCTGGACGCCAACCGGGCCACCCCCGAAGCTCTTGCAGAGCGCGCCGAGGACTGCGCGGTCGAGGCGGTCGAGGCCGAGCTCGTCCACTTCGTAGAGGGCGAGGGCAGCACGTGCGACGTCATGGTCGATGACTCCCCCAGCACGTACTTCTGCGAAGTCGCGCACTCTCCTGAGCAAACGATTGGCGATACGCGGAGTGCCACGTGAACGCGAAGCGATCTCGCGGCCACCTTCGTCGTTGACCTCGAGGTCGAGCAGGCCAGCCGAGCGATTGACGATGCGATGCAGCTCGGGTGTGTCGTAGTAGTCGAGCTGCGCAGTGAATCCGAAGCGGTCACGCAGCGGGCTCGGCAGCAGGCCCGCCCGCGTTGTCGCGCCGACCGCTGTGAACGGCGGAATCTCGAGCGGGATGGCGGTCGCGCCTGGACCTTTGCCGACGATGACGTCGACTCGGAAGTCCTCCATCGCCATGTAGAGGAGCTCCTCGGCTGGGCGTGACATGCGGTGGATCTCGTCGATGAACAGCACGTCGCCCTCGTTGACGCCCGACAGGATTGCCGCCAGATCGCCAGCGTGCTGGATGGCAGGACCGCTGGTGATGCGTAGGGGAGCGCTGAGCTGGTGCGCGATGATCATCGCGATGGTCGTCTTGCCAAGTCCGGGCGGGCCTGAGAGCAGGACGTGGTCAGGCGTATGACCGCGGGCCACTGCCGCCTCGAGCATCAGTGAGAGCTGCTCACGAACGCGCTCCTGGCCGATCAGCTCCTCCAGCGTCCGGGGCCGGAGCGCTGCCTCGAAGGCTCGCTCCTCTGGTCCGGCGTCGGCCACGATGGTCTCGAACTCGTCTCTTGAATCAAACCCAGCGTCGCTCATCGGTCCCTCGCCAATGTCCGGAGTGCTTCGCGGAGCACGACCGAGACGTCTGTGGGCGGATCACCGGCGTGATCGGCCACGACTTGCTCAAGAGCGGCATCGGCATCGCGTGCCGACCAGCCGAGCCCGAGCAGGGCTTCGTGCACCTGGTCGCGCCATTGCGGCTGACCTGCGGCGACCTTGCTGGTGACACCGACACGATCCTTGAGCTCGACGACGATTCGCTCTGCACCCTTGCGGCCGATGCCGGGCACCATCGTCAGAGTGGCGAGATCTCCTTGGCCTATGGCACGACGGAGCCGATCGGGATCGAGTACGGCGAGCATGGCCTGCGCGACCTTGGGTCCGACACCGCTGGCGGTCTGCACCAGCTCGAACATGTCGCGCTCGTCAGTGTCGGCGAAGCCGTAGAGCGTCATGGAGTCCTCGCGGACCACCCTCGATGTGGAGAGCTGCGCCTCCTGGCCGATGCGCAGCTGGGCGATCGTGCCGGGCGAGCACATGATCTGCATGCCAACTCCGCCGACGTCGATCACGGCTGAGGTCAGGGTGACGGCGGCAACGGAGCCGCGTACGTGAGAGATCATCGGGCTGCCTTGGTCTTGCCGGAGGCGAGCGATTTGTTCTTTGCTATGGCGCCCTGAAGCCTGCTTTGGGCTCCGCCGCGCCAGATCTGGCAGATCGCCAGAGCAAGGGCATCAGCGGCATCAGCGGGCTTTGGCGCCTCGGTCAGGCGCAGCAGCCGCGTCACCATCTGCGTCACTTGCGGCTTGTCGGCTCGTCCGCTTCCAGTCACCGAAGCCTTGACCTCGCTCGGAGTGTGCAGTTGAACGGGAATGCCATGGCGTGCGGCGACCAGCATCGCGATGCCGCTGGCCTGAGCCGTACCCATGACCGTACGAACGTTGTGCTGACTGAAGACCCGCTCGACCGCCACGATGTCGGGCCGGTGCTTGAGGATGCTCGCCTCGATGCCCTGCTCCAGCAGATGCAGGCGTCGTGACGTGTCGAGGTCCGGCGGTGTGCGGTAGACACCCACATCGACCATCGTCAGTGCGCGTCCGACAGAGCCGTCGACGACTCCGAAGCCGCACCGGGTCAGGCCTGGGTCGATGCCGATCACCCTCATCGGACACAGCTCGCAACCGAACGCATGTTCGACAGCCTAGTCGCGCACCCCCTCAGTCAGGGGGCGACACGCGGGTTATTCGACCTGCGCCATGACCTCGTCTGATGCGTCGAAGTTGGAGAAGACGTTCTGAACGTCGTCGCAGTCCTCGAGAGCATCGATCAACTTGAGGATCTTGGTGGCGGCATCAACGTCGACGTCGACCGTCATGGTCGGCACGAATGAGGCGTCGGCCGAGTCGTAGTCGAGTCCGGCCTCCTGCAGCGCTGTGCGTACGGCGACCAGGTCAGTTGCCTCGCTGATGACCTCGAACGTGCCATCGAGGTCGTTGACGTCTTCGGCTCCGGCATCGAGCACTGCAGCCAGGACATCGTCCTCGTTGGTCTGGCTGCCATCCTGCTCGGCGGGGACCATGATGACGCCCTTGCGGTGGAACATGTACGACACCGAGCCGGGATCGGCCATCGTGCCGCCGTTGCGGGTCATTGCCGTACGGACTTCCATCGCTGCACGATTCTTGTTGTCGGTCAGGCACTCGACGAGCAGCGCGACTCCGCCCGGGGCGTACCCCTCGTACATGATCGTCGTGTAGTCGACAGCGTCCGCGCCGATGCCGCCACCGCGCTTGACCGCACGATCAATGTGGTCCTTGGGGACCGATGACTTCTTGGCCTTCTGGATCGCGTCGTAGAGCGTCGGGTTGCCCTCGGGGTCGGCGCCGCCGATGCGCGCTGCGACCTCGATGTTCTTGACCAGCTTGGCGAACATCTTGCCGCGCTTGGCGTCGACAATGGCCTTCTTGTGCTTCGTGGTTGCCCACTTGGAATGGCCCGACATGACACTTCCCTTCTAAAGCTCAGTCCTTCTAGGACTGCTTGACGAGCTCGACGAAGTAACGGTGGATGCGATCGTCACCACCCACCTCGGGGTGGAACGACGTCGCCATCAGGTTGCCCTGCCGAACGGCGACGATTCTACCGGCGGCTTCGCCGGACGCGATCGTGGCAAGTACCTCGACCTTCTCTGCGGCTTCCTCAACCCACGGCGCCCGAATGAACACTGCGTGCACTGGATCGGCGAGACCATCGAACGCGATATCGCCCTCGAACGAGTCGACCTGACGACCGAACGCATTGCGGCGCACCGTGATGTCGAGTCCACCGAGCGTCTCCTGCCCGTCGATGCCACCCGTGATCCGGTCGGCCAGCATGATCATTCCGGCGCAGGTGCCGAAGGTCGGCATACCGCCGTGGATGCGCTCCGCCAGCGGCTCGAACAGTTCGAATGTCCGCGCGAGCTTGTACATCGTGGTCGACTCGCCGCCGGGCAGGACCAGAGCGTCGCACCGTGCCAGCTCTTCAGGTCTGCGGACCGTGAATGCCTTCAGCCCGAGGTCCGTGAGAACGCGTACGTGCTCGCGAACGTCACCCTGCAGGGCAAATACGCCGATTGCTGGTGAAGTTGGCACTGATCCAGCCTACGAGGCGCTCCGACTGACGACGGTGGCGGCGTGGGAGACGAATCTCCAGGGGATACGCCACCACCGCCGCTCCCTCTCGGATATCCCTCCCGATCGGGTTCAGCGGAGGTGAGATCGATCGCGAGCAGTTGCTCAGCGGTTCGTGCTCCCTCTTGCTTTGCTGCACATGTGAGGCACTCCCATACCTCGAACAGCAATAGCTAAATCATACGCCCTCGGGTGGGTCAATGACACGAACCAACTCCAAATTAGAAGCGGTTGGGGTCCAAAGCTGCCCGCCGCCACGGTCCCGACACGACCCACGCGAGCGCAGCAACCAGGAGGCCTCCGACGAATACGCCGACCGGACCAACCGCAACCCGCAATGGATAGCCGAGCTTCGGCACGGTCCACTGCACCTTGTCGATCGACGTCTCGTTGTAGACCTGAGAGTCCGGCACAGCATTGCCGTCGCCCTTGAGGGTGAACTGGATGCTGCTGCCGTACGGGTCGACTGTCACGACCCGATGGGTGATACGTATGCCGGCGCGGTTCTCGACGCTGATCACGTCACCGACGGCGACCTCCCCTGCCGATGCGGCGCGGGCGATCACCAGATCGCCGCGGTTGATCTCGGGCGCCATCGAGTCGGACCGGACCACAATCGGCGTCAGGTCGAAGATTGCGATGACAGCTGTCGCCACGATGCACACGAACCCGAGTACTGCAGCGACGGAGATCGGCGTCGACCGTGTCGGCCGCCACTCGCGCAGCCTGCTGAAAATATTGCGGCGGGCACTCTGAGGCACCACGTCAGTCCTCTGTTCCGACGATCTGAGTCTTCAAGCACTGTGCACGGGAGATGCACGGACCCCAGTGTGTCGGATCCTCGTGCAGATGTCGGCTATTGCGTCAGGTCGCCGTGCCGCAGGACATCGACACTCCCAGCAGTCCGATCGTCACCGGTTGATTGCTGACGACCGACTTCCATGTCCCATTGGGCGATGGCAACGATGCCTGGATGCGGATGTTGTAGGTCGCGTTGAGGACGGTGCTCAACAGGCCGGCGCTGAACTGGACCTGGCGGGTGGAGCCGTTGTCAGTCACCGTCATTGTCTGACCGGTCTCGACAATCGTCGCGGTGTAGTCCAGTGCGTACGGCGAAGAAACCTCAGTCCATACGATCGTTGCCGTCTTCTGAGACAGCGATCCACCAGTCACTGTGCAGCTCGTGATGTCGGGCTTGGTCACCGTGTATGCCGTGAAGGTGCCGCCGCCGATCACGACGCCGTTGGTCCAAGGTGCCGCGGCTGCAGGCGTCGCGATGGCGATCGAGGCGGCAAACGCCGTCGTGGCGATCATCCGGGGCGACACTCGTGCGCCCTTCTTGTCGGCTTTACGGGCACCGCCCTTGCGCTTCGGTGCTGGCGTCTCGTCGCCATCGGTGGGCCCTTTTCGGCGGAACACGAGCAGCAGCATCACCGTGACGTATGCGCCGAGAACGAAGACACCGCCGGGACTTGCGGCTGCGTTGACGACATATCCAGCCTTGGGGATGTCGAACAGGACACGCTCGGCCTTCTTGACGGTGTAGACGTCAGCGTCGGCCACTTTGTTGGCGTCACCCTTGAGGGTCAGCTGTCGGGCGTTGCCCTGCCGAGCGATGTTGACGAGCCGGTGCGTGACTCGATTGCCCTCGGAGTTGACCACCGAGACGATGTCGCCGACCTTCAGGCCGCGTGCTTCGACAGTCCGAGAAATGGCGAGGTCACCGGTATGGATCGCCGGTGACATGGAGCCTGATCGGAACACCAGCGGCTTCGCGCCGAAGGCGACTCCGGTCATCGTCGCAACGATGCAGAGGACACCGAGCAGCGCACCAAAGGTCAGGAAGACCTCCCGCGCGCTGCGTCCGATGCCCTTGATCGTCATGAGACGTCAGATGTTCCCGTCGCGGTGAACGTCGCAGTTGCCGTCTTGCCCTGCAGGGTGGTCGAGGCGCCATCGGCGAGCTTGACCTGGAAGCAGAGCGCCTCGGTCGCATTCGGAGCCATCGCAGCTGCGGGACGACGCGTCGCGATGATCGCTGTCGACGTCGTGCTCGTCAGCGGAACCGCGTTGACGAGCACCGTGCCGCCGGTGCAGGTCGACGTGTTGCCGGTGCCCGACTTGGTGCCGCCGAGAGAAATCGTCAGGAGCAAACCATTGGCGGCGGCCGTGTTGTAGTCGGCAGCATGCGTGCCGGTCAGTCCACCAGTCATCGTGTACTTCAGGGACGCCGTGCCGTTGTTCTTGACCGTCAGCACTTCCGCAGAGGAGTTGCCCGGCACCATCGCGCTCATGCTGAGGGTCGTCGTGGCGTACGAATCGGCGTTATTGACCTGCAGGTCGAGTGTGCCCGCTGTGAACGTCGAGCCGCTGATCACGACATCGTCGGTCCAATAGGCGAACGTTCCGACCGCCCCAAGCCCGAGTGCGACGCCGAGAGCCAGCACGGCTCGGATACGGTCCGTACGCGCCCCGCGACTGCTCTTGCGTCCTGCGTGTTCAGACATGGTGAGCCTCTTCGGTTGATTCGGATTGTTCGTTTTTGGGTGACACGAGACCCAGCCCCGTGCCGAGAAGGAGTGCGCTGAGAACCGCGAAAAACAGCACACTCGGCGCTCCGGTGTCAGGAAGGCCTGTGCCTGCGTCGTCCAGATCACCGGGCGGCGCCGACTCGCTCAACGCGACCCGGAAGGTCAGCTGCGATGCGAGAAGCTGGGTCGGTTTGCTCGAGACTGGATCGAACGCGACGTTGACCTTGATCTTGCTCACCGAGCCTTCGGTGATGTTCGGCGCAGTCAGCAGACGATGAGTGCCGCCTTCGGAGACGGCGGTCCACTCACCGCCACCACCCTTGGCTGTGAAACGCAGGGCGCCGGATTCGATCAAGCCGTCGGCCGTCGGACCCAGGATGTCCACCGTCAGGTCACCGGTTGATCCACCCTGGTTGCGTACGAAGAAGGCCTCGGATTCCGAGTCGCCCGGTACCCAGCGGAACGATGGGTCGAACAGCGGCGTGGTGATCGAAGATGACCAGTGGGTGCCGTCCAGGCTCAGCCCCAGCTCGCCCGCGGCTATTGCCGGGGACGCCGAGGTGCTGGCGAAGATCAAGGTCATACCAACAAGACGCCCGAGATGGCGGTTCATGACGCATCCGCCGAGGAGTGTTTGCGCGGCGTCCGCATGCGATCGCGCAGCGAGCCCGAGAACATGTACGCCGCGTAAAGCAGCAGGCCGGACACAACGATGATCATCGTCAGCCTGCGCTCCTTTCCGGTGATGTATTTGTTGACGTAGCCCAAGGACGGGGCGTGGTACCAGAGGGCGCCTTTGACCTGCATGGGCCGGACGAGCTTTCGGTCCGGAGCGTCATTCGCGTCTCCCTGGGTGCGGTACCGCATGGTGCCGTCGGGGCTTCGGACCGTTCCGACGACACGATGGGTGACCACCGTCGGTTCGCCAGAGATCAGCTGGTACGTGACGACCGTTCCAATGGCGATGTCTTGGGTGTCGATCGGCTTGACTACGACCAAGGTTCCCGGCGGGTAGGTCGGCTTCATGGAGCCGGTCAAGATCGAGTACGGGGTCGCGCCAGCGATCCTCGGCACGGCCACCGCGGCAGCGATCACCGCGACGAGCGCGAGGATGACCACCCAGGCGGTCAGTTGACCGGCCCACCGGAGCGGTCCGGTCGATCTGACTTTGACCCTCGGCGACTTCGACATTTCGCTTCTCCGTGCCAACGGGCCGGGCCAGCTTTCGCTGGCGCCGGACCGCTGGACGCGGTAGCTGGTCCTAGTTGTGGACCTGAGTGGTGTCGATGTCGATGTCGTCGAGCACGGCGCTATCGGTCTGCGACGTGTTGTCGGAGGCCGAATCGAAGGTCACGGTGACGGCAACGGTCAGCGTGTCGCCGTCGTTGTCCTCAGTGATCTCGGTGACCGGTGTGGCACCAATGGCGAGAGTCGATCCGATTGTCAGAGGACCGCTCGTGAGCAGGTCTCCGGAGTCTGTTCCGGGAACTGCCTCGACCGTGGCACGCAGGTGAGTACCGACAGCATCGACGGTGAACGTGCAGAGCTTGGTGACGACATCACCGGGGACGAGCTTGTCAGCGCCTGGAGCGAACGGCTGGCCACCCGGCTCGTCGGTGTCGAGGTTCCACACAGCGCAGTCGTTCAGCGGTGTCAGTGACATCGAACCGGCGGTGAACGTGTCACCGTCGACGGTGTCGGTATCGGTCCAGTAGGCGAGCGATCCCACGCCGCCCAAAAGAAGTACAGCTGCCGCAGCTGCCGCGATGGCTCCCTTGGTGGATCTATTCATGATGCTCCCTCAGATATTCGATCCCGATCGACATTCGAAACGGGGCTCCCTACCTGAGTGTGACTCTGCAACGGGTCACTCATGACGCGAAAAGCAGCGGCAGTTCCAGAAATCATTCGTTGTAACTAGCGCGGATAGAAGTCAAGCCAGTTCCAGAAGGCTCGCTGAAGCGAATAATGCGTATGTGACCATCAGCAATGGCCCAATCGGACCATGAACCAAGCCTCGGCAAGGCCGCGACAAAGTCGCGGCACAGGCAAAGCCCACGCTCACCAGCCGCGTTCGGCCAGGCGGTGGGGCTCGGGGATCTCGTCGACGTTGATGCCGACCATGGCTTCGCCGAGTCCGCGCGAGACTTTGGCGACGACGTCGGGGTCGTCGTAGAACGTGGTGGCCTTGACGATCGCCGCTGCGCGCTCGGCCGGGTTGCCGGACTTGAAGATGCCCGAACCGACGAACACACCTTCGGAACCGAGCTGCATGACGAGCGCCGCGTCAGCGGGCGTCGCGATGCCACCGGCCGTGAACAGCACAACGGGCAGCTTGCCTGCCTCGGCAACTTCCTTGACCAGCTCGTACGGAGCCTGCAGCTCCTTGGCCGCGACGTACAGCTCATCCTCGCGCAGGGTCTGAAGCTTGCGGATCTCGCCCGTGATCGCACGTATGTGGGTGACGGCGTTGGAGACGTCGCCGGTACCGGCCTCACCCTTGGAGCGGATGAACGCAGCTCCTTCGGTCAGGCGACGAAGCGCCTCACCAAGGTTGGTCGCACCGCAGACGAACGGCACGGTGAACTGCCACTTGTCGATGTGGTTGGCGTAGTCGGACGGGGTCAGCACCTCTGACTCGTCGATGTAGTCAACGCCCAGGCTCTGCAGGATCTGCGCCTCGGCAAAATGGCCGATGCGAGCCTTGGCCATGACCGGGATCGAGACGGCCTCGATGATGCCGTCGATCAGGTCGGGGTCGCTCATACGGGCGACGCCGCCCTGGGCACGAATATCAGCGGGTACGCGCTCGAGAGCCATCACGGCAACTGCGCCAGCGTCCTCGGCAATCTTGGCCTGCTCAGCGTTGACGACGTCCATGATGACGCCGCCCTTGAGCATTTCGGCCATGCCGCGCTTGACCTTGGAGGTGCCGACCGTTGCTTCGTTGCTCACTGCGTGTCCTTTGGGAAGTACCGGGAAAGTCGTCTCCCAGTCTACTCGTCAGGCGCGCACCATCTTGCTGAGACCACGTCGCGGCACACGGACCGGCTTCGCCACCTCGAGCAGCTCCTCGACGCGGGTGATCTTGCGAGGTGGGCGGCCCATCCCTGCGCGGCGCTCTGCGCGGTCGATGGCTCGCCAACCGCGGAGATCGACTGCTCGTAGTCCGCGCCTCTCGACCGCAGCGCGGAGCGAATGACGACTCCCCGGCGCCGCGAGAAGTCCTGCGTTGAAGTCGGCGATCAGGCTGTCGACTGTCTCCTGGGAGCACGACTTGTTGGTGCCGATGAAACCTGTGGGCCCACGCTTGATCCAGCCGACGGCGTACGTGCGAGGACCTCCGGAGACGCGCCCTTCGATGTTCGGGATCACTCGGGCTTCATCATCGAACGGGACTCCTGGCGCGGCGACACCTCGGTAGCCGATCGACCGGAGAACGAGCGGGGTGTCGATGGTGTCGCGATGCTCAGTCGGCACGGCTCGTACCTGGCCGTCGACCTCGACCAGGTCGTTGCGGGTGACGCGCAACCCAGCCACTCGGCTGTCGCCGATCAGCTCTGACGGAGACTCCGCGAATCGGAACACAATTCGCCGACTGCCAGGCGACGTGGGCCTTGCGATCGCGTCACGAAGAGCCTCGAGCTTGCGATGCGCCATCGGATCCGCGATCGACTGGTCGAGGTCCACTCCTTCAACGACGATCTCGATGTCTTCATGCGAGAGCAGACCGATGAGCTCCGGCAGCGTGAACGCGGCCTCAGCGATCCCACGGCGCCCGACTATCACCACCTCGCGCACGGCGCTGCCTCGCAGTGCCGCCAACGCATGGTCCGAGATGTCAGTCGCCTCGAGGTGTTCAGGGTCGATCGACAGCAGGCGTGCGACGTCGAGCGCAACATTGCCGTTGCCGATGATGACGGCCCGTTCTCCGCTGAGATCGAACGTCCGGTGCGCATGATCGGGATGGCCGTTGTACCAAGCCACGAACTCCGTGGCGCTCTCGCTTCCCGGCAGGTCCTCGCCCGGTATGCCGAGCCGGCGATCCTGCGACGCACCGGTGGCATAGATGACGGCATGGCAGTGCTCGAGCAACTCCTCGTGGGAGATGTCGGTTCCGACGTTCACGTTCAGCAAGTAGTGAAAGCCCCGCTGATCCTCGATCTGGCGAAACAGCGTGTCGATCGACTTGGTCTCGACGTGATCGGGCGCGACTCCGCTACGTACCAGTCCGTGCGGTGTCGGCAGTCGGTCGAGCAATGTCACGTGCACATCATCCTGCTTCAGCAGCTCGTCGGCGGCATACATGGCGGCAGGTCCTGCTCCGACGACCGCGACATGCAGAGCTCCCGGCACCTTGCGGACGATGGGGGTGATGGGTGCTTGGATCGGGTACGTACGCGGCTCGGCATGGAACAGCGCGTTGATGTCCACGAACGGCAGCTGGTTCGCAGAGACCTTGGTGTCGGGCACGATCGCACCGACCGGGCACGCGCCCACGCACGCACCACAGTCGACACAGGAAACGGGATCAATGTAGAGCATCTCGGCGAGTCCGAAGTCGGGCTCGTCGGGAGTTGGGTGGATCGCGTTGACGGGACACGCGAACACACAAGAGGCGTCAGCGCAGCACGCCTGCGTGACGACATGGGCCACGGAGGATCAGCTCTCGAGGAACGCGACAGGAGGCTCGCTGCGGAACCGCGACGGGCGACCGTCGATCTTGCAGAGTCGCCACATGCGCCTGGAGCTGCGGGTCATCAACCCCGACTGCTCGGCGAGCATGCGGGCGTCGGCGAACATCTCCTGGAGTCGAACCCGGGATTCAGGCGCCTTCCAGTAGAGGTCCTTGATGACCTTGCGCGGGATGCCGAACTCCTTGCGGAACGCCTTCGGCGGAATCATGATCAGGTCCGCGCCGACCCGCATGATGAGCGGGAACAGCATCGAGACGATGAACTTGTCGATCCGGCTGAGGTTCGGGCCGTGGATCTTGATGAACTCGTGGGCGAACGAGATGTGCCGGGCCTCTTCGGCAACGTGGATCTCCATGATTCGCGACATCAGCGGAGGGAGGTCCTTGCCGCCACGCAGGATGCCCTTCTGCGTGTGGTCGATCGGCTCCTCACCTGCAAGGACGCCGATGAAGAAGCTGACTGGGAAGGTCGACGCGGCACCGGGGATCGCCCACGAGATGCGGCGCATGAGCCACGGCATACCCGGGGCGTCGACGCCGATGCGGTTGATCGCCTCCTGGAACATCTGGTTGTGGTGGCACTCCTCCGTCGCCTCGTGCATCAGGTAGCGGAACTCTGGTGACTGGTTCTTGAGCTCGAAGCAGTACTGCATGATGCCGCGGATCAGGATGTTCTCGAACTGCACGCCAACCCGCAGGATGTTGGCTTGGCGCCACAGGCCGATCTCGATCTGTCGCTCGACGGATTGGGCTTGGTACCACGGGTGAGCGCCGAGAGGATCGACGTTTGCAGGCAGGATCCAGCGCGGATCGCTGCGGTCGATCTGGAAGTCGGGGTGCTCCCACGGAATGTCGATGAAGGCGTCGAAGTGGTGCTCCGTTGACGCGACCGACAGGCCGTGAAGGACTTCTGCGTACTCCTCACGGGTGCGAGTCGCGGAAAGCTCGGTCGGGTTCTCGAGTGTCTGGGTCATCGCTGCTCCTCAGCAGATCGCGTCATACCGTCAGCATGCGCCGTACTCACAGTATGTGTCAACGGAAATGTCACATTCGGCGTGTCGTATAGCCGAGCAGCGCTCCGGAACAGAGCAAAGGGCCCCACTCGCTGCGGAGCGAGGCCCTTTGCCTTGTGTGTCAGGCGTTGGTGCGCTTGCTTGCTGCGAACGCGATGCCCGAGGCGGTGACGACTCCGCCGCCGACGAGCAACCAGGTCAGGTCCATACCGCCGTTGTCGGTGTCGTCTGCGACGAGCTCGACTTCGGCTGGACCGGCGACGAAGAGGTTCTCGCTGCGGTC
>JBBSJW010000022.1:0-41661 GCA_038256885.1 Propionibacteriales bacterium
GACGTCCACGAAGTCGATGCGTGCGCCACCCCGGCCGGCGATCGCGCCGGCAACCTTGCGGATGGCGGTCGCGGTTCGACCCTGACGCCCGATGACCTTGCCGAGGTCGCTGGGATTGACCCGGACCTCGAAGAGCTCACCGTTGCGTGTCTGCTTGGCTCGCACGTTGACGTCGTCAGGATTGTCGACGATGCCGGCGACCAGGTGCTCGATGACTTCGACGATGGGCGCGGCCACGATCAGGCCTTTGCCTCGTCAGCAGGTGCCTCTTCAGCCTTTGCTTCCTCAGCAGCCGGCTCTTCAGCCTTTGCTTCCTCAGCAGCCGGCTCTTCAGCCTTTGCCTCTTCAGCAGGTGCAGTCTCAGCAGCCGGCTCTTCAGCCTTTGCCTCTTCAGCAGGTGCAGCTTCAGCGGCGGGCTCTTCAGCCTTTGCCTCTTCAGCAGGTGCAGCTTCAGCGGCGGGCTCTTCAGCCTTTGCCTCTTCAGCAGGTGCAGCCTCGGCGGCAGGTGCCTCGTCGGCCGGCGACTCGACCGGGGCGTCAGCCTCGACCTTGTCGGCCTTCTTCTTGGCCGTGGTGGCTTCCTTGGCGTCTTCCTCGACCTTGGCAGCAGCAGCCTTCTTGGCGGCAGCAGCCTTGCGAGTCACGGCGTCAGCCTTGTTGTCGCTGTGGAGCTCCTTGAGCGCTTCCTGGAAGATCTCTTCCTTGTCACGCTTGGGCTCGGCGAACTTCATGGTGTTCTTGCCACCGATGTCGCCGGTGATCTTGAGCAGTGCAGCAACGGCTTCGGTGGGCTGAGCGCCAACTCCGAGCCAGTACTGCGCGCGCTCGCCATCGATCTTGATGATCGACGGGTCGGCCTTGGGGTTGTACGTACCGATCTCTTCGATCACGCGACCGTCACGCTTGGTGCGTGAGTCAGCGATGACGATGCGGTAGAACGGCGTGCGGATCTTGCCCATGCGCTTCAGGCGAATCTTGACTGCCACGAGTGTGGTGTCTCCTCAGAATCTTGTATGTGGTGACTTGCCGGTGCCGCGTGGGGACACGGCCGACTAAATCTGTGTGCCGGAGCATGTGGGAGAGAGGGCCCTCACGCGTACCGGACGCAAGGAGTCATTCTGCCAGACCACTTGCCCATGCTCCAATTCGGCGGTGCCAGCCATGTCGCTCAGAGGAGTCGCTTGCCCTTCTTGATCCGGCGACGGACGTCCCAGATGTAGAGGTTGAACGGGTACTCGCGCACGAATCGAGGCGAGAAGCGCGTGAGATGACCACATACGCGGAAGAACCGGTCGAAGCGCTTCTGCTGCTTGTCAGTCCACTCGGCGTGCATCTGGTCGCGCAGCAGCGGGGGCAGGAAGCCGATCGTGAAGAAGCGGCTCATGCGTACGAATGGCCAGCGCGCCCAGGCCGGTAGCTGCTTCAGATCGGTCAGCGACCAGAGGTATTCGCGGGTCACGTCATCGATCTCGCACTTGGACAGGCCCTGCTCCCAGTACTCGTCAAAAGCAGCACGATCAGCCGGCCACTGGTCCTGCGTCACCTGCAGCGAGGTACCCAGCTTGGCCGCCTCGTCATAGATATAGTCGGCAATGTCCTCGTCGATCTCACCGTGCATGGCCTCGTAGCCGAGCTTGAAGCCCATGTAGAGGCACGCGGCGACCCAGAGCTGAAGGTCCTTGTCGAACGCATTGAACTTCACCTCGGCGCCGGGCTGCGACTTGACGTACTTGTGCACCTCGTTGACTGCCTCGCGGTAGGCGTTGATCTCTTCCTCGGTGCCGAGCGTCGCCACCGCCAGGTAGCTCAGCGTCGTCCGCAACCGCTTCATCGGGTGCTTGAACACGTTGCCGCTGTCGACCTTGCCGTAGATCACGCCGTAGCCGACCGGCTTGAGTGCCAGCTGCATGATCACGTTGGCTGTCGCGCCCTGCATCATCATCGGGTCGAACGTGTAGCGCAGCCGATGATCGTCGGGCAGGACTGTCGCGGTCGCCATGGTGCTCCAAATCTGAGAACGTCTGTTAGCACTTATCGAACACTCCGCACACGCACGTGTCAAGATGTACGTATGAGCACGTCTGCGTCAGTCCGCCCCTACGGCGGCGTCAATGCCGATCAGCGCGCCACCGAGCGCCGCGAACGGCTGCTCGACGCCGGTCTCGACCTGCTCGGATCGGCCGACGACTCGGTGTCGTTGACCGTACGCGGCGTGTGCGCCCAGGCCGGCGTGGTGGCGCGCTACTTCTACGAGTCATTCGCCGACAGCGACGCGCTTGCGGTCGCGGTCTACGAACGGGTGATCACCAATCTCGTCGACGAGACCCTCTCCGCCCTGTCCACTTCACCGGACGAGGAGCAGGAACGGATCCGCACGGGTCTCGGCGCGATCGTTGCGCACCTCGCTGCTGACCCTCGTCGCGGGCGGCTCATCTTCACCACCGCCCTGTCCCATCCCGCACTCGCTGTAAAACGGCTCGAGATGGTCCGCATGTTCGCGGGTCTGCTCGCAGCCCAAGCGGAGTCGTTCTACGAGACGGATCGCACAGCCCGCCTAGATGCCGTTGCCCGGTTCCTCGTCGGCGGATTCGGCGAGACGCTCACCGCGTGGCAGCACGGCGACCTCGACGTCACCCAGGAAGAGCTGGTCGACCTCTGCGTCGCACTGTTCGCCTCGTCTGCGACCTCCGTACGCGACTAGCGCGCACCTCTCGGCTGGCAGTCGATCAGGGAGCGTGGCATCCGAGCCCGATCCGGCAAGGCAGAGAAGGGAGGCGGTCCGGGGTTGACCGACGACCGACGATAACGCCGCCGGGCGGGATACGGGGCCGCGCGAGCCGGCAGCCAGCCGGGAGGTGTGCCCTAGAACTCGCCGTGGCGGCCGGCACCTTCAGTGAAAGCCTTGGCGCCTTCAGCTGCGTCCGGGTTGGACATCAGCATGTGCACACCGGCTGACCCCTCCGACCGCAGCGCGGCGTCGAGGGGCAGGTCCCACTGGCGATAAGCCGAGGCGCGATCGGCCCTCATGCAGGCTGCCGGGAACGCAGCGATCTGCTCGGCCAGGTCGTGGGCAGCGGTGAGCGACTCCCCCACCGGCACGACGCGGTTGGCAAGACCCATCTGCAGCGCTTCGTGTGCTCCGACCGGGCGACCGGTGAGGATCATGTCGAGCGCTCGGCCCTGGCCGACGATGCGCGGCAGACGTACGGTTCCGCCGTCGATCAGTGGGACGCCCCAGCGGCGGCAGAACACACCGAAGACGGCGTCCTCTTCAACGACCCGGAGATCGGCCCAGAGCGCCAGCTCGAGGCCTCCGGCAACGGCGTGACCGGCGACGGCGGCGATGACGGGCTTGGTGAGCTCCATGCGGGAGGGCCCCATCGGACCGTCTCCCCCGCCGGCGGGATCCAGCTCATTGCGTCGCGACGAGTCCTCGAATGCCCGCAGGTCGGCGCCTGCACAGAACGTGCCCTCAGCACCGGTGAGCACGGCGACAGCGAGATCGTCATTGCCCTCGAACTCCTCGAACGCATCTCGGAGCTGCAGCGCCGTCGGCCCGTCGACGGCATTGCGCACCTCCGGACGGTCGATCGTGATGGTGCAGATGGCGTCGTCGATGTCGAGACGTACGGTCCGTTTCACCTCTGTGCTCATGGCTCCATTCTTTCCACACGTCTGGATCACCCATGAACAGAGCCTGCTCAGACCTTCTGCTTGGGTGCCCAACCGGGCGGACCGAACACGTAGCCGAGCTTGTCGCGCACACGAGTCGCGCGGCGGGCGTCCTGCCAGATGCGCTTGTACTCGCCGTACTGCAGCGACCACACGTTGTACGTCTCGACCGGCACCGTCAGCCCGTACGTGGGGCGATGCAGCTCAGGCTGGAACGACTTGAACATCCGGTCCCAGATGATCAGCATCCCGGCGTAGTTGCGGTCGAGGTAGATCGGATCGGAGCCGTGGTGCACCCGATGGTGCGACGGGGTGTTGAAGATGAACTCCCACCAGCGCGGCAGCTTCTCGATCTTCTCGGTGTGCAGGTGGAACTGCCAGATGAGGTTGATCGAGAAGACGAAGTAGATCATCCACGGCGGTACGCCGAGGAGCGGCAGCGGCAGCCACACAACTACCTCGAACCACTGGTTCCATTTCTGCCGCAAGGCGGTCGAGAAGTTGAAGTAGACGCTCGAGTGGTGCGCCTGATGGCCGGCCCAGCCAAGGCGTACGCGGTGAGCGAACCGGTGGTACGTGTAGAACAGCAAGTCAACGCCGAGCAGCACGCCAACCCAGGTCCAGGGGTTAGACGCCGACAGGTGCCACGGCGCGAGGTGCACGTAGATCACGGTGTAGAGCAGGAACGCTGCCGTACGGAAGACCGCGGAGAACCCGATCGACCCGAAGAACATCGTCAGGCTAGCCCGGGTGTCCTCCTTGAGGTAGCCCTTGACCATGACGTTGCCCGCGGCAACGTCTGCCTCACGGTCGTGCTTGGCCTCGTTCTTCACCGCAGCCATCTCGATGAACATGAACAGCAGGAAGAACGGGATCGCGGCACCGGCCGGATCCTTCAGATTGTGTGAAAACGCCTCCCACATTCGGACATCGTCGCATTCAAGGTGGGCCGCCGACAGCAGTTCCGCGACGGTCGTATGCTCGCGACATGGCTGACGTGACGATCCTCCACAACACCGCGTGCTCGACTTCCAGGCACGCCCTCGACGAGGCATTCGAGATCGGCATCGCACCCGATGTCGTGCAGTACCTCAAGAAGCCACTCACCCGGGACGAACTGCTCGACCTGATCGGCAAGCTGGAGGACCCCGCTGCCGACCTCGTACGCAAGGACGGTTTCTTCAAGGGCCTCGAGCTGAGTCCCGACGACTACACGACACCTGAGGCCGTGGCTGACCTGCTCGTCGAGCATCCGCGCCTGATGCAGCGTCCCGTCCTCGTACGCGGCAAGCGCGCCATCATCGGTCGACCCAAGGACCGGGTCACTGCATTCCTCGCCTGAGTCGGACCTTACTATTGTACGCATTTGCGTACTAAAGTACGATTGAGTCATGGACTTCTCTCGGCCATTCCGCGCAGTGACTCCGACCCTCGACGGTCCGGTCCTGCGAGCGCTCGCCGCATCGCAGTCAGCACTGACACGAACGCAAGTGCTGCGCCTTGTCGACGAAGGCAGCGAGGCTGGAGTGCGTAAGGTTCTGAAGCGATTGGTCGAACAGGGCATCGTGGTCGAAGAACACGTCGGCAGCCGATTCACCTATCGCGCCAATCGCGAGCACATCATGTGGCCAGCAGTTGAGGTGCTCACAACCGCGCACGAGCGGCTGGATGAACGCATACAAGGTCACGTCAATGACTGGACGATCAAGCCCATGTCAGTCGAGCTCTTCGGTTCGGTCGCCACCGGCCAGAGCACAAGCGCATCCGATGTCGATTTGATCGTCGTGAGCCCCTACCTCGAATCTGACCAAAACGAACCGTGGGACCAGCAGGTCGACGACCTTCGCGATGCGGTCCAGCAGTGGACCGGCAACTTCTGCGAAATTCTGGTGATGGACCCTCCTGAGCTCATTGAGGCAAAAGCCAACAACGAGCCCACGCTCTCCTCGCGACGCGTGTCATTGGCAGGTGACAGCATCGATTCCATGATCCCTAGCCAGGAGTACGCACAACGCCTGTCGGAGCAATTGAGATCGCCTGAGCTGGCACGGCAAATGGAGCGCGTGTCGAAGCTGGCCCCCCAATCATTTGACACGCCGGCGATGAAACGCATCCAAGACCAGGTAGCCAAGATCGCAGCTTCAGTGCCGCACACTAGGCCCGCCGATGGCTAGTCGCGGTGGTGACACTCGACCTGTTGAGCTGTCATTCGCCCGCGCACGCATCGAAGATGCACGAGCATTCCGCCTCCAGGCCAGCTTGACGTCCGAGCATGTTCCTTCGCCCAGCGCACGGAAGGCAGCGGCATCGTCTGCAGCCCTGGCGGCAATCGCTGCAGGAGACGCTGCATGCGCCGCAGCAGTCCGCCAAGCGTGGAAAGGTGAGCACACCGAGGCTCACACCCTGCTCGCGACTGTCACGGGGGGCAAGGACGCGGCGAATGCACTCAAGCGCATTGTCGCCTTTAAGACCCGGTGGCAATACCTCGAGCAGCCAGTCACAGAAGCAGTGCTAAACAAGGCACTTCGCCAAGCGGACACAGTGATCGAGTTCGCTGAAACCGTGATGCGCGGTCGGTGATCCTACGGTTGCGCCGGCGAACTTGGGTGCCTTAGAACCGCTCGTTTGCACCGTGGCTGCCCTGGGTCGAGCATCACTGCAGGAGATCGCGTTTCACGGACTCGACGATCTCCGTCGGCGCCATCCTCGAATCGATCACCCACCCGGCCTCGTCGGCCTCCAACGGCTCGAGCGTCTTCTCCTGTGAGTCGAGCAACGACAGCGCCCTGAAGTGCTCACGCCCCTGCATGCGTGACAGCACTGTCTCATGGTCCGCGGTCAGGTGCACGAAGGCAGTTCGCGGCGCAGCCGAGCGCAGCGTGTCGCGGTACGCGCGCTTCGATGCCGAACAGCTCACCACGCCACCGACACCGTCACGTGAAGCGAGCCAGCGGCCAATGTCGGCGAGCCAGCCACGTCGATCGCCATCGGTCAGCGGCGTGCCGGCTCTCATCGACGAGATGTTGTCTGTCGTATGGAAATCGTCCCCATCTGCGGACTCCACACCCAGAGACAGCGCCAGCTCGCGGGCGATCGTCGACTTGCCCACGCCGGACACACCCATCACCACGAGAAGCGGCGGCATGGCTACATCAGGTCCTTGAGCTCCTGAGGCAGCTCGAAGTCATCCTTGCCTCCCGCGGGGAAGCCGAAAGCACTCGCACCGTCGGACTTCTTGGCGGCCGCAGCCTCGGCCGCACGCTTGGCGGGGTTGCCCGACACGCGCTTGCCCTTCTTCTGCTGCGGCTTCTGCTTGGCACCGGCACGCTTGCCCGGACCATCGAGTCCGGGCATCCCCGGCAAGCCGGGCATTCCCGGCATGCCGCCGCCCCTGGCCATCTGCTGCATCATCTTGCGCGCGTCGAAGAAGCGGTCGACCAGCTGGTTGACGTCCTTGACCTGCGTGCCTGAACCCTTGGAAATACGTGCTCGCCTGGAGCCGTCGATCATCTTGGGGTTGTCGCGCTCGGCCGGTGTCATCGACAGGATGATCGCCTTGATGCGGTCGACCTCGCGCTCGTCGAAGTTCTCAAGCTGTTCCTTCATGGCGCCCATGCCCGGAAGCATGCCCATGATCTTGGACATCGAGCCCATCTTGGCCATGGCTTCCATCTGCCCGAGAAAGTCCTGCAGGGTGAACGAGCCACCCATGAGCTTCTCGGCGGCCTTGTTGGCCTCCTCCTCGTCGAAGACCTTCTCGGCCTGCTCGATGAGCGACATCATGTCGCCCATGTCGAGGATGCGACCGGCCATGCGGTCAGGGTGGAAGACGTCGAAGTCGCTGAGCTTCTCGCCGGTGGAGGCGAACAGGATCGGCTGCCCGGTCAGGTGGCGCACGGACAGCGCGGCGCCACCGCGGGCGTCGCCGTCGAGCTTGGTCAGCACGACCCCCGTGAAGTCGACGCCCTCGAGGAATGCCTGCGCCGTGACGACGGCGTCCTGACCGATCATCGCGTCGATGACGAACAAGACCTCGTCGGGATCGACAGCCTTGCGGATGTCGGCAGCCTGCTTCATCAGCTCTTCGTCGATGCCGAGACGACCGGCGGTGTCGACGATCACGACATCGTGAAGTGTGCGCTGCGCTTCCTTGAGGCCCGCCTTGGCGACCTTGACCGGATTGCCCTTGCCGTTGCCCGGTTCGGGGGCGAACACCGTGACACCGGCCTGCTCACCGACCACCTGCAGCTGGGTGACGGCATTGGGGCGCTGCAGGTCGGCCGCAACCAGCATCGGCGACTTGCCCTGCGACTTGAGCCACAGGCCGAGCTTTCCGGCCAGCGTTGTCTTGCCCGCACCCTGGAGGCCAGCAAGCATGATGACGGTCGGGCCGGTCTTGGCGTAGCGGATTCGACGCGTCTCACCGCCCAGGATCGTGACGAGCTCGTCGTTGACGATCTTGATGACCTGCTGGGCCGGGTTGAGCGCCTGGCTGACCTCGGCGCCCAGCGCACGCTGCTTGACGTTGGCGATGAACTCGCGGACGACAGGGACTGCGACGTCGGCGTCGAGCAGGGCAACCCTGATCTCGCGCGCAACGGCGTCGATGTCGGCCTCAGACAGTCGACCCTTGCCACGAAGGTTCTTGAACGCCGACTGGAGCCGGTCCTGCAGGGTGTCGAACATGTGGTGACGGTGTCCTTGGATCAGGTGTCGGAGGGCGTACCAAGCCTAACTGAGTTGTCCATGCATCAGCCGAGGGCTGCGGCGACTTGATCACGGAGCAGCTTGCTGGTCCCATCATCGAGGCGCTCGCCGGCGGCGTCCACGACATAGAACACGTCACGGACCTCGGTGCCGTACGTCGACATGTGCGCCGAGCGGATCGACAGGTCGAGCGACGCAATCTGGTGGCACACGGTCCACACCAAGCCTCGGCGGTCGTGCACACGCACCTCGAGGAGGGTCGCAGTCTCCGACAGCCGGTCGAGAATGCGTATGCGCGAGCCCGCCGCGTCGTCGGTCGACTTGAGCTCGAGCCGGGCAGCGAGGTCGAGCTCGCCGGCAAGCGCAGGTCGGATGCGTTCGCGCAGGCGATTCGCGTCGACGTCCTCGCGCGACACCTCCCACATCGACACGGCAGCGTCGCCCAGTGTCACGGTTCTGGCGGAGCGGATCTCGAGACCCGCCAGCGCAATCGCACCGGCCAGATCAGCCATCACCCCGCGACGGTCCGAGGTGACGACGGTGAGCAGGGAACCATCCTTGTGAGCCTCGACCTCGAGCGTGAAGTCGGCCGGGCCGGTTGCGCCGTAGTCGGGGATCGGTACGTCGGCGGGCCATCCTTCGTACGCCTGCGCGTCGGGTGTGACGACAGCGTCGTCCAGCTCTGCCTGCGTCTTGGCGACCAGTCCTTCGATCAGGCCCCGGCGCCAGGTCGTCCACGCCGCCGAGCCCGTGGCCTGCGCATCCGATGCCGACAGTGCGGCCAACAGCTCAAGGAAGTCAGCCGACTCCACGACCTCCGCGACGTTCGCGGCCGTCGACGGGTCCTCGATGTCACGCCGTGTGGCGATCGTCGGCAGCAGCAGGTGCCAACGTACGAGGCGGCCGATCGTTGCTGCGTCGTCGGCGTCGAAGCCCCATCGCGTGGCGATAGCCGCGGCCATTGGCTCACCTTCGACGCTGTGGTCACCATCGACGCCCTTGCCGATGTCGTGCAGCAGCGCGGCGACAGCCAACAGGTCCGGACGAGCGACGTCGCGCTGGACCTCGGCGGCGAACACGCATGTCTCCAGGCTGTGCCGGTCGACCGTGAAGCTGTGAACGGGCGACGAGGATCCGCGGAGCCTCACGGGTTCCCACTCGGGAAGCCACCGATCGATCACTCCCGCGAAGTCGAGCTCGTCCCAGACCGGGATGAGGCCCGGCCCTGCTGTCAGCAGGTCGACCATCAGCCGGGTCGACGACTTCGGCCACGGGTCGTGCATCTCGCCCATCGACGCGGCCAGCCTGGCCGCGGACCCCGCGCTCAGCGGGTGGCCGTCACGAGCGGCGACGGCTGCAGAACGCAGCGCGAGCTCTGGATCGATCGCCGGATCAGCTCGCTGCATGACGATGACCTCACCGTCGAGCAGGCCAACCCCTTCAGCCAGACGGGTGACCACGGGACCCGTCGCCGAGATCTTGGGCTTGCGCGTTGGAGCGAGGGCGCGGTCGATACGCCGCCAGGCCAGCGACGACAGATGCGCGATTCGACGGCCGAGGTGGCGGGTGTGCAGGTCGAGCTCTTCGGCGCCCATGTCGAGCAGCCGAGCGACCTCAGGGATCAGCTCAGCGTCCAGACGTTCCACGCGGCGTCCGCTGGCCACGTGCAGCGCATCGCGTACGTCCAGCAACGAGTTGCGCAGGCTCTCGGACTCTTCGTGCGGCACGTCGATCAGCCAGGTGGCGACCAGTGCACGCAGGATCACGCTGTCGCGCAGCCCTCCCCCGGACTCCTTGAGGTCCGGGACGGCGGAGTGCGCCAACCAGCCGGCCCGCTCGATGCGGGCCAGGCGAGCCTCACGAACCTCCTGGACGCGCGTGCGAGCCTCCCGTCGCCAATCGGCAAGCACTTCCGAGCGGAGGGTGGTGACGAGCTCAGAGTCGCCGGCGATCGCACGCGCATCGAGCATGCCCATCGCCGCTCGATGGTCGGTCGCGGCCGCTTCACGCATCTGCACCGTGTCGCGTACGGAGTGGTCCAGCGCGACGTTGTCGTTCCACAGCGGGTACCAGATCGACTCGGCCGCAACTCGTACGTGATCCTCGTCGAGCCCGGGCTCATGCAGCAGGACGACGTCGAGGTCGCTGAACGGCGACAGCTCGCTCCGGCCGTAGCCACCAACTGCAACCAGCACCATTCCGGCACCCTTGCCGTCCGCTGTCGCCTTGGCGAAGAGGTCACGCAGCGTCCCGTCGGCCGCGAGTGCACGATCTCGGCGACGCTTCGCCAGCACCGCCTTGTCGAACTCCGCGTCGGGAAGCACCTGCTTAGAGTGCTGCCTCGTCGGTCTCGCCGGTGCGGACGCGTACGACGGACTCGACCGGGATCACCCAGACCTTGCCGTCACCGATCTTGCCGGTCTTGGCCGCTCCGGTGATCGTGGAGACAACCTTGTCCACGTCGGCGTCATCGACGACGACCTCGAGGCGGATCTTGGGAACCAGCGACACGTCGTACTCAGCCCCGCGATAGACCTCGGTGTGTCCCTTCTGCTGGCCGTACCCGCTTGCCTCAGTCACCGTCATGCCGGCAATTCCCGAGGCGGCGAGCGCCTCGCGGACTTCTTCCCACTTGTGCGGCTTGACCACCGCAGTTACGAGCTTCATCCTCAGTCCCCTTATCCCATTCCGCCGGTGGTCGATCCCGCGTGATCGTACGCGGTCTCCAAGTGCTCGATCTGGTCGATGCCGGTGACCTCGTGCTCTTCATCGATCCGCAGGCCGATCAACCTGTCAATCACGGTAGCGATCACGTACGTGCACGTGAATGCGTAGACAAGCACGACCGCTGCAGCAACGACCTGCTTGCCGAGCTGATCGAGGCCGCCGCCGTAGAACAGGCCGGGTTGACCGAAGCCGAGCAGCTCGATCGCGGCATTGCTGGCGAGCAGGCCGATCAGCAGCGTGCCGACGAGTCCGCCGACCAGGTGAACGCCGACCACGTCGAGCGAGTCGTCGTAACCGAGCCTGAACTTCAGGCCGATCGCAAACGCGCAGACACCGCCTGCGACAACCCCGACCACGAGTGCGCCCATCGGTGACACTGATCCGCAGGAAGGCGTGATGGCGACGAGCCCAGCGATCACTCCGGACGCGGCACCGAAGCTGGTGCCCTTGCCGTCGCGGATGACTTCGACCGCGAGCCAGCCGAGCATCGCGGCAGCGCCGGCTGCGACAGTATTGATCAGGGCGAGGCTGGCGAGCTGATTGGCACCGAGCGCCGAGCCGGCGTTGAAGCCGATCCACCCGAACCAAAGCAGACCCGCACCGAGCAGCACGGAGGGAAGGTTGTGAGGACGCATCGGATCACGCTTCCAGCCGACGCGCTTGCCGACCACGAGCGCGAGAGCAAGGGCCGACGCGCCCGAGCTGATCTCCACGACGGTTCCTCCGGCGAAGTCGAGGGCGCCGAGCTTGTTGGCGATCCAGCCGCCCTTGATGTCCTCGCCATCGAACGCAAAGACCCAATGGGCGACAGGTGCGTAGACGACGGTGAGCCACACAGGCACGAAGAGGGCCCAGGAGACGAACTTCATCCGGTCCGCGACAGCACCGCTGACCAGGGCCACGGTCACGATCGCGAAGGTCAGCTGGAACACCACGAAGACGTAGGTCGGGATGGTCCCGGTGAGCGTGTTGGGGGTGATGCCCTTGAGGCCGACATGTCCCAGCCCGCCGATCAGTCCGCCCTTGACGTCGTCATCGAAGGCCAGACTGTACGCGTACAGGAACCAGGCGACCGGGACGATCGCCATGGCGATGAAGCTCATCATCATCATGTTGAGCACGCTCTTGGCGCGCACCATGCCGCCGTAGAAGAACGCCAGACCGGGAGCCATCAGCAGCACAAGTGCTGATGAAGCCAGCAGCCATGCGGTATCGCCTGAGTTCATGTCGCCTCCACGTTCTTGGAATCACACAGTCTCGAAGTACTCGCGTCGGTCGCGGACACTATCGCACCCAGGCCTCGCCCGTGTCATGAACGAGAAGGCCTGGCGCCACACCGATGCGGGGGCGGCGCCAGGGCCGGGATTGCTGTGCTTAGAGAGCTGCCTCGTCGGTCTCACCAGTACGAACTCGTACGACGGACTCGACGGGGATCACCCAGACCTTGCCGTCTCCGATCTTGCCGGTCTTGGCAGCGCCACTGATCGTGGCGACCACGCTGTCGACATCGGCGTCATCCACGACGACCTCGAGGCGGATCTTGGGAACCAGCGAGACGTCGTACTCAGCACCGCGATAGACCTCGGTGTGTCCCTTCTGCTGGCCGTACCCGCTGGCCTCGGTCACCGTCATGCCGGCAACACCTGCGGCGGCGAGGGCCTCGCGGACCTCTTCCCACTTGTGCGGCTTGATGACTGCTGTCACGAGCTTCATACTCACACTCCCGTCTTCACTGCGGACCCGCCGAGCAACCCGGCTTCGTCGTACGCGGTCTCCAGGTGCTCGACCTGGTCAATGCCGAGGACCTCGTCCTCCGCACTGATGCGGAACCCGATGGTCACGTCGATCAGCTTGCCGATGATGTAGGTGAGGACGAACGAGTAGGCGAGGACAGCGCCAGCCGCGACTGCCTGCTTGCCGAGCTGCTCGAAGTTGCCGCCGTAGAAGACGCCCACATCGTGCGATGCCAGGAAGCCGATGAGCAGTGTGCCGACGAGACCACCGACGAGGTGAACGCCGACGACATCGAGCGAGTCGTCGTAGCCGAACTTGTACTTCAGTCCGACCGCGAGCGCACAGATCATGCCGGCGATGATGCCGAGACCGATCGACCCGACCGGGGTCAGCGCTCCCGCTGCGGGTGTGATGGCCACGAGTCCGGCCACAGCGCCGGAGGCGCCACCGAGGCTCGTCGCCTTCTTGTCACGGACCACTTCAACCAGGAGCCAACCGAGGATGGCTGCTCCCGTGGCGACGGTCGTGTTGACCAGCGCAAGGCCGGCGAGGCCGTTCGAGCCGACGGCGGAGCCGGCGTTGAAGCCGATCCAGCCGAACCAGAGGAGGCCCGCACCCAGCAGGACGAACGGGAGGTTGTGGGGGCGCATGGGGTCGCGCTTCCAGCCAACGCGCTTGCCGAGGACGAGGGCGAGCGCCAAGCCTGCGGCGCCTGCGTTGATGTGGACCGCCGTGCCGCCGGCGAAGTCCAAGGCTTCCAGCTTGGTCGCGATCCAGCCTCCGTCGTCACCGAAGTCGAAGACCCAGTGCGCGACCGGGAAGTAGACGACCGTGACCCATACGACGACGAACAGCGCCCAGGCACCGAACTTCGCGCGGTCAGCGATGGCGCCGCTGATCAGGGCGACCGTGATGATCGCAAACATCAGCTGGAAGGCCACGAACACGTACTCCGGGATCGTTCCGTAGGCCGTGGTGACCGAGATGTTGTCGAGTCCGATGCGCTCGAAACCACCCAGCCAGCTGTTGCCCTCGGGGCTGAACGCGAACGAGTAGCCGTACAGAACCCACAGCACCGGCACGATCGCCAGAGCCAGGAAGCTCATCATCATCATGTTGAGGACGGTCTTGGAGCGGACCATGCCGCCGTAGAAGAACGCCAGTCCTGGCGTCATGAGCAGGACCAAGGCCGAGCTGACCAGGATCCACGCGGTATCGCCGGTATCCATGAAACCTCCGAAGTAGTCGTGCGTGGGCAGGAACCACACCCACTGCGCTACAGGCTGTTATCGGACGGTTTCGATATGGGTTTCGTCGTGTTGCGGCAATGTCACGAATCTGCAGGTTGTGTTAACAGCAGGTAAACCCGCTGTCACTCGAGGAGGGCGTCGACGAACTCTTCGGGATCGAATGGCGCCAGATCGTCCACGCCTTCGCCGAGTCCGACGAACTTCACGGGCACGCCGAGCTCACGCTGCACCGCAATCACGATGCCGCCCTTGGCCGTGCCGTCGAGCTTGGTCAGCACAATGCCGGTCACCTCGACGACCTCGCCGAACACGCGGGCCTGGGTCATGCCGTTCTGCCCTGTCGTGGCATCGATGACGAGGAGCACCTCGGTGACGGGCGCCTGCTTCTCGATCACCCGCTTGACCTTGCCTAGCTCATCCATCAGACCGGCCTTGGTGTGCAGACGGCCAGCCGTGTCGACCAGTACCACATCGACTCCGTCGGCGATGCCCTTCTGAACGGCCTCGAAGCCAACGCTCGCCGGATCGCCACCCTCTGGACCGCGGACTGTTTCGACGCCGACCCGTTCCCCCCAGGTCTGGAGCTGTTCGGCCGCTGCGGCGCGGAACGTGTCGGCCGCGCCGAGCACGACTGACTTGTCCTCGGCGACGAGCACGCGGGCCAGACGCCCGACTGTCGTTGTCTTGCCGGTCCCGTTGACGCCGACCACGAGTACGACGCCAGGCTTGCCATCGGCACCCGTCGACTTGAGCGCGCGATCGTTGCTGGGACCGATCAGCGCAATGAGCTCTTCGCGCAGCACCGTGCGGGCATGGTCGGGATCCTTGATGCCTTCGACTCGTACGCGGGTCTTGAGCTGCTCGACGAGCTCGTCGGTCGGCCCTACGCCGACATCGGCGGCAAGCAGGGTGTCCTCGATCTCCTCCCACGCGGCGTCATCGAGAGACGCGCGGCCCAATACTGCGAGCAGTCCCTTGCCGAGCGTGCCCTGGGAACGAGCGAGGCGAGCGCGCAGACGTACGAGTCGACCCTTCGGCGCTTCGGGACGCTCGAGCGTGGGAGCAGCGGGCTCGGGTTCGGGTGCCGGATCAGGTTCGGGAACCGGCTCGGGTGCCGGCTTCGGTTTGGCGACCGGCTCCTCGAGATGGGGCTCAGGGTGCTCCGGGTGCTCGATGAACTCCTCGGTGATCGCGTCCAGCTCATCCGGCGGCGGCAGCTCGGCCCGGCGCCGCGACATCAGCAGCGCTGCGCCGGCTCCGAGAACGATGACTGCAACGGCGAGGATGAGGACGAGCGTCAGCGTGGTCACACAGCGATCCTATGTAGCGTGTGCGTCACCAATCTGCTTTGGCTCGGCCTCGGCGGTTCGACCGATCACCGAGCCAGTGGCTCGACGGCGTCCTTGATCGCCTGCGGGATCGGTATGGTCTTGCGCGTCTCAGCGTCGACGTACACGTGGACGAACCGCCCGATCGCTGCCGGCTCGTCAGCCTCGCCCTGGAACAGGCCGATGCGGTACTCAATGCTGGAGCCGCCGATCTTGGTGACGGCGATGCCGGCCTGGACGTCCTCAGGGAATCCGAGCGAACGCTTGAACGTGCACTGGGTCTCGACCACCAGGCCGACGGCGTCGAGCTTGCGGATGTCGGTCCCGGTCGCCTCGATGAGGTAGCCGTTGACCGCGGTGTCGAAGTAGGAGTAGTAGACGACGTTGTTGACATGCCCGTAGACGTCCTCGTCCTCCCACCGCGTCGTGATGGTGCGCAGCGTCGGGAACTCCGCACGCAGCGTCGCCTCACTCAAGCTGACGCCTCGTCGCGCAGGCGCTGGCTGATCACCGCGGAGACGCCATCGCCGCGCATCGAGACTCCGTAGAGCGCGTCGGCGACTTCCATCGTGCGCTTCTGGTGCGTGATGACGATCAGCTGCGAGCTGGCGCGCAGCTCTTCGTAGATCTCGAGCAGGCGGCCGAGGTTGGTGTCGTCGAGCGCTGCCTCGACCTCGTCGAGGATGTAGAACGGGCTCGGACGGGCCTTGAACAACGCGACGAGGAATGCCACCGCGACCAGCGAGCGCTCACCACCGGACAGCAGCGACAGCCGCTTGACCTTCTTGCCCGGGGGCCTCGCCTCGACGTCGATGCCGGTCGTGAGCATGTTCTGCGGATCGGTCAGGATCAGCGATCCCTCACCACCGGGGAAAAGCCGTGAGAAGACATCGGCGAACTCGCGCTCGACGTCGTACCAAGCCTCGGTGAAGACCTGCTCGACCTTCGCGTCGACCTCTTCGACGATCTCGAGCAGGTCCTTGCGAGTCTTGCGGAGGTCCTCGAGCTGCTCGGACAGGAACTGGTGACGCTCTTCGAGCGCGCTGAATTCCTCAAGGGCGAGCGGATTAACCTTGCCGAGCATCGCCATGGATCGCTCCGCAGCACGAAGTCGCTTGGTCTGCTCCTCGCGGTCGTACGGGACCGACGGTCCGGGCTCAGCGGCGTCGTCGCCTTCTTCGGTCGCCTCGGCGATCGGAGGTACGAGCTGATCCGGGCCGTAGTCGGCGATCAGCTCTTCGATGTTGAGGCCGAGCTCCTCGAGCGCACGGGTCTCGAGCCCTTCGAGGCGCAGGCGCATCTCTGCCCGGGCCATCTCGTCCTTGTGGACCGAGTCGGTGAGTCCGTCGAGCTCAGTGCTCAGCTCACGCAGCTTGATGCGTACGCCGCGCAGCGTCTCCTCGCGGCCGGAGCGTGATGTCTCGATCGTCCGACGGAGCTCAGATGCCTGCAGAACCGACTGCTCGAGCCGTACGAGTACGCGGTCGCTCGCCGCGATCACAGCCCTGGCGGTCTCGGCCTCGCGGATCTGACGTTCGCGCCGTTCTTCTGCCTTGATGCGGGCCTGACGCTCAGCGGCAGCCGCTTCAAAGAGTGAGCTGACCTGCGCCGCAAGGGCCCGAGCTCGTTCTTCGTTGGTCCTCAATGCCAGCCGCGCGTCGGTCTCAGCCCGGCGACCCGAGGAGGCCTTCTCAGCAAGCTCCTCAAGAAGGGTCGTGTCCGGCTCCTCCTCCGGCGCTGACTCGGCCTGCCGAAGTCGGTCTTCGAGCTCAGCGAGTCCCGAGACGTCCACGTCCCGCGCTTCGGCAGCGGCGTTGATCGCTGCCGTCAGGCGATCGGCCTCGCCACGTGCAGCTCGCGCAGTGGCACCCAGGTGGCCGAGGTTCTCGGCGACTGCCGCCATCGTGGCGTCCGACTCGTGAAGTCGAGCGAGTGCCGCATCGACATGCTCCTGTGCCGCGACGCGGCGAGTCTCGGCGCCCTCGATCTCGAAGCGAAGCCGCTCGAGGGTGTGCACCGCACGCTCGAGGTCTTCGGCGGCCGTCTCGATGGCTGCCTTGACCTCGATCAGGCTCTGCTTCGACGTCGATCCGCCGGATGCGAAGTGCGGACCGAGGACATCGCCATCGCGGGTCACGGCAACAACGTCCGGAGACTGAGCGATCAGCTGACGCGAGTGCTCGAGGTCGTCGACGACGGCCACCTTGTAGAGCAGTCGGCGCAACGCACCCTGCAGCTTGGCCGGGCCATCGACCACGTCAATCGCATAGGTCGCGAACGCCGGCAGCCCAGGCCACGACGAGTCGTCCACCTCACCGCCGCCGAGCAGCATTCCTGCGCGACCGAGGTCCTCGGACTTGAGCTTCTCCATCGCGGAGACGGCTGTGTCGAGATGATCGACCGCTACGGCATCTGCGGCTGATCCAAGTGCTGAGGCAATCGCGGTCTCGAACCCACTGCGTACGGTCAGCAGCGCTGCGACCGAGCCGAGGAGTCCGCTGATCTCGTCCGTTGCCGCGAGCAGCGCACCTGCACCGTCCTTGCGGGCCAGTCCCAGCTCAAGCGCTTCCTTGCGGGCTGCGAGCGCGGACTGCTGGCGCTCGGCCTCCTGCGTCTGTGATCCGAGGGATGCCAGCTGTTCAACGATCTCTGCGAGGGCGGTCTCGGCAGCTTCGAGGTCTTCGTCGAGTCCAGACTCGCCGGCATTCAGCCCGGCGATCGTGTTCTCGAGCGCGCTGAACTCACGGTGCGCGTCGGTGGCGCGGTGCTCAGCCTCGTCGCGGGCGACCGTCAGGCGGCCAATTTCCTCGCCGGCTGCGGTGGCGCGGCTTTTGAGCGAGTTGACCTGACCGTGGAGCCGCGCCAGACCTTCTCGCTGGTCGGCGGCTGCGCGAAGCAGTCCGGCAACGCGACGCTCTTCGGCTGTGTAGGCCGCTTCGGCTGCGTCCTTGGCTGCGATGACCTGCTCGAGGGACTCGGTCGCCTCGGATACGCCCGCGTCGAGCTGTTCGTGCTTGGCCTGCGCCTCACGTGCCTCCGCCTCGAGCACTTCGGGATCGCGGCCGACCCGACGATCGTCAGCCTCGACGGCAGCCAGACGTACGCGCTCGTTGGCCAGACCGGCCGTACCGCGGAAGCGTTCGCGCAGACCGGACAGCGAGTACCAGGTCTCCTGCGCCGTGGCCAGGCGCGGAGAGTCCTCACGCAGCTGGTCCTCCAGCACCGTCTCCTGCTCACGGGCCTCGGCGATCGCTGCCTCAACCGACTGCCGGCGATCCTTCAGTGCGGTCTCGTCTGCCAGCTCCTCGGCGATGACCTTGCGTGCCTGGGTGACGTCATCGGCGAGCAGTCGGGCCCGGGCGTCGCGTACGTCGGCCTGGATGACTGCTGCCCGGCGAGCCACTTCGGCCTGACGACCCAGCGGCTTGAGCTGACGACGGAGCTCAGTGAGTACGTCGTTGAGTCGCGTCAGGTTGCCTTGGGTCGCGTCGAGCTTTCGAAGCGCCTTCTCCTTGCGCTTGCGGTGCTTGAGGACACCGGCCGCTTCTTCGATGAAGCCACGGCGCTCCTCGGGCGTGGCGCGCAGGACGCTGTCGAGCTGGCCCTGGCCGACGATGACGTGCATCTCGCGGCCGATACCCGAGTCGCTGAGCAGCTCCTGGACGTCGAGGAGTCGGCAGGTGTTGCCGTTGATTGCGTACTCGGATCCGCCATTGCGGAACATCGTGCGGGTGATCGTGACTTCGGTGTACTCGATGGGCAGCGCGCCATCGGTGTTGTCGATCGTGAGCACGACCTCGGCGCGGCCAAGCGGCGGGCGACCGGACGTACCGGCGAAGATGACATCTTCCATCTTGCCGCCGCGCAGTGACTTCGCGCCCTGCTCGCCCATGACCCAGGCGAGGGCGTCGACGACGTTGGACTTGCCGGAGCCATTGGGGCCGACCACGCACGTGATGCCAGTTTCGAACTGGAGAGTCGTTGAGGATGCAAAGGACTTGAACCCACGAAGTGTGAGGCTCTTGAGGTACAACGTTGCTCCTACGACGACGGCCGGCTGTGCTGTTCAAGTCCGGGGACTTGAGGACACACTAGGCGACCAGATGCCGCAGGCGACGGACTGTCGCCAGATCTATCGCTCGCGTCAGCGGTGACCGGCAACGGGTTCGAGCAGATCGCCCGCCGTCACGTGGTCAACTTGCTCGCGCAGGGTCTTGAGGAGTCCGTCGTTCTCGACCTTGAGGCGCAGTACTTCTGCCTCAAGATCGGCAATGCGGCGACGCAACATCGCAGTGTCACGAGACTGCGCTGATGTGGGGCCGCCGATGAAGCCGACAAGTGCTTTGGCCATGGAAATCTCCGCACAAAAAGGGTGGCAGTTGGGGAAGGGCAGGGGCTGGCCTGCGTCTCTCAGTCTCCCACCGTGGGACCGGTGCGGTCAAATGCCTTTTTTCCCTGAATCCAAGCCTGATTCGTCCGCAGATCAGAGCCCAGAACGACGAAGTCTGCGTGCGCTCCGGCCCGCAGATGGCCGAGGTCAGTGAGTCCGAGCACACCGGCTGGAACGCTGGTGACAGCCGCGATCGCGTGGTCGACTGATGCTCCTGACGCCACTTCGTTGCAACGCAGTGGTCGAGTCGCACGGCCGCTCCTGCCAGCGTGCCGTCCGTCTACAGTGAGCCGCGTGGATCCTCTCTTCGAACCTGTCGTCGGCGAATGGAAGCGCAACTCACCACGTCTTGCCACAGTTCGACGCATTCTGACCCTGATCTTCTCGGCCGTATTTCTCGCCATCGGAGTCGTCCTGGTCTTGCTGCTCGCCGACGACCTCTGGTGGATCGGTGCGATCGTCGCTGCCCTCGCCTTGGCGGGAGCGGTGTGGGGCTGGATCTGGGCTGGGCGCAACCAACGCAGCTGGGGCTACGCCGAGAACGCCGACGATCTGCTCGTCACGAGCGGCGTGATGTTCAAGCGGCTCGTCGCGATCCCGTACGGCCGCATGCAGTTCGTGGACGTCGAAGCCGGCCCGCTCGACCGCGCCTACGGCATCGCCACCGTCACGCTGCACACCGCGAGCCCCGAGACCGCGGCCGACATCCCCGGCCTCCTCGCCGACCAGGCGACCGCACTCCGCAACCGGCTGACCGAGCTCGGCGAGTCGCATGGCGCCGGTGTCTGAGTCCTCACCTGCGGTCACCGAGGCAGTCGGGCTCCGCACGCACCCGCTGACCGGAGTGGTCCAGGGAACGCTCTGGGCAGCTGCCGCGGTCTTCGGCCTCTTCACCTCGATGTTCAACGGTGAAGGCTTGGAGGGGCTCAATCCCGTGCTCAGCGGCCTCATCCTGCTGTTCGGCGGACTGCTGATCGGCATGGGGGTTGGCTTCCTGACGTGGCGATTCACCCGGTACGTCATCGACGGGACCGAGCTGCGTATCAACAGCGGCATCATCACCAAGTCATCGCGACGCATCCCGTACGAGCGCATCCAGTCGGTCGACATCGCCGAACCGCTCGTCGCTCGCATCTTCGGCCTGGCCGAGCTGCGCATCGAGATGGCCGGCGGCAAGAACTCGCGAACCTCGCTGCGATTCCTCAAGCTCGATGACGCCGGCGCCCTCCGTCGCGTACTGCTGGACCGCACCCACGGTCGGGCCGCGGCCGATGAGGCGCCCGACGAGCAGCGCAGCATCATCACCGTCGTGCCGCCGCTGCGGATCATCATCGGCACCCTGCTGTCGCTCGACTTCCTGTTTGCGGCGCTCGGCACGGCGGCACTGCTTGTCGCGGCGCTCTGGTTCGGCAACGTCTTCGCCTTCATCGGCGGCATCATCCCGCTGGCGTCGTGGCTCGTGCAGATCGTCGGACAACGAGTCATCCAGCAGTGGAACTTCACGTTGTCGCGAGGTGAGCGTGGGCTGCGGATCGAGCGCGGACTGCTGTCGCGCACGTCGCAGACCATCCCGTATGACCGCGTCCAGGGCATTGCGGTCAAAGAGCCGCTGGTGTGGCGACGACTGGGCTGGCAGCGACTCGAGGTCGACGTCGCCGGATACGCCTCCCAAGGCAGCGAGAGCGAAGGCAACAACGCCAACTCGACCCTGCTCCCGATCAGCGACGCACCGTTGGCGAACGCGATCATCGCCGAGCTGCTTCCCGGTGCGGATCCGGCGATCGGCGACCGTACGTACGCATCGCCACGATCGTGGTGGTTCGCGCCGATCGGCTTCCGCTACCGCTGGGTTGCCGCCAATGACTCGACCTTCGTGGCCAGTGAAGGTTGGATCCAGCGGACGACCAGCATCGTGCCGCACCACAAGACGCAGTCCGTCGAGCTCAGCCAGGGCCCACTCCAGCGGCGGCTCGGACTGGCGACCGTCGAGGTGCACTCGCCCAAGGGCCCCGTCGATGCTGATGGCAGGAACCTCCCGGCCGACGCTGCACGTGCCACAGTGCTTGCCCAGCTCGACCGCGCACGAGAGGCACGTTCATGATGGTGCGTCCGATAGAAGAGTCCGATCTCGACGCCTGGCGTCCCCTGTGGGACGGCTACAACGAGTTCTATGAGCGCACCGGCGGCTCGGCCCTGCCCGAGGAGGTCACGTCAACCACGTGGGCACGCTTGTTCGACCCTGACGAGCCGGTGTTCGCGCTGGTCGCCGAAGAGGACGGTCAGCTCGTCGGGCTGGTGCACTACCTCTTCCATCGCAGCACGACCAGCATCGAGCCGATCTGCTATCTCCGCGATCTCTTCACCGCACCTGAGCTCCGTGGCAAGGGCGTCGGCCGCGCCCTGATACAGGCCGTCAGCGACGCTGCACACGAACTCGGAGTCGACAGCGTCTACTGGCAGACGCACGAGACCAACACTGCCGGCCGACGACTGTATGACTCGGTCGCGACCAACGAAGGCTTCATCGTCTACTCGCTTGATCGCTGACTGAGGAAAAGCGCAAATACAAGGGCCCAAGCTGGTGCTGTGGACAGCCGCGATAGTGGCTTCAGATGTGGACAAGGATCTTTGATTGTCGCTGAATGCACAGGGTTTTCCACTCGTCATCGAACGTCTGTTCGGGTAGGTTTGGAGTATGAATCAGGGGGCGACATTTCAGGCATTGCAGACGGCGGCCGACGCGCTGCATTCTGCCGATGACCGTGATGCCGTCCGCACACTCCAGGCCGCCAAGGACGCGCTCGACACCGCCATCGCGGCCCGTCTCTCGTCGATGGAGCTGTCCCGCTCCTACGAGTTCGACGGCGCTTCGTCGTTGAACGTGTGGGTGCGCAACGAGCTTCGGGTCAGCGCGAAGGACGCCACCACGTTGGTGAGAATGCCCCACACGATTGCCCAGCTGCCAGCTGTCGGCGAGGCAGCCGAGTCCGGCGAGATCAGGTCCGAGCACGTGGCCGCGTTCACCTACGGCATCAAGCATGTCGGCGCCGACGTGGTCGCCGAGCACGAAGCGGTCCTGGTCGACGTAGCCAAGAATGCCGAGCCCAGTGAGCTGTTCAAGGTGATCCGGCACCTGCGTGAAGTCGTCTACCCCGATGACCTGGACAAGGCATGGGCTGAAGGCATGGACCGCGAAGACTTCCAGATCCGCGCCGTGCCCGACGGGTTCCACGTCAACGGCTTTCTCAACCCTGTCGTCGGCGCCAAGTTCAAGGCCGTGCACGACTCAGCCTCCAAGCCCACCGGCCCCGCTGACCTCCGTACCGGTGCCCAGCGCCGCGTCGACGGGATAGACACCCTGATGACTTCGCTTCTCGAATCCGGCCTTCCGTCAGACAACGGAGTGCGGCCGCAGCTGTCGGTGATCCTCGATGCCACCCAGGACACACCCGCCCAGCTGGCCGACTACGGCTCCATCGGACCACGACTGCTCGACTACCTCACCTGCACCGCCCACATCACCCCGATCTACACCCGCAACGGAGAGATTCTCGACGTCGGACGCACCCAACGCCTCGCGACCGGCCGTCAACGCAAGGCGGTCCTCGCTCGGCAGGGCAACGAATGCGCCGCACCCGGCTGTCACAACACCCATCTGGAGATCCACCACGTCGTCTGGTGGTCACGAGGTGGCACGACCAACCTCGACAACCTCGTCGGACTCTGCTCCCGCTGCCATCACCTGCTGCACCGCGAACTGCTCCACATAACCGGCAATGCAGTCGACGGTTTCAACTTCACCAACCGCCACCACGTGCCACTACGTAGACGACGAAGAATCCACTACCGCCAAGCCGCCTGACCGAGTGTCCGGCGGCCCACCGGCACGCCCCACTACGGGTCACTGGGTGAACACACGCAGGCTTGGCTGCTTCTCTAGCCGCCGTCGGTTGCGTCTTCGGCACCCGCGTCGAGCGGCTCCGTCACCTCGCGGGAGTCGAGCCAACCGTCAGGCACCGAGACACGCTTGGGCGTGCCCTGGCGACCGCGCGGGGTGCCGAGCTCAGCGACCGGATAGGCCTCGGACGGGTCGAGCCGGCCGAGCAGCTCGTCGAGATTCGCGTACGAGGACACCATCCCGAGCTGGCTTCGAACGTCCTTGCCGGCAGCGAAGCCCTTGAGGTACCACGCAATGTGCTTGCGGAACTCGATGCAGCCGCGCTCCTCGCCCAGCAGCTCACCGAGCAGCTCGGCGTGCCGGCGCATCACGCCGGAGACCTCGCCGAGCGTCGGAAGCTGCAGCACGTCTTCGCCATTGAACGCAGCTGCGAGGTCACGGAACAGCCAGGGCCGGCCGAGGCACCCACGGCCTACGACGACTCCGTCGATGCCGGTCTGGTCGACCATGCGGATCGCGTCCGCCGCCTCCCAGATGTCTCCGTTGCCCAGCACCGGAATGTCGACAGCCGCCTTGAGCTGGGCGATGGAATCCCAGTCGGCACGGCCCGAGTAGTGCTGCACTGCCGTACGACCGTGCAATGCGATAGCCGCACAGCCGGCGTCCTGCGCAATGCGACCTGCGTCGAGATAGGTCAGGTGCTCGTCGTCGATGCCCTTGCGGGTCTTCATCGTCACGGGGATGCCATACGGCTTCGCGGCGCCGACAGCTGCAGTGAGGATCTCGCCAAGCAGCGTCGACTTCCACGGCAGCGCCGCACCACCGCCCTTGCGGGTCACCTTGGGGACTGGGCAACCGAAGTTGAGATCGACGTGGTCGACGCCATGCTCAGCACACAGGATCTCGACGGCACGGCCGACGTACGTGGGGTCAATGCCGTAGAGCTGGACCGACCGAACGGTCTCGTTGGGTGCAAACGTCAGCATCGCCATGCTGGTCTTGTCACCCTCGACGATGCCGCGCGAGGTGATCATCTCGCAGACGTACAGCCCCGCACCCTGCTCGGCGCAGAGCTGGCGGAACGCCGCATTGGTCACGCCCGCCATCGGTGCCAGCACTACTGGCGTCGCGACCTCAAGGTCGCCGAGGCGCAGAGTGTGCGGCACGGTGGCAATGGACATGCGCCCATTGTCCCATCCGATTGAGGGGACTACGGGGTCCAGGTGATGACGTCCTTGGCCGAACCAGTCTGCAGGTCGACGGACTGGAGCGCCTTGCCCTTGGGCACGAGGTAGACCAGACACAGATCTGCCGACGCTCCCGGGAGGAACGTCTTGGGCAACGCCGGCTTGGGGCATGGCTTGAAGTTGCCGACCAGCTCGTTGGCCTGCCGAATCGTGTTGGCCGAGTCGTGCGAGTAGATCGGTAGAGCTGCCCCGCCCAATCCGGCAGGACCCTCATTCTTGACCGTCACCTTGACGCAGAACGGCGTCGACTGCTTGGACTCCTCATCGAGGGAGAAGAACTTGAAGTCGGCAATCTTTCCCTTGCGCACCTCGGTCACCGTGACCGTGATGGCGCTCGCGGCCGCATTGCCCACCTGGTAGATCACGCTCGCCGAGTCGTCCTCAGTCAGCACGGTGCCGCCCTTGGTCAGGGTCACGCCGGCCGGCAGGTCGAATCCCTTGGGAACTGGCACGCCTTCGTCGTCCTTGGCATCAGAACCGCCGCAGGCAGCGACGGCGAACATCGCCACGACAGCGGCGACCACCATGGCAGAGCGTTTGAGTGTCGACACCTGCCGATTGTCACTCACGCGCGGGTCAGCAACCAGGCAGACGCGCCGCGATCCAAGTCGTGACCTGGTCGAGCGGGATGCGCTCCTGCGTCATGGTGTCGCGTTCCCGGATCGTCACCGCGTTGTCCTCGAGCGTCTCGAAGTCGACCGTGATGCAGAACGGAGTGCCGATCTCGTCCTGGCGGCGATAGCGCTTGCCTATCGCCTGCGCGTCGTCGAAGTCGACATTCCAGAATCCACGCAGCTCGGCGGCGAGTGCACGCGCCTTGGGCGACAGGTCCTCGTTGCGCGAGAGCGGGAGCACCGCCGCTTTGACCGGCGCGAGGCGGTGGTTGAGCTTCAACACGGTACGAGTGTCGGTACCGCCCTTGGCGTTGGGCACTTCCTCCTCGACATACGCATCGACCAGGAAAGCCATCATCGAGCGGTTGACGCCGGCGGCGGGCTCGATGACATACGGGGTCCAACGCTCGTTGTTGGGCTGGTCGAAGTACTGCAGGTCCTTGCCGGAGTGCTCGCTGTGGGTCTTCAGGTCGAAGTCCGTACGGTTCGCGATGCCCTCGAGCTCGCCCCATTCCGATCCCTGGAACTCGAAGCGGTACTCGATGTCGACGGTCCGCTTGGAGTAGTGTGACAGCTTCTCCTGAGCGTGTTCGTAGAGGCGCAGGTTGTCGGGGTTGATGCCGAGGCCGGTGTACCAGTCCATACGGGTCTGGATCCACGTCTCGTGCCACTCCTCGTCCGTGCCCGGCTCGACGAAGAACTCCATCTCCATCTGCTCGAACTCGCGGGTGCGGAAGATGAAGTTGCCCGGTGTGATCTCGTTGCGGAAGCTCTTGCCGATCTGGCCGATACCGAACGGCGGCTTCTTGCGCGAGGTCGTCATGACCTGGGCGAAGTTGATGAAGATGCCCTGGGCGGTCTCGGGGCGCAGGTAGTGCAGACCCTCGTCCGACTCGACCGGGCCGAGGTAGGTCTTGAGGAGCCCGTTGAACATCTTGGGCTCGGTCCACTCGCCGCGGGTGCCGCAGTTCTCGCAGACGATGAGCTCCATGCCGACGGCGTCAGGATCGTCGAGCTTCTTCTTCTCGGCGTACGCCTCCTGCAGGTGGTCCTGGCGATAGCGCTTGTGGCACTTCTGGCACTCGACGAGCGGGTCGACGAAGGCAGCGAGGTGGCCCGATGCGTTCCAGACGGGCGTCGGCAGGATCACCGAGGAGTCGAGGCCGACGACGTCATCGCGGCTCTGAACCATCGAACGCCACCACTGGCGCTTGATGTTGTCCTTGAGCTCGACACCGAGCGGGCCGTAGTCCCACGCCGAGCGGGTGCCGCCGTAGATCTCTCCACATTGGTAGACGAATCCGCGGCGCTTGCTGAGGCTGATGACGTTCTCGACGGTCGATGCCATGAGAGATCCATTCCGGCTGGGTGTCGGCGGGCCGGGTACGTCGTCGTGACGACGTACGCCCGAGGTGTTGAACCAGCAACGATATCGGTCGAGCCACGGCTCATCCCGACCGGGCGCCAGCGCGACAGGCTGAAGTTGACAATGATTCTCAGGTAGTTGAGAATCATTCTCATGAAGAAGCCTCTCGCCCTGCTCGCGATCGCCCCACTCGTTGCCCTCCTTGCCGCTTGTGGTGCGGGCGCGAAGGACGATGGGAAGACCTCGGTCGTCGCATCGTTCTACCCGTACGCATTCATCGCCGAGCAGGTCGGGGGCTCCTTCGTCAACGTCCAGAACCTCACCTCACCCGGAGCCGAGCCGCACGATCTCGAGCTCAAGCCCAAGCAAGTCGCTGCCGTACAGGAAGCCGACCTGGTGATCTACCAAGAGCACTTCCAGGAGGCTGTCGATACGACGGTGGAGCAGGCTTCGCGTTCCAAAACGGACACGATCGACGTCGCCGCGCTTGTCACCCTCGACTCTGCGTCCGAGGACGTCGGGGAGCACGAGCCCGAGGACGGCCATGATCACGAGGACGCCGACCCGCACGTCTGGCTCGACCCTGCCAACATGCGCGTCATCACCGAGTCCGTGGCCACCCAGCTTGCTGCGGTTGACCCGGCGCACGCCGACACGTACCGCTCGAACGCTGACAGGCTGATCGTCGAGATCGAACTCCTCGGGACCAGGTTCGGGGACGGTCTCGCACAGTGCCGAACCCGCTCGATCGTCACGAGCCACGCGGCGTTCCACTACCTCGCGAACCGCTACGAGCTGACCCAGATCCCGATCGCGGGACTCGACCCGACCAATGAGCCGTCGCCGTCACAGCTGGCCGGCATCACCAAGCTCGTCCGGAAGGTTGGCATCACCACGATCTTCACTGAGGAGCTGGTGAGTCCGGCGATAGCCGACACGATCGCCCGGGAGACCGGCGCAACGACCGCTACGCTCGATCCCATCGAGGGATTGTCGGACCGTACGAAGAACGAGACCTACGTGACCCTCATGTACAAGAACCTCGCGACGCTCAAGAAGGCCAACGGCTGTACATGAACCAACCCAAACCCCTGGTTGCGCGCGGCGTGACCGTGGCACTCGATGGTCGACCTGTACTCCAGCAGGTCGACCTCGAGGTGTCTGGCGGGGAGTTCGTCACGCTGCTCGGCTCGAACGGCTCCGGCAAGTCGACGCTCGTGAGGGCCGCGATCGGACTCGTCCCGATGAGTGCCGGCACGGTCGAGCTGTTCGGCACTCCCCTGTCTGACTTCCGTGATCGTCGACGCCTCGGCTATGTGCCACAGCGCTCGCGTGCCGTGGCGGGCGTGCCCGCGACCGTGCGCGAGGTCGTCGCCAGCGGACGACTCGCCTATCGCCCCTACTTCGGCCGCAGCACCGCCAGGGACAACGCCGCTGTCGCCGCCGCGATCGAGCGGGTCGGTCTCTCCGACCGGAGCGGCTCGTCGCTCAGTGACCTGTCCGGGGGCATGCAGCAGCGGGCCTTGATAGCCCGCGCCCTTGCCACCGAGGCGGAGCTGCTCGTCATGGACGAGCCGACCGCGGGCGTCGACCACGAGAACCAGCAAATCCTCGCCGAGCTGCTGCGTGGACTCGTAAAAGAGGGCGCGTCGATCCTGCTCGTCGCCCACGAGCTCGGTCCCCTGCGCGCCCAGATCGACCGTGCCGTCGTCCTCGAGATGGGTGAAGTCACGTACGACGGACCCGTCGACGGCGTGGTCCACGAAGACCACTCACACGTCCACCACCACGACGTGCCCCAGCGGGAGCCGGGCATCCCCGGCGAAGGGGTGATCTGATGCTCGAGCTCTTCGACTATGAATTCATGCGCCGCGCGTTGGTCGCCGCCGTGTTCACCGGTCTCGCGGCACCCGCGATCGGCACCTTCCTGGTGCAACGCCGACTCGCCCTTCTCGGCGACGGCCTCGGCCACGTCGCGCTGACGGGCGTCGCGTTCGGTCTGCTGACCGGCATCGCGCCCGTCCTAACCGCTGTCATCGTGGCAGCCATTGGCGCGGTCGTGATCGAGCTACTTCGCATGTACGCACGCACCAGCGCCGATGTTGCCCTCGCGATGCTGTTCTACGGAGGCATCGCCGGCGGCGTCCTGCTCGCCAACCTCGCTGATGAGAACGCGTCCGTGCTCAACAGCTTCCTGTTCGGCTCGATCACAACGGTCTCCAACACTGACCTTGCCGTCGTGGCGATTCTCGGTCTGATTGTGATCGCACTTTCGATCGGACTGTCGCCCCAGCTGTTCGCAGTGTGCCAGGACGAGGAGCACGCCCGGGTCAGCGGCGTGCCGGTCCGCGCCTACAGCATCCTCATCGCGATCCTCGCCGCCGTCACGATCACGGTCGCCATGCGTACAGTCGGCCTGCTCCTCGTATCGGCGTTGATGGTCGTGCCGGTGGCCGCATCACAACAGTTGACGCGGAGCTTCCGTACGACGCACTTCGCAGCGATGGCGATCGGTCTGATCGCCGCATTGGGTGGCCTGGTGACGAGTTATCAGATCGACACCCAGCCCGGACCAACCATCGTGCTGATCGCTCTCACGATTTTTGCCGTCGCCGCTCTGGTCGGCACACTGATCAGGCGCTCACGCAGCCGTCGGCGCCGAGTAGATTACGCCTGAGGAGAAGTCATGGTTGAAGCACCGCGCAACACCCGTCAACGACGTGCCGTCGTGGCGATCCTCAACGACCTTGATGGGTTCGCCAGCGCCCAGGAGATCCACGATGCACTGACCAAGCGCGGCGACTCAGTCGGCCTTTCGACGGTCTATCGCAGTCTCCAGGTGCTCGCGGAGTCCGCAGAGATCGATGCCCTCCGCAACGACGACGGCGAAGTCCTCTATCGGCAGTGCAGTGCGGGCCACCACCATCACCTCGTCTGCCGCTCCTGCGGTCGTACGGTCGAGGTCGAGGGCCCGACCGTCGAACGCTGGGCCGACAAGATCGCAGAGGAGAACGGGTTCACGGGCGTGTCGCACACGCTCGAGATCTTCGGCACCTGCAATTCGTGCGCATGACATGAGCGAGCGCCAGCGAGCTCATCAAGGGCACTGTCGTACGGTCACTGGTGATGCGCTCACGGCACAGGACGTCTACGACATCTGGAAGATCCGCGACGCGGTGTTTGCGTTCGAGCAGCACGTCGAGGACATCGATCCCGACGGGCGCGACCTCCTCCCCACGACAACCCACATGTGGCTGGCCGATGACCAGGGTCCGACGAGCTATCTGCGCGTGCTGGACGATGGACACGTGCATCTTGGTCGGGTCTGCACGCGCCGGGATCAGCGAGGCCTCGGGTTGGCGGGACGGCTCATGGCTGAGTCCACTCGACTGTGGGGCAGCCGTGAGATCGTGCTGAACGCCCAGTCGCACCTTGAGGAGTGGTACGAGTCCTTCGGCTACGCGCGATCGGGCGAGGACTTCGACGAGGCCGGCATCCAGCACACGCCGATGGTCCGCCCACCCTCTTAGCCTGCCGCGATCACGACATTGACCGCCTCGGTCACGTCGCCCTCGATCGTCGTCCCATAGTCGTTGAGCGCATCAGCGGCGGCCTGGAACTGTGCCGCATAGCTGAACGAGAAGCTCTTCCGGTCATCGATCCGGTTGGCGAGCAGCGTGGCCTGGTCGACGACGTATTGCGCGGCGTCATGGATCGTGGAGGCGAGCTTATCCTGGCCCTTCGGCACCGGCACGGCGTCGAAGGCGTCACGAGCATTCGCGAACGCCGGGATCAACCGGGATCGCACCACTCCACTGCTGGTGATGACGCTGGCCCCGACGTAGTCGGTGGCGCGCATTTCGAGCAGCTTCCGGGCCTCGGCGATGAATCTCTCGGCAACCTTCGCTTCCTTGAGCTGGCGCCCCAACCGCTTGTACGGACCGAGCAGCGTGGACCGCACATCGATGGCCTCTCGATAGGTCGAGGAGTTTTGCCGCCCGTACGCGGACGTGCTCGGCAGCTTCGGCGGTTTGGCGATGGCCGAGTTGAGAGCACGGGTGATCTCGTCGAGCTTGGTGGAGTCGGCAGCCTTGATCGACTTGGCGACGCCCGCCTGGAACTCGGCTGCAGCCGACAGATAGTCCCGACCAATCGCCTCAGCATTCGCGACTTGCTCGTCCTGACGCTGGTTCTGCGTGATGACGAGGCCGCCGATCGCCGCGCCGACCACCAGGGTGATCAGCACCGGCAGCACCATCGCTGCCCTACGTGCACTCATGGGGTCAACGCTAGCTAGTGGTCAATACGCGGATCCACGCCGTGCTTGCGCAGCCCATACGTGAACGCGTCCACAAGCGCCTCCCACGAGGCCTCGATGATGTTGGCGCCGACGCCCACCGTGACCCATACGTCCTTGCCATCCGTCGTCTCGATCAGCACGCGAGTGATCGCATCAGTGCCGTGTCCCTGGTCGAGGATGCGAACACGGAAATCGATCAGGTGGAATCGGGCCACGTCGGGATAGACCTGCTCGATCGCCTGACGCAGAGCATGGTCGAGCGCGTTGACCGGACCGTTGCCCTCGCCGATGACAGCGAGGCGCACTCCCCCGGCGGTCAGCTTGACCGTCGCTTCGGACACCGCTTCGTCGCCACGCGTCGACTCGGCGAGCACACGCCATGACTCGACGTCGAAGTATGACGGGCGAGCGCCCTCCATCTCCTCGGCAAGCAGCAGCTCGAACGATGCGTCGGCCGCCTCGAACGTGTAGCCGTCCTGCTCCATCTGCTTGACCCGGTCAGTCACCCGAGCAAGCCGCTTGGCGTCATTGGCCAGGTCGTAGCCCAGCTCCTTGCCCTTGAGCTCGATCGTTGCGCGACCCGCCATCTCCGAGACGAGCAGTCGCATGTCATTGCCGACCAGCGCGGGGTCGATGTGCTGGTAGAGGTTGGGATCGACCCTGATCGCGCTGGCGTGCAGTCCAGCCTTGTGCGCGAACGACGAGACACCCGTGTAGGGCTGGCGGGCCGACGGCGGGTAGTTGGTGATCTCGGCGATGGCATGCGCGATGCGCGTGGCCTCGGCGAGCTTGCCTTCAGGCAGCACCTGCATGTCGAACTTGAGCTCGAGGTTGGCGATACAGGTGATCAGGTCGGCATTGCCCGTACGTTCGCCATATCCGTTGATGCAGCCCTGCACGTGCGTGACGCCGGCTTGCACGGCAGCCATGGAGTTGGCGACCGCGCAGCCCGTGTCATTGTGGGCGTGGATGCCCAGACGTGCGCCGGTGGAGGCGACGTCGGTAACGATCTCGCTGACCCAGTGAGGCAGCATTCCGCCGTTGGTGTCGCACAGGATCACGACTTCGGCGCCGGCGTCAGCGGCGGTCGCTGCCACCTCGAGCGCGTAGTCGCGGTTGGCGCGGTAGCCGTCGAAGAAGTGCTCCAGGTCGACGAAGACCCGCTGGCCTTCTTCGCGCAGGTGGGTGACGCTGTCGCGGACCATGGCGAGGTTCTCGGCGAGCGTCGTACGCAACGCAAGCTCGACATGACGATCGTGGCTCTTGGCGACGAGCGTCACGACAGAGGCGCCTGACTCGCGCAGGGCAGCCACGAGCTCATCGTCGGCGGCGACGCCGTCAGCGCGGCGAGTGGCACCGAACGCGGCCAGCGTGGAGTTCTTGAGGTCCAGCTCCTTGGCGGCTAGGGCGAAGAACTCGGTGTCCTTGGGGTTGGAGCCGGGCCATCCGCCCTCGATGTAGCCGACGCCGAGGTCGTCGAGGTGACGGGCGATGTGCATCTTGTCCTGCACCGAGAGGTTGAGCCCCTCCTGCTGGGCGCCATCGCGCATCGTCGTGTCGTAGACGTGAAAGTCGCTCACGTGCTGCTTGCCTGCGCTCACTGGTCAATCCTTCGTCGTGTCATCGCGAGTCAATCCACAAACTGTGCTCATAAGCTGTGCCCACAAAAAAGGCCCCCCATGGCAATGGGAGGCAGCGCGTCGGGCGTAGATCTAGAGCCCGGCGCGCCCGTCGATAATGATCGAGATGATCGTCATGTCGCTCAGTCTAGACTGAGCGATCTATGAGCGCCAGACCCGTACCGGTGCCGACCATCGTCACGATCGCGTACGTCGTGCTCACTGCCGAACCGCTCGACCGCGAGGATCTCGTCCCCCTCCCCGAGCGCTCGTTGCTGCGCATGCGCGGGAGCACGGTGCAGGACCTCAACCGCATGGCGGATCTTCCCTTTCAACGCGTGGTCTCGCGGTCCGTGGGTCCCGGAGCCGCCCGGCTGGCCGCCGAGGAGGCTCTGGCTGAGGCAATCGAATTGGCCGAGCGTCATGACGGCCTCGTGCTGGATCTCCAGAAGCCACGCGTTGTCGAGCTCTCAGACCCCAAGCCCCGACCGGCCGCGGCGCTCTTCACGTTCGAGTACGACCTCGAGAACCTTGGAGAGATCCGTACGCACGGCCTCAACGTGCTCGGTCTGCCCGAGATCGTCGTGCGCAACGTGCCGGAGGACCAACGCAACATGTACGACATGGTCGTCGTCGGCCTGGTCAACCGACTGCTGGAAGAGTGGCCCGAGCACGACCCCGTCGGACCGGCGCGGGTCACGCTCGGCGACATTGCCACGGGATATGAGGGCGGTGAGACGACTCCGGAGGAGCGGGGCGTCGACGTACTGATCGACTACGACGCACAACTCCCGGCGCTGACCGTCGAGGTCATGACCAGCCCAGGAACGGCGCTGTTCTAGGCCTTCTTCGTCTTGGGCGCCAGGTTGGCCAGCGTCTCCGGCTTGAGAATCGCCTCCAGCTTCTCGCGCGGCAACAGTCCCCGTTCAAGTACGAGCTCTGCAACACCGCGCCCCGTTGCCAGCGCCTCCTTGGCAACCTCAGTCGCAGCGGCGTATCCGATGTACGGGTTGAGCGCCGTGACCAAGCCGATCGAGTTCTCGACCTCAGCGCGCAAGAGCTCAACGTTCGCCGTGATTCCGTCGACACACCGCTTGGCCAGCACCAGAACGGCCTCCCGCAGGCGGGCGAGTCCTGCTGACAGCGAGTAGCAAATGACCGGCTCGAAGGCGTTGAGCTGCAGCTGACCAGCTTCAGCCGCCATCGACACCGTGACGTCCATGCCGATGATCTGGAAGGCGACCTGATTGACGACCTCGGGGATGACGGGGTTGACCTTGCCGGGCATGATGCTCGACCCGGCTTGTACGGCGGGGAGGTTGATCTCGTTGAAGCCTGCTCGCGGCCCAGACGACAGGAGTCGCAGGTCGTTGCAAATCTTCGACAGCTTGACCGCAACGCGCTTCAACGTGCCGGAGTGCTGGACGAACGCACCGCAGTCCTGGGTCGCTTCGATCAAGTCGACAGCGCTCTCGAGAGGCAGGCCCGTCAGCGTGGCCAAATGGTCACACGCCGCGGGCACATACCCCGCCGGCGCATTGAGCATCGTGCCGATCGCGGTCGCACCGAGGTTGATTTCGTGAAGCAACATCACCGACTCGGACAATCGGGCGCGATCCTCGCCGATCATCAACGAGTAGGTGCGGAACTCCTGGCCGAGTGTCATCGGCACAGCGTCCTGAAGCTGGGTGCGGCCCATCTTGAGCACGTCGTGGAACTCGTCGGCCTTGGCTGCGAACGACGCCTCAAGCACCTCCATCGCGTCGAGCAAGGCATGCGTCGCCAAGATGATCGCGATCTTCACCGCGGTCGGATAGACGTCGTTGGTCGACTGGCTGAGATTGATGTGCTCATTCGGGTGGATCGTGTCGTAATCGCCCTTCTTGTGCCCCATCAGCTCAAGAGCGCGGTTGGCGATGACTTCGTTGGCGTTCATGTTGGTCGACGTGCCAGCGCCGCCCTGCATGACGTCGACGACGAAGTGATCGTGCAACGCGCCGGAACGAATTTCCTCGCATGCCCCGCGAATCGCCGCGAACCGCTCGTCATCGAGGAGTCCGAGATCGTGGTTCGCCGCGGCCGCAGCCTGCTTGACTGCGGCAAGCGACTCCACAAGGTACGGGCTGACCCCGATCGGGATTCCAGTGATGGGAAAGTTCTCCAATGCCCGCAGGGTGTGTACACCCCAGTAGACGTCGGCGGGGATCTCGCGATCACCGATCAGATCGTGTTCGGTACGCGTGACAACAGACATGTGCGCCTCCAGTGCAAGAGGCACGTCGTTGGGCCTCTAATCCGAGACTAGGGCACCAGAGGGCTCATTCCGAGCACCCCCGACTGTACTGGCCAGTACAGTAAATCTCAGGCTGGAAGAACCTGCTTCAGCCAGCCGTGACGGTCGGGTGCACGGCCGTACTGGATGTCGATCAGGGCGGTCCGGAGATCGGACGTGACCTTGCCGGCCTCGCCGTCACCGGAGACGGCCTCACCACCGTCCCACTTGAGCGAGCGGATGGGTGTGACGACCGCGGCCGTGCCGCAGGCGAACACCTCGGTGATCGTGCCGTCGGCACAACCGTCGCGCCACTCGTCGATGCTGACCCGCCGCTCGACGACTTCGTGTCCCAGGTCGCGGGCCAACGTGATGAGCGAGTCGCGAGTGATGCCCTCGAGGATCGAGCCAGAGAGCTCAGGGGTGACGATCGAGCCATCCGACTGGACGTAGAAGAGGTTCATGCCGCCCAGCTCCTCGACCCATTTGTGCTCCGCGGAGTCGAGGAACGCCACCTGGGCACACCCCTGCTCCTGGGCCTCCTGTTGTGGCAGCAGGCTGGATGCATAGTTGCCACCGCACTTGGCGGCACCCGTGCCGCCGGCTCCAGCGCGGGCGTACTCAGCCGACAGCCAGATCGAGACCGGCTTGATGCCCTCCGGGAAGTAGGCACCGGCCGGCGAGCTGATGAGGCCGTAGGTCACATGCTGGCTGGGCCGCACTCCAAGGAACCGCTCGGACGCGAACATGAACGGACGGAGGTAGAGACTCTTCTCGTCACCGTGCGGAACCCATGCTGCGTCGACGTCGATGAGCGCCTTGATTGAGCCGATGAACCAGTCGGTTGGGAGCTCGGGCAGTGCGAGTCGATGCGCGGACCGCTGCATCCGTTCGGCATTCGCTTCGGGGCGAAACAGCCAGACCGATCCGTCAGCGTGAGCGTAGGCCTTGAGCCCTTCGAAGACTTCCTGGGCGTAGTGAAGAACGGCAGTGGCCGGATCGAGCGACAGAGGGCCGTACGGGACGATCCTGGGGTAAGCCCAGCCGTCGTCCGGCGTCCACTTGGCCAGGAACATGTGGTCCGTGAAGAAGTTGCCGAAGCCTGGGTTGGAGAGGATCACGCCAAGCTCGTCGGACGTCCGCGGATGCGGGTTCAGCTCGACGGTAGGGGAGAACGCGGGTGATGCAGTCATGTGAGTCACGGTAGTACCTTCTGAGGTCGGAGGGTAATGGTCGTTAACCGACCGATACGCCTCCGGCCACGCGCGCTGCGATAGCCTCTCCCACCTCCTCGGTGCTGCGGGGAGATGTGCCACGTGACGCGATGTCGGACTCGACGGCTGCGTTGATCTGAGCGGCCGCGGCGGGCAGGCCCAGGTGATCGAGCAGCAGTGCGGCCGAGAGGATGGCGGCAGTCGGATCTGCCTTCGACTGACCAGCGATGTCGGGGGCTGATCCATGCACCGGCTCGAACATGCTGGGAGCTGTGCCATCGGGGTTGATGTTGCCGCTGGCGGCGACACCGATGCCACCCGTGACGGCGGCCGCGAGGTCGGTCAGGATGTCGCCGAACAGGTTGTCAGTGACGATCACGTCGAACCGTGAAGGATCAGTGACCAGGAAGATCGTTGCGGCATCGACGTGGAGGTAGTCAACGGCGATGTCGGGGAACTCGGTCGCGACAGCGTCGACCGTACGAGTCCACAGGTGTCCCGCGTGCACGAGCACGTTGTTCTTGTGGACGAGCGTGAGCTTCTTGCGAGGCCGTGCCTGGGCGCGGGCGAAGGCATCGCGAACGACGCGCTCGACGCCGAACGCGGTGTTGACGCTGACTTCAGTTGCGAGCTCCTGCGGCGTGCCGACGCGGATTGCGCCGCCGTTGCCGACGTAGGGGCCCTCGGTGCCTTCGCGGACCACGACGAAGTCGACGACTCCGGGGTTGGCAAGCGGTGTGGGCACGCCCGGGTAGATCTTGGACGGACGCAGGTTGACGTAGTGGTCGAGCTCGAAGCGCAGCTTGAGCAGCAGTCCGCGCTCGAGTGTTCCCGAGGGAACGGTCGGATCGCCAACAGCACCAAGGAGGATCGCGTCGTGGCCACGAATCGACTCAAGCTCGTCTTCCGGCAGGACTTCGCCGGTGGCGTGCCAGCGCTTCGCGCCGAGGTTGAACTCGGTCTTGTCGAAGGCGACATCGTGCTCGGTCGCGACGAGGTCGAGCACCTTGAGTGCTTGGGCAGTGACTTCGGGACCGATGCCGTCACCGGCAATGACAGCAAGCTTGTACGTGCGACTCATGGGCGTCATCCTACGGTCGTCGTCTCATGATTTGAAACAGGCGTCTCGTCACGTGGGACAACTCAGTTGTCGTCGGGACGGTCGTCGAGCTCGAGCTCGGGCGCCGGCTCGTCACGCAGATGTGCCGGTCCCCACTCCATCAGGTACGGATCCATGGTTCTTCTCCTTCGTTAAGGGATTGCGCCGACGGATGGCGGGTCCGCCGTTCCGCCAGACGCCAAAGCCGGAGATCATCCGGAAAGGAGAAAGAGATGCATCAACAGATCAGGTCGTGATCTGGATCCCTGCGGCGGAACGGCGAGCCAATGCCGAAACTCCGCGGCAGGGGTGGCCCTAAGAGGCCCTGCCGCGGCAAGCGATTACTACAAGCTGCTGCTTCCGCATGTGTCGAGCGTAGACCGCGTATGGCTGCCGCGTCCGCATTTCGTCACCGAGTCTCGATTGACGAGACACTTTGCGAGCACAGCCAGACGTCAGTCAGTCATGCGACACTGTCTGGCGTGAGCGCGCCAGCAGAAGTCCCCGAGATCGTCTCGAGCACTCTCGACCTGTCTCGTCAGCGCGGATTCATCACGTCGATTCGCAACGAAACCGGCCGGTTGCTTGCCGCGCTTGCCGCATCGCGTACGGGAACACTTGCCGAGCTGGGCACCGGCTGCGGTGTCGGTTCGGCCTGGTTGTCGAGCGGCGCTCCCAAGGATGCCCGCATCGTCAGCGCAGAGCTCGACCCGGCGCTGGCCGAAGACGTGCAGAAGATCTTCGCCGAGACGCCCAATGTCGACGTCATCGCCGGCGACTGGTCAACGCTTGAGCAGTACGCACCGTTCTCGCTGCTGTTCGTCGACGTGCGTGACGTCATGGAAGCGATCGACGTGTTCGCCGACCTGCTGGAGCCAGGCGGCATCGTCGTGCTCGACGATTTCGCTCCGTCCGCGTTCTGGCCGCCGATCGTCGAAGGCCGTGTCGACACCATCCGTGAGCGCTGGCTGACCGATGAGCGGTTCGCCGCGGTCGAGATGCTGATCGATGTCGACGCCTCGCTGATCATCGCCACTCGCCGCTGACCAAGGACGTGTCCTAGGCCCCGTGCGCTTCGGGCTGCTCGGACCTCAGTCTGGCACCCGCTGCGGCAACTTTGCCTCGGTGAGATCGACCTGCACGAGCGGCAGGAAGATCTGCACGATGGGGCCGATCGTGAGGGCGTACAGCACAGTGCCGAGTCCGACCGTGCCACCGAGCACGAAACCGATGACCAGGACAGTCACCTCGATCACGGTGCGCCAGAACCTGACGCTGCGGCCGGTGCGTCGTACGAGTCCGAGCCACAGACCGTCACGCGGTCCCGGACCGAGCTGGGCACCGATGTAGAGCGCCCCGGCAAATCCGTTGCCGACCACACCGCCGAGCAGAAGGAGCCCTCGGAGCCAGATGCTGTCGGGCTGGTCGATCACCGCGATACCGAAGTCGGCAGCAAGGCCGATGATCAGGACGTTCAGGATGGTGCCGATTCCGGGCTTCTGCCGCAACGGGATCCACAGGAGGAGCACCAGCGCGCCCACGGCGATGACGACCTGACCGAAGGTCAGCGGCACCTGTTCGGCCAGGCCCTCGTGGAACACGTCCCATGGGTCCAGGCCGAGGGTCGACTCGACCATCATCGCCATCGTGAAGCCGTACAGGAACAGCCCCGCGATGAGGCGAGCGAGCCGCTCGGGCAGGCGCTTCATCGAGAAAGCTGCTGCGTGATCCATGAACCCATCTCATCCTGGTGGCTGCGTGGCGGCGGGCGTGTGCCGTAGCCGTCCGTGGCGATAGCGCGTACGAGCACCGCCAGCGTCGCCACAAGGGCGAGGAGCCCTAGGAGGGCGAGGATCACGGTCATGACTCAATAATGCATCAGATTGGCATTCCAATACATAGCCAATTGTGAAACACTGGCCTCGTGTCAACGATCATCTCCGCCACCCGTCTCGCCACCCTGCTGAGGCCATACGCGTCCGACGGACCCGCCTATCGCGGGCTGGCCGAGGGCATCAGGCTGCTCGTCGTCGACGGTCGCGTCCTTGACGGGAGCCGATTGCCGAGCGAACGTGAGCTCGCGACCGCGCTCGGGGTCAGCCGGACGACCACGACCCGTACGTACGCCGAGCTGCGAGCGTCGGGCTTGCTGAGATCACGTCAGGGCTCCGGGAGTGTCATCCACGTCCCGTACGCCGCGTCCAGCGCGAGCAGCCTGATCGTCACACCCGACGGCGAGGACACGATCGCACTCACCTACTCCGCGCCCGCTGGACCGGCCGGCCTCGGTCGGGCATTCGAGTCTGCCATCGCCAAGCTCCCGGGACTTCTTGCGACCACGGGCTACCTGCCCGACGGATTGCCAGTGCTGCGGGAGCTCCTCGCCCAGCGCTACACCGATCGCGGGCTGCCCACAGATCCCGATCAGATCGTCATCACGAACGGCGCCCTCGGCGCTGTCTCGTTGATGGCTCACACGGTCCTCGCCCCCGGCGACCGAGTTGTCGTCGAAGGGGCGAGCTACCCGCACGCGCATGAGGCGTTCGCCGCTGTCGGCGGCCGCCTGTCGGCACTTCCGATTCTCGAGACGCCATGGGATGTCCCCGCTCTGGCGTCCACCCTGAGCGGGTCCAGGCATCGCCTGGCATACCTGATCCCCGACTTCCACAACCCGACAGCGGCGGTCATGGGCGACGACGAGCGTGGCGCCTGGGCGCGCGAGCTCCGTCGGCACGAGGTGCTGCCGGTCGTCGACGAGTCCCTGCGTGACGTGAACCTCGACGGCGTCGAGCTGCCACCGTCGTACGCCTCGTACGACTCCCGCACCGTGCTGGTCGACTCTGCGTCCAAGGTGTTCTGGGGCGGCCTGCGAGTTGGCTGGGTCCGCGCACCTCGCGATCTCGTCATGCCGCTGATCCAGTCACGGATGACCCTCGACCTCGGCAGTGCGGCATTCGAGCAACTTGTCCTTGCCGAGCTGCTCGTCGAGGGTGGTCAGACCGCAGCGGCCGGGCGTGCGACCCTTCGCGCCGGCCGCGATCACCTGCTGGGCGAGCTCGCCCGACAACTTCCCGACATCGAGGCGGAGTGCCCTGCCGGCGGGCTCAGTCTGTGGCTGACCCTGCCGGATCGCATCTCGTCACAGCTGACCGCGGCAGCGGCACGACACAATCTCCTGCTGACCCCCGGACCGCGCTTCTTCACGCGCGCGGGTTCGGCAGGCGAGAAGCACCTGCGCCTGCCCTACACACAGTCGCCGGCGACACTCACTGAAGCAGTCAGCCGGTTACGGCTCGCGTACGGCGAGGTACGCGGCTCGGAGCGGGCCGTCGCGGAGACTCCCCCGCGATCGGCCACGCTCGAGATGATCGCCTAGCGCGCGGCCTGACCATCGACGTAGTCGGCGTCCTGCTGCTTCCACGAGAAGTGCGAACGGAGCACCTTGCCGGTCGCCTCGATCGAGTGGCCGGCTTCCTTCTCGCGCAGCTCGAGGAACTCCTTGCCACCGTTGTCCTGGTCGCCGATGAAACGTGTGGCGAACGTGCCGTCCTGGATCTCGGCGAGGACCGACTGCATACGTTCCTTGACCGACGCATCGATGATGCGCGGACCCGAGACGTAGTCGCCGTACTCGGCCGTGTCGGAGACGCTCCAACGCTGCTTCGCGATACCGCCCTCCCACATCAGGTCGACGATCAGCTTCAGCTCGTGCAGCACCTCGAAGTACGCAATCTCAGGCTGGTAGCCAGCCTCGGTCAGTGTCTCGAAGCCGGCCTGGACGAGGTGCGAAACGCCACCACAGAGCACGGCCTGCTCACCGAAGAGATCCGTCTCGGTCTCCTCGGTGAAGGTCGTCTTGATGACACCGGCGCGCGTGCCGCCGATGGCCTTCGCGTACGAGAGCGCGAGGTCCCACGCCTTGCCGCTGGCGTCCTGCTCAACCGCGACGATGTCGGGGATGCCGCGGCCTGCGACGAACTCGCGGCGCACGGTGTGGCCGGGAGCCTTGGGAGCGACGAGGAGGACGTCAACGCCCGCCGGCGGCTCGATGTAGCCGAACCGGATGTTGAAGCCGTGACCGAAGACCAGGGCGTCGCCCTCGACCAGGTTGGGAGCGATCGACTCGGCGTAGATGTGGCGCTGGAACTGGTCGGGGGCGAGCACGACGGTGACGTCAGCTTCCTCGACAGCCTCGGCGACCGAGAGGACGCGGAGGCCCTCTGC
>JBBSJW010000023.1:0-41655 GCA_038256885.1 Propionibacteriales bacterium
CGCTGGGTGTCGCGGCCGACGGCGCACGTCCGCGTCGAGGTGCAGGACGATCGTCTGGTGTCGGGCGGGGTGTGGGTCGATCCCGCCGACATCGAGCGGGTTTGATCCCATCCGAGAGCGAACGAATGGGTACGGCGTACCCATATCGGCTAGGAACGGGTACGATCGGAGCCGAGCGATAAGGAACCGAAAAGTGCATCTGACCTGCGTTAACAGCGGTTTTGACCGTGGGAGCAGGCACTATCGCGAGAGGGTCGAAAGGTTTTCAAATCCCCCCTCGCGCACAGTGTTTGACCTGCAGAAACACAGCAGAGTGATTTGCCCCGTACCCACCGCGTACCCATTTCGGGCACGCGGGAGGTGCGGGGCGTTGTCATACCTCGAACGTAGGTTCGAGATATGAGGACTCCGAAGAGGTGCGTCACCGCCAAGGGTGATGTGCGCTGGCGGGTCCGGTACCGCGACGCCTCAGGGGTTCAGACCTCCGTCACGGACGGCAGCAAGGTCGAGCTGGAGAAGTTCTGCCTGGACCTCGACGCCTATGGCCCAACCCGTGCGGAAGAGCTGCTCTTCGCCCGCCTGTCTGATGACGCAGCGCCGGACGTGATCCGGCTCGATGACTGGGTCGCGCGCTACATCGCGACGCGTTCGAAGGCGAGCCCCGGCACCCGTGAGAAGTACGAACAGATCTGGGCCAGCAGCTTCGGCCCCGAGATCGGCCACCTGCCTATCGACCAGGTCACCCCCGAGGACATCGCCCGCGTCATCATCGACCTGTCAGAGAACCGCGGCTACGCCGACAAGTCGATCGCCAACCGCCACGGCCTGCTCGCCGGCGCCATGAAGACAGCGCAGAAGCGCGGGCTCATCTTGGTCAACCCGTGCGCCGAGACCAGCCTGCCCAGGAAGACCGAGCACGAGTCGACGGAAGCCAACTTCCTAACCGAGCTCGAGTACGAGCAGCTGCGCGACGTCTTCCACCCGCACTTCCACCCGCTCATCGACACGGTCGCCGGCACCGGCATCCGCTGGGGCGAAGCAGAGGCGCTCCAGGTCCGCGACTTCTCGTACGACGCCAAGACGCTGCGTGTGGACAAAGCGGTGAAGTGGCACCCGCGCCCGTCAGAGCGGAAGGTCGGTCCGCCGAAGACTCCGCAGTCGCGACGTACGATCGCGCTCCCGGATCCCGTGGTGTGGGTCCTCGACGAGCTCGTCGACGGCAAGGGCCCGCGCGACCTGTTGTTCACGATGCCTCGAGGTGGGGCGCTGTGGCATCGAACCTTCTGGTCGAGGTACTGGGTGCCGGCCACTGTCGAAGCTGGGTTGCTCGATCCGAGGCCGCGGTTCCACGACCTCCGTCACTCGCACGCCAGCTGGCTGATCTCACGCGGCGTGCCGCTCACCGTGATCCAGCGACGCCTTGGACACTCATCGATCAAGATGACATCCGACCTCTACGGCCACCTGATGCCAGACGTACAGATTGCTGCCGCGGAGGCCGCAGCTCAGGTGTTCCGTGGCCCAGCTGCTCTTGCTAGAGGTCGTGGTCCAGGCGTCGAGCGGACCGCGATAACTGGCGATCTCGGCGCTTCTGCTTGAGCCGCTTTACGGTGATCGGGTCCCATGCCAACGCGGCCTCTTTGTCGAGCAGCGCGTTGAGCCGCTGGTAGTACTGGGTAGGGGTCCAGTCGAACTTTTCGCGGATCTGGTTGGCCTTCACGCCCTGGTACTTGAACCACTTCTGCTCGAGCAGAAGGATCTCCTTCTCGACCGCCGTGAGCGGCTCGGCCGAGACGGCGGCGACCTCTTCGACAGGCTCCTTCACCGGCCCCGCGGCCGACTCTGGAAATAGCTCGAGCTCAGACATGATCTATCCACGGTAGCCATGCTCACCGACGATTTTCTAGGTTGCGTGGTCATCGATGATCGCGCCGACCTCGACAAGCCGTCGACGAAGAGTCTCCTTGTCACCGGCCCGAAGGTGTCGCAGGCGTACCTTCAACGCAACAGTCGGGACGTCCAAGAACTCTGCGACGTGGTCCGGATCGAACGGGTACTGGCGGAGCCCCTCGTAGAGGTCGTCGAACGAGATCAGACGTCGCGCCGCGATCCTGTCGGCCCGCACCTCTTGTCGTCGTGCCTGGCGCGCACCGTCCGGTCCTTCGTAGTGACAGTTGCCGTCCTGTTCCTCCGCATGAACGAGCTCATGCGCCAGACGCCACTTCCTGTCGACGCGCGAAAGCCGATCGTCGAGCGCGATCGACTGCATGTCCGGAAGCCACCACGCCTCTCCATGGGGCAGTCGAGTGATACCGAACGTGATGTGCGGCATCGCCTCGAGATGGTCCCACGGGGAGTACCGGGTCATCGTGAGTATTTGATACCCCGGATGAAGTCCTTGACTCGCTGCACCTGGTCGGGCTCTAGCTCGTTGAGGTCGGCGAGCACCTCGGGATCGACGCCGGCGCCGACAGGGGCAGATGTTGGCGGTGTCGCATCTATGCGATCTGGGAGTCCGCCCGATTCAGGCCACAAGGCTTTGATGATCGCTGCCATGCGGTCCGCACGGATCGAGTCGCCCCGCTCGGCACGGCTCCATGTCTCGGGGTTGACCTCGGCAGCGCGCACAGCTGCAGTCACGGTGCCGAAGACGTCGATTCGTCGGGCCCGAATGCGTTCCCCGAGCTCTTTTCGCTGGGCTTCTTCCATCTCCTGACTATCTCAGAAACAGATAGGAACATCTAGCGACGAACAGGAACACCTAACGCGCTCAGATAGGCGCAGGTGAGAAGTTACACCGCTGTTTTTCAGCAGGTAATGCGATCTTTTGCCATGTTCCTGCGGAATGTCCTTGCTACCTGTTCCTAGGTGTGCTTACCTAGGAACATGCCCAAGACGCCAACCACCATCGAACTCAATGGTTTCGCTCTTCGCGAACTTCGAGTCCGCTCAGGACTGAGTGTCGCCGAGCTCGCCCAGAGCGTCGGCGTTCAGCGCCCGTACATCGCCAAGATCGAACTCGGCCACTCGCAGCGTGTTTCTCCGAAGGTGTTCAACGCGCTCCTCCAGGCACTGACAATCGTCGACCGGCGTGCCCTGCTGGCCAACCCGCATTCAGCGGAGATCGTCGCGGTGCCCGCATGAAGTGGCGCTTGGATAAGCCTTCAGGTTGCCACGTGGCGGACGGGTCGTCGCTTCGCTATCTCGCTTGGCGCGAAGGTCGGCGCTGGACAGTGACCGTAAGCCGGACACGTCTGATCGACGGAGACCTTCGAGTCCGTCATGGGATCCCAGTCGTCTCGAACGAGTTCATGGATTCACTGTCGCTATGCCGTGAGTGGGCAGACATCTTCGAGAGTCTCACCGATTATCCCGAGACTCGCCCCGGCTGGGATCAGCGCAAGCATGACGCTGACGAGGTTTGGATGCGAGCTGGGCAGGTGCCCGCATGACCAGCGTCTCGATTTTCGACGTCTCCGACGACATGCTGCCTCAGCGCAAGCCGTCAACCAACGGTGGCCACGGCATCGGTCGGCCGAAATTCGACCGCAACGCAATCCGCTCGATTCTCGCCGCCTACGAAGGTGGCGAAGCGATACGGGCGATTGCTCGGCGGCACGGATGCACCCCCGAAGCCATTCGCTATCAATTGCGGCGGCACGGGATCGAGGGGCGCCGAACTCTCGGCCAAGGCGCGACAGGCGATGCCCTTCAGCGCTGCTGCTCGCGGTGCGGGATCGGCACAACAGACCCCGACATGTGTCAGGACTGCGTCGACGTCCTAGCTCTGGCGGTGCCCGCATGACCGACACATTCCTCACGGTCCGCGAGGTTGCCGAGAAGATCCGCATGACCGAGGACTACGTCACACGGGTCTGCAACTCCCAAGAGCTGAAGGGGGTGAAGCTTGGCAACGTCTGGCGTATCAGCCCTGAGGCGCTCGACGAGTTCATGACTCCCCGGCCAGTTGCTGCCAAGTCCGCAGCCAAGGACGGCGACCAGCGTCACTCAGGCAAGGTCGCGCGCGAGACGAAGAAGCGGGCCGGCCGAACCCCCCAGAGGGCAGTGTCATGACCGATCACGAGCAGGCAGTCGTCGAGGTCCTGATCTTCTTCTTCCTCATCTACATCCTGATCCTCTTGGTGTTGACCGCTTGGCGCCGCTTCCTCCGCGATGGCGACGTGGTCGCCGAGGCGAACGAGATCCGGCGCGACTATGCGTCGATCGAGTCATTCGTCGAGGACTGGATCCCTCTGTCGCAGAAGGTCGCAATCGCTGAGTCGCGCTACCTGGACAAGGAGCGCACTCGATGAAGCTCTACGCCGACGTCGCGATCGCACTGTTCTGGACTGCGCTGCCGTTCGTGTTGGCTGGCCTGTCCGGCGTCGTCCTCTTCTCCGCCTTCGACGTACGACGGGCGCCGCGGCGATGATCCGCCTTCAGCCGCTCGACGCGATCGTCGCAGCCAGCACCGACGATGCTCGAGCAGTTCTCGTCGGACGGCCAAGGGGCGTCACACACGTATACCTGGGACCACTGACGCGGACGGGCGCGGTATCTGGGAGACGCCGCCCCGTCTGTAGCGCGCACACCCGCCGGCTCTACGACCGTGCAACGCATTCGGTCCGCGGCGAGCTCCTGATGTGCGCGCGATGCTCTGCCCGGCTGGCAGGCTCCCTCCCGGCCGGTCGGGCAGAGCGTCCTCCAACCCAGATCACGTCCTTGGCCGACGAACGGCGACGCCACATGGCTCTCTCAATCGTCGATCTCTATCTCTCGATCCGGTTCGCCGAGACCGAGGAAGAACTCTCCGAGTGCGCTGTCGCGATGGAACTCGGCTTTAGGAAGGAAGAGCTCACCGGCGAGCACGAGTCTCCGACCGGACGCACCTTCTCTGACGTTCCCGGAGTCCTGCAGTCAGCGCGCTCCCGGCTACGTCCTCATGAGTCTTTCCGACCTGGTCCGTACTTCCGTCGCCCCTACCAAGACCCGTCCTACGTGTCCGCTGTCGAGCACGCAGATAGGAACCGGCAACGCCCGAGCCGCCGTATCGCCTGAACGCCAACCAACCTGAGGAGAACATCATGGCCACTCTCGGCCAGAGCAAATGCCCAAACGGATGCGGACGAAACGTCCTCGCCGGACACCTGATGTGCCGTCCCTGCTGGTCTAAGGTCCCGCGGGATATTCAGCAACGGGTCTACGCGACCTGGCGCGCGTGGAAGAAGGACCTCGACAACCAGACGTTGATGGCCGACTACCGCGCAGCTCGCGACAACGCATTGGCGGCTGTCGCATGAGCACCACGACGCTGACGCCTGCCGAGCAGATCCTCGAGGCGCAGAAGGCCCGCGACGAGGGTATGTCGCTCGCCCAGGTCGCCGATGAAGAACGTGGCAGCTGGGACTCCAAGGTCATCGACCAAGCCATCGAAGCGTTCGCCGAGCAGGGACGCCCCTTCTCGATGAACGACATCCGCCCACTACTCCCCGAGGTACGCCCGTCCCTCATTGGAGTCCGCTTCACGAACGCGTCTCGCCGTGGCTACATCCGCCGCGTTGGCCTGACGCCGTCCCTGAAGCGGAACACCCACCTCAAGCCAGTCGCCCTCTGGCTGATCGCCAACCGCACAGGAGAAGAAGCATGAGCACGTTCGCAACCATCCCGATCGACAAGATCAAGCTGCACCCCGACAACGTCCGCCGCGACGCCGTTGCCGACGAAGAGCTCGTCGACTCCATCAAGGCGCAGGGGATCCTGCAGTCCGTCTCCGTCGTCGAGTCCGGGGACGTCTATCTCCTGATCGCCGGGCACCGCCGCCTCGACGGTGCAGGCAAGGCGGGTCTGACCGCCGTCCCGGCGATGATCCTCGACCACCTCGTCACCCGTGGACAGCAGATCGAAGCGATGCTCGTCGAGAACGGTCGACGCCGCGACCTCACCCCAATGGAAGAGGCCAAGGGGTACGAGCAGCTGACGTTCGAGGGCTACAAGCCCAAGGACATCGCGAAGGCCACCGGTCGAACCGTCGCAACTGTCCAGTCCCGACTCCGACTCAACGCCCTGGCGGAGGGAGCGCAGGACGCGGTCCACTCCCACCAGATCACCCTCGAAGAAGCAGAGAAACTCGCCGACCTCGAGGACTTCCCCGACATCCTCGCCAAGGTCGAGAAGACCATCGGCACGCCCAACTTCTCAGCCACCCTCCGCGGAGTGCAGTGGGACGTCGATCGAGAGACCAAGCACCGCGTCACGCGGGCTGAGTTCGAAGCCGCGGGGCTCACGAAGATCGAACCTCCGGAGGACGGTTGGAACTACGAGACCGGACCTGCGCCGTTCCACGGCGCGCTCGAAGACGGAGTCGCTGACGCTTGGTACGAGCGCGATGCTTACTCCGGGCCAGGGCTGGCGGTCACGAAGGTTGACCCGGCAGGTGTCACCGAAGAGGACATCGACCGTCAGAAGCGTGAGTCCGAGTGGGAGCAGCGGCGTGTTGAGCGTGACGCTCGTGCCGAAGCTCGGGGCATCGCACGACAGCTGCGGATCGAGCACCTCCACAGCCTGTTCGCGAAGGTCAAGCTTCCGCCGGCAGTGCTGCCGGTCATCGCGACCGAGCTCGCAGCGGCAAGCATCAACTACTCGCAAGAGCACCTCGATCTGTACGCCGGTGGGATCCCGCTGCAACGTAAGGCGAAGAACCACTGGGAAGACGATTGGGAGCTCCACGCCCAGGTGAAGGCTCTGAAGCCCGCTGCGTTGACCACCCTCCTTTTCGGCACCGTGCTGGTGTCAGCTGAGGACAACCTCCGCACGACTTTCCAGCAGGCCGAGAACGCCCAAGCCGCCCTGGACTACTTCGACCTCCTCACGTCCACGGGCTACAACCTCTCTGACACCGAGGTCGAGCACGTCTCCGAGATCAAGGAGCGGCTCGTCGAGCTTCAGGCCGAGCCCGCTGACGAATCGGGTGACGACTGATGATGGGAGACGCCCGCCATCGCCGCGGGTCGGGCGGACACCACCCGTACAACGACGTGCCGATCCTCTCGGTCGACTGCCCGCCGTGGATGGAAGAGGGCCGCTGCGCTCAGACCGATCCGGAGGCGTTCTTCCCTGAGAAGGGCGGCGCCCACGGGCTCGCCAAGCAGGTCTGCTTCTCCTGCCCTGTGCGCGAGGAGTGCCTCGAGTTCGCCATCGAGAACCGGGAGCGCTTCGGCATCTGGGGAGGTCTCTCAGAGATCGAGCGTCGCCCACTGCTGAAGGCCCGCAAGGGGGTGGCTGCCTGATGGAGCGGCTCTGCCGGGACGGCTGTGGTGAGTACGTGTTGCTCCTGCAGCGTGACGACGACCACGACAAGTGGGTCTGTCTGAACCGGACACCCGTCGAGGGACTCATGCAAGACGCCAACGTCTGCTGGGTCATCTCCGGGGTGTACGCGTACCGGCCACGGACGCTCATCGACTACCTGATGATCCGTCGCGAGATCGGCAACGAAGAAGCGAACCAGATGGCTCGCCAGGACTTCTCCTGGCACACCACCCACCAATGCAAGGAGAACTGATGTCCACCGATCACATGCGCCCCTTCCTCGACCTGCTCGCCGAGCAGTCGAAGGGCCGCACCAAGGAAGAGCTGACCGAGGCCATGCACGACCTCGTCACAGCTGTCATCGCAACAGGCAAGAAGGGATCCCTGACGCTCAAGCTCACCGTCGAGCCGCTCAAGGACTCCGACGGCCAAATGGTCAAGGTCGCCGACGCGGTCGCCGTGTCTCTTCCCCGTACCGACCGCAAGCCGTCCCTGTTCTACGCCAAGGACGGCAACCTGCTGCGCGACAACCCGATGCAGCAGAAGTTCGAGGGCCTCCGCGAGGTCCCCGCTCCCGCAGTTCCCGCAACACCCGCCGACCAGAAGGAAGCGAAATGACGATCGACGCCACAGAAGTCGCGCGCCAGGAGACGGAGAACGCCACGGCGTTCGCCGCCGGCCTGGTAGCCAGCCCGCCCGAGAAGCTCGACCCCAGCGACCGGTTCTACTCGGTCGTCACCCCCAAGGACGCGAAGCATCACGTCGTGGACATGGAGGAGCAGCTCGAGAAGTTCGCTCCCCAGCCGCGTCGCAAGACCGGCACCTACAGCGTGCACACCGCCGCGTCGTTCTGCGACTTCGTGAAGAAGCACGGCGACCAGGCTGAGGTGTGGGCTGACGAGGCACGGCAGAAGCTCGTCGCAGTCCTCAACGCCAGCCATGGTGGCGACGCACCGCGGTGGGAAGACCACCAGTTGCACATGGAGCTCGTGCACACCCCGGCGTGGAAGGTCTGGATCGAGCACGACGGCCGACTCCTGTCGCAGGAAGCGTTCGCAGAGATCATCGAGGCCCGGACGATCGACATCGTTGACCCGTCCGCTGCCGACATGTTGGAGATCGCGGAGACGTTCCATGCGACGACCGGTGTGGAGTTCAAGTCGTCGAAGATCCTCGCCTCAGGTGAGCGTCAGCTGGCGTACATCGAGAACACGAGCGCGTCGGCCGGCAGCAACAAGGAGCTGACGATCCCGAAGCAGTTCCAGCTCGGGATCGCGCCGTACGTCGGCAGCGTTCCGCGGCTCATGACGGCTCGGTTCCGCTACCGCATCACCGGCGGACACCTGCAGCTCGGCTACGTGCTGGAGCGTCCCGAGGACGTCCTCCAGGACGCGTTCACCGAGCTCGTCACCGCTGTCAACATCAACCTTCCCGAGGACGTGCCGGTCTTCTACGGCCGTCCCGCGAAGTAGCCACCACCCCTGAGAGGGAGAGGACAGACCACCGGTGGAATTCCCATTCATCAAGCTCCACACCGACTACTACGACGACGTCGTGCTCGCGAGCCTCGACGACGCCGCCGAAGTCATGTTCGTGCGCGGACTCGCGCACTGTGGCAGCGCGGGCACCGGTGGTCTGATCCTCACCTCCAAGCTCATGACCCTGTCGAGGAAGACAACGCTCGCCCAGGCGAAGAAGGTGGCTGACCGTCTGACGAAGCCCATCGGTGAGTTCGAGGGCCCGTGGGTGAAGGTCCCGGCTGGCTACCAGGTGCGGAACTGGTCGGTATATCAGGACCGTCTCGACGCCCTCGAGCAGCGACGCAAGTCGGACCGTGATCGGAAGAGGAAGTCACGCGGACAGTCACGTGACATGTCACGTGATGTCACAGGTACAGAGATAGAGATAGAGAAAGAAGCTGCTGCAGCAGCCCCAAGCGCGGCACGCGGCGGCAAGAAGATTCCACTCGACGACCTGCCTCCGGCAGTCCTGAAGCTCCGCGACCGGTTCGCCGCGCTCACCGTGCTCCACACCGTCCGCTTCACCGACCTGACCCCCGAATGGTTGGAACGCCTCGAACCGCTGATCGCCAAGCACGGCGTCGACACACTCACCGACTTCGCCCGTCGTACGCAACGACCCGTCGGTGGAGTCAGCACCGTCCAAGGATTCATCCCAACCTGGGACGACATCGCGTCACCGAGGGCCGTCGTCGACGAACCGATGTGCCCCTGCGGCCTCACCGTCGCCAACTGCGACCGCAAGAACACCAAGCTCGACCCCGAGCACCGCTGCACCGAGCGGGAGGTCGCATGACACACGCCACCGCACCCCAGACCCTCGAGGCTGGCGACGAGCTCGCAGCCGAAGCACTGCACGCCGTGATCGTGTCCGACATCGTCCGACTCTCAGGCGAAATGGACCTCCTCGAAGCCCTCGGCCTCTCCCCACGCCAATCGAAGAACAGGCTCCTGTCACCGGAGGCGCGCCGTGAAGCCGACCAGATGATCGTGAAGTCCCGACGCGACCTGCTCCTCGCACGGTCCGAAGGCATCAACCCCGCCGTGATCTCGCGACCGCCCGAGCCGGTAGCCGTCCTGTCGCTGCTGGCTGAGTTCCACTCCGTCATCAGTGGCGCCGAGGCATCCGCCTGGAGACACCTCCACGCAGTCCCCGCGAAGTCTCGCGGCGTCGACCTCTCCGACACGGCTCGCCTCGCGCAGCTGATGAACTTGGTCACGCAGATCTGGGACCAGGCGTGGCTGGGCAGTCTTCAACGTGATCTCGCCGACCTGATCCAAGCGTCCGAAGCGATGCTCGACGGCGAACCGAAGTCGGTCCTTGAGGCGCCGTGCCCGTGGTGCGGCCGGAAGACGCTGACGTTCTACCAGTGGCAGGGCGTCATCCGCTGCGAGTCGGACTACCGCGACGGGAAGCTCGAACCCTGCCTGTGCAGCTCGCCGACGTGCGGATGCAAACGGGGGAAGCGCCACAGCTGGGACCGACGCAACCTCGGAACGCTCGAGGCGATGCTCAGAGGGCCGATGTCATGACGGCGGCGTTCCAGGCGCGAATCGGTCCTTGGGGATGCACGACGTGCGCCGTCGAGGACACGGCCGGCGCGATCTGCGGGAAGACCGCCACCAAACACCTGCTGGTCAGGATTAAGCACCTCCGCGGGCTGCTCAACGCCTGCGACACCTGCTTCGTCTACCTGATCCAGCACCACGCCCTGATCATCGACAGCCACCAGTTCGGGCACTGCTGCAACCTTCCCGACGCCGACTGGATCCCCTCAACACCAGAGCATCCAGGCACCTGCCAACTCCCCGAGTCCTACACCCAGGACATTGAACGATTCGCCAACCAACCAGAAGGAGCGCTCACGTGAGCAACCATCAGAAAGCCCGTCTCCCGTGGCTACGCAAGGCACCGCGGCGAGCCCGCATCGTGTCAGCCTCACACGGAGCGGCTGAGTTCCACCCGGCCGAGTGGTTCACGCTCAACAAGGTCAAGCCTTGCCGAGCGTGGAAGGAATGCGGGATCAAGTCCGTCAATTCCACGCCACACTTCCACCCCGGATCAGCCCGATGAGTGACTTCTACAAGGTCCAACCACTCACAGACTTCTCGATCTTCACAACCCCGAGAAGCCAGCGAAAGAGCGTCCAGTTCAAGGCATCGTGGCCGACCACCGTCGACGACCTCGAGTACGAGCTCGTGCACCTTGGCGGACGCGACGTGGTCATGGAGATCGGGGTATCAGCCGCCGATCTGCGAATCGATGGCACCCTGCGGGCAAATGCACGCCCACAGCACCCAGGCGTACGGCTGTCGTTCCAGACCCGCAAGCACGGCGCTCTCTCTTACACCTGTGACACCTACGAGCAGCAGTACTACATCGGCCTCCCGTCGTGGCAGGCGAACGTCCGAGCCATCGTCAAGACGCTCGAAGCGCTCCGAGCGGTCGATCGATACGGGGCAACCAAGGGTGAGCAGTACGCCGGCTTCAAGGCACTGCCCGCGGGCAATGGTGGCATCGCGCTAGGCGGAATGACGAGGGACCAAGCACTCGAGATCCTCGGCGCCGCGAGCGGAATCCCCGGCGAGCACCTGAACACAGCCCCTGATTCGCTTCGCCTCAGCTGGCGCCGCGCCCGCAGAGATGCCCACCCGGACAAGCACGCCGGCGACCAGACGGCGTGGGACCGGATCGAAGAGGCAGCCAAGGTCCTGGGACTCACGTCATGACGACCGATCAGCGGCGCCGCGAGCAGCTATCCGAGAAGGACGCCCGTATCGCTGAACTCGAGCAGTTGGTCGAGGACCAGCGACAGATCGCGGTTCAGCTACGCACTGCCGTTTCCCGTATTCCTGCGCCAGCCGACAGCGAACTCCGCGACTCAATCGCCCAACTCCACGAGCCTCGTGACCGAGCCACGTCGGATCATCTCTACTGCGACGAGTACGAGTGCGACAGGGCCGGCGAGGGTGAACTCAAGCCGTGGTGCGACGCCTGCGGTGATTGGGCGCCGTGCGAAACGATGAAGGTCCTCGCCGCGCACCCCGCACCACCAACGGTGGACGAGACAGAAGCCAACGGTGGACGACTCGATCCGATGCCCGACCCATACCGGCCTCCCGCTGTGGGCGAGAACGTGGTCGATTTCCAAGCCCGGCGTTTCGCGGCTGAGACTAGTGAGAACCTGCGATGCCCGACCTGTCGCGGCGAATGGTGGGCGACCCCGGGCGTGGTGGTCGATCAGGCGGGCAAAGTCAGCGGCTATGGATTGCCGTTGGCTTGCCTTGAATGCGGTGATGGCGAATGAGCGATCTCGTCGACGGTGCCCGGGTGCCTTGGCACATCGTGTCGGGCAAGCGCGAGGAGATCCCGCCTCCTCGCCGGAGCGAACTACCGGCGCCGGTCACACGTGAACCTGCGTCGGCCATGCGCGAGCTCAGCGCCCAGGTCGCCGCGACGACGATGCTCCAGGCCGGACAGCGTCTCGACTCGGAGATCTCCAAGTTCAGGACTGCGATGGTCGCCGCGAGGGAGTCCACGACAGCGTTGGCGCTGCTCCAGATGGAGTCGCGACGTCGCTGGTTCCGCGCTGTGGCCGAATCACTCAAGGAGACGGAATGACCAACACATACCAGCGGGTCTACTACCCGGAGCACCTCAACGATCTCGTCGAAGCGATCACCTACAAGCCAGGCTGGCAGTTCAGCCTCGCGGAGGACTTCTCTCCCGATGGCAGCGGTGGTCTCGCGCTGCACATCGTCAGTGACACCGAGGACTCGTTCGACTTCACCCACCGTCTCCGCGTCCGTCATGCGTTCCTCGTGCCACCGGCGTCCTATAACCGCGACGTGTGGGCTGCCTGGCTGTTCGATCGTGTGAGGGACGTGGAGACCCACGAGGCTGGCGAGTTCTTCCGCATCGATGGTGTGCGGGAGTTCGCGCCACATCACGGCAACGGTGAGGACCCGTACAGGGTGTGGCACGTCAGCGACTGGGCCACCGCCAACAAGAGCTCGGGTGAAGAATGAGCCGCGAGGGACGCCCACGCTGGGGCATCAACCAGCGATTCGTGATCGGCCGGCAGAACAACCCGATGATGGAGAGGTGGCGTCTGATCCAGACGCCCTGGTTCGGGATCTACGTGCATTTCGTCTACCGCGAGGACCTCGACCCGTACCCGCACGATCACCCTTGGCGGTTCATCCGCATGGTGCTTCGTGGCGGCTACACCGAGGAGTACGAAGGGCGCCGCATCGGCTCGACCGGCACGCTGCGACCGTTCCGCCCGGGCTTCTTCCCGGTCACCGCCCGCCACCGCATCACGGCCGTACAGCCTAGGACCGTCTCACTCGTGCTCGTTGGCCGCAAATGCCGGACTTGGGGTTTCTGGGTCGATCACTGGTACGAGGGTCAGACCGTCTACGAGTGGATCGATTACCGGGACGCTCTGGGTCTGCGACCAAACGAGGGCGTCTCGTGAGCCGCCTCATGTCGGTGGCCATGACGGAGGAGGCTGTGGTCGATCGAAGCAAGACGGTCACCAGGCGCAAGGGTTGGTGGCACGACAAGAACGGTCGACGGCTCCTCCGCGTCGGCGACACCTTGACTCTTTGTAGGAAGGTGCAGGGCCGCAAGCCCGGCGAGCCGATCGTCCGCCTGGCAGAGGTCGAAGTCATCGACGTTGCCCGCGAAACTCTCTGGGCGATCTACAACGACGGCGAGTACGCCTGGGCTGAGGTCGCACTTGAGGGGTTCCCGGACATGCGGCCCGAGGACTTCGTTCGCCGCTTCTTCCTCGAGGCACAGAGCATGTCGATCAACGACGCTGTGACCCGTATCGAATGGCGCTACTTGCCCGAGGCTGCGGCGTGAGCGGGCACGTCGAGGGGTGCGGTTGCCAGTGGTGCCGGCGACGACGCTCGGTCGACTGCATCTTGGCTGAAGCCACGAATCACCCCGACCACCGTCTGCCAGACTGCCCGGCCTCGTGGAAGCCAGCCGTCGGCGACACAGCCACCTGCAGCACCTGTCGACGGCCGATCACGTTCAAGCACGTCGCGGAGCCCTTCCCCGGTTTCCTGCCTCGCGACGACTGGTCGGACGGTTGCCATGTGGACGAAATCGTGTGCTTTCGAGCAATCGATTACCGACATCTGCCCGACGTCTGGCCTACAGCAGAGGGGATGGCGTCATGAGCGATCGCGGACCGTGGCCACACATGGAGCGGAAGGACGGGGTGATGCAGGTCTACGTCTCGTCCCAACAGCGCGAGCAGCTGAACTTCCTAGCGGTGATGAACCGCCGCCCCGAGCAAGCGGAGAAGCGCGTGGGGGCCGGCTCATGACGAGTCGTGTGCCGGTCAGGACGTTCAAGAGTCGACCCGACCCGATCCAGTTCGTCTTCAGCTGCCCACTGTGCCTATGGCAAGTCCAGGGTGGCTACGCCGCCCGGCGAGACTTCGGCCCCGAAGGACTGTTCGACGTGTTCGGTCGCGCCCACATGGATCACATCAAGGAAGAGCACGCTGACGGCTCAGACGTCGAGCTGGTGATGCCGGAGGGCAAGACGCACGGCATCGCGCGGAGCCTCAAGAAAGGAGGCATGGAAGGCGCGCTGATCGCCACCCCGCTGCCTCGCTGGTGGGTGGATCGATGACCCAGCCCAAACCCCAGCCGCCGACCTACGGGGAGCGCGCCCTCGGTCTTAGCACCTGCGGTTTCGGAACTGGCGACCCTGAGTGTGGACAGCCAGCGGCCGTGCACGCACTCTTCGACAACGAGGAAGGTCGTAACGGCCTCATGTGCGACCGCCACTGGCAGATCTTCGTCCAGAACTTCTCATACATGGACGTCCACCGATTCGGTGGCGCGTGCACAATGCCCGGCGCCGTATGGGTCTACAGCACGATCTTCCGCCCGGTCGACGGCTCGAGTGTGGGCGGTGGCTGCACCATCCCACTCCAGGAGAACCGCGGTTGACCACGTTCACGCCGGCAACGCGAGCCCTGATCTACAGCCGTGCCAATCAATGCTGCGAGCTCTGCGGGAAGTACGCCTATGGCGGATCGATCCATCACCGTCGACCTCGCGGGATGGGTGGCGACAAGCGACCCGAGACCAGGGCAGCGAGCAATGGTGTCCTGCTCTGCGGATCCGGCACGACCGGATGTCACAACCATGTCGAGTCCGACCGGGCGAGGTCGTACGACCACGGTCTACTCCTGCGCAGACACCAAGTGCCCAGCGAGACCCCTGTGCTCTTGGACCGCGGCTGGGTCCTCCTCGGCGACAACGGCCTCTACCTCCCGGTGGCAGCGTGAGAGCAGAACAGGTGACGCTTGCCGAGGCATCCGAACGTCTCGGCGTACCCATCGGCACCCTCTACGTGTGGAAGGCATCGAAGCGGATCCACCCAACCGGGATCGTGAGCAACCCACGCCCGATCGCGGTGTTCGACTTCGAGGAACTGGCCCAGCTCGCTCGCACGACGCAGCGCCGTAGCCGACACCACAGACAGAACGACACACCCAGCGTATGAACCCCGCACGCTCTGCACAGAATCGTTGTAAGATTTCAGCAGCGGTAGAGGTATACCCACTCACCGATCAGCCCCGCCTCGAGCGGGGCTTTCCTGTCCCCTCCCTTGGTTGGCGAGGCGCCGCACCCATCGCGTTCGGGCGAACCGCGAGCGGCAACGTTGACGCCCGGGCAGAAGGTAACCCCGCTGCCCGGGCGCTCAACGACACAGAGGTGGTGCGTGAATGACCGAGTTCCACCACCTCGATATCTACGACGTCGACCTCCACCTGGCCACGAGCCGCCGTCAGTGGGCGTCGCTTCGCCGCCGCCTGACCTTCCTAGATCAAGCCGCACCTGAATCGCTCGGCTTCGCTCACTTCGCGGTGTGGCATCCACGAGGCGCCGGCCGAGCTCAGCCGGTCAGCGTCTTCTACATCCCCGTCGACAAGCACGCCTCGATTGAGGACTTGGTCAACACCTGTTCGCACGAGGCAAGCCACGGCGCTGGCCAGATCCTCGACTGGATCGGCTACGACATCACGGGCGTCAGCGAACCTCACGCCTATCTCGTCGGGTGGCTCACCACATGGCTGTGGCGTCACACGCAGGAGCTCGTCAGCCCATGAGCAAGCGGGTGTGCATCCAGTCAGGATGCGGAACGCTCATCGATGCCGGCCGATCAAGGTGCACCGAGCATGAGCGCGCCAAGGACAAGGCACGAGGCACACGCCAGTCACGCGGGTACGACGCTGACCACGACCAACTCAAGGCTCGATGGCAGGTACGCATCGACAAAGGTGAGCACGTCGTCTGCTGGAGACCTGGCTGCACCACTGTCATCACTGGACCCAGCAACACGTGGCACCTCGGTCATGATGACCACGACCGAGGCGTACACCGTGGACCTGAGTGCATTCCTTGCAACACAAGCACCTCGACCAGGCGTACGACCGCTGGTCTTCCCGCCTCTTCCTGACATGCGTCGAAAGGGTGGGGGATACCCCCTTTCGGCCCCGGCAGCCCGGACCGCTGGGGAGGGCGCTCTGAGGTGCGGAGGGTTAAGAACTTTTCGGGACTGGCGCCACGCGCCCCTCCCGAGCACGGCGACTCGTCGCGATGACGAGCCGTCTCTCTACACGCGGCGCGATGCCGTAACGAGGAGAACGCCATGCCCAGAGGGAGCGCCACCGGACGTCGCGCCGGACCACAGAAGGACCCGAACTCAGGTCGAACCGAGAAACTCGGCATCGGCGCGAAGACGCTGCTCCCGTCCGAGGGCTACAAGGGCCGGGTCCCCGCATTCCCGCTACCCCAGATCAAGCGCGAGAACGCAGTCGCGACCAAAGCGTTCCGATCTCGCGAGATCGCGATCTGGCGGGCCAACTGGAAATCTCCACAGGCCGCGAAGTGGATCAAAGAGGCATGGCGCTGGGACACGATCGGTGAGTACTGCCGGATCAAGGCGTCGGTCGAACTCGAAGCTGGCGGAAACGCCGCACTCGTATCCAGGCTCCGTGAGTACCGGAACGAGATCGGGCTGAGCCCCGACGGCCTCCGCATGAACGGCTGGGCGATCGCGACCGACGAGGTCGCCGAGCAGGCCGAGAAGAAGGCAGAGCCGAAGAAGGCTCCAGCGGCCAGAAGGCTCAGGGCGGTTCCCGATGTCAGCGGCGACTGACTACGTTGTCGACTTCCCGACACTCGGGGATCTGCTCGACGGCTGGTACGAACAGCACTGCGTGGTCCCTGGCGGATTCGCTCGAGGCAAGCCATTCAAGGAAGCCGACTGGCAGTTCTGGTGCACGGCCAACCACTACCGCGTCCGCGAGGACGCGTACTGGGATGACGACAACCCGCTGCTTAACCAGGCGTTCGTCTACCGACGTTCTCAAGTCATCGCACCCCAGAAGACCGGCAAGGGTCCGTGGGCCGCGGCGATCGCCGCCGGCGAAGCGGTCGGCCCGTCAGTCTTCGCAGGTTGGGCGAAGCGTGGCGACGTCTACGAATGCAAGAACTTCGGCTGCAGCTGCGGCTGGTACTGGGAGTACGAGCCGGGCGAGCCAATGGGACGCCGGCACCCCGCACCCCTGATCCAGATCACGGCAACGTCCGAGGATCAGGCCGACAACGTCTATGGCCCGCTGAAGACGATGATCAAGCTCGGGCCGCTCAAGGAGCTCCTCCTTCCGCGCGAGGGATTCATCCGAATCGTCGGCGTGATGGACGACGAGGACCTCGACCGCATCGACAAGGTCACCGCAGCTGCAGACTCTCGACTCGGCAACCCGATCACGCACGCGAACCAAGACGAGTCGGGCCTGTGCACCAAGGCCAACAAGATGCGCAAGGTCTACGAGACCCAGCGCCGCGGCGCAGCCGGCATGGGTGGCCGGTCGATGGAGCAGTCCAACGCCTACGACCCGACAGAGAACAGTGTCGCTCAGACGACGTACGAATCGCCGAGCGAAGACATCTTCAAGTTCTACCGGGACCCTGACCTCGCGCCACACCTTCGCGATAAGAGCGGCCGGCCGATCTCGTACCGGCTGAAGAAGAACCGCCGCAAGATCCACGAGTACGTCTACGAAGGTTCTTGGTGGGTCAACCTCGACTCGATCGAGGCCGAGGCCGCCGAGCTGATGGAGACCGACCCGGCCCAGGCTGAGCGGTTCTTCGGCAATCGACGGGTCCAGGGCGCCGGCGCCTGGCTGAAGCCCGGACTGTGGGCGGCAGCGTATGCCGCCTAAGAAGCAGAAGAAGAAGCCAAAGCTCCAATCGGTCTGGTTGCCCAACCCGCCACGCGGGACCAGCGTGTGCGGCGGGTTCGACGGGTCCGAGAACGACGACTGGACTGCGATCAAGCTGGAGACCAGGGAAGGTCTGATCTTCACCCCCCGGTACGGGCCCGATCGGATGCCGGCCATCTGGAACCCGGCAGAGTGGCCAGAGCATCGCATCCCCCGCGACCAGATCGACGTCGCCTGGGCAGAGATCAACAAGACCTACAAGCTGATGCGGGTCTACTGCGATCCCGGCTTTCACGACGAGACCGACTACTCGACCGAGATCGAGACCTGGGACCAGACGTACGGCCCAGACATCTTCATCCCCTGGCCGACGAACATCGTCAACCGCATGTACCCGGCGCTTCGCAGGTTCGAGGCCGACCTGAAGACCGGTGCGATCAAGCATGACGGTTGCCCAATCACGACCACGCACATTGGCAACGCACGAAAGATCGGCAAGACCTCCGACCGCTACATCCTCGGCAAACCATCACAGGACCAGAAGATCGACGCCGGCATGACGACCGTCCTAGCCCACGAAGCCGCAGCTGACATGCGAGCAGAGGGCTGGGTGGCGCCCAATTCCGGCCCCGACATATCGACGCGGATGTACGGATTCAACTAGACGCTCCCGAGAGGACGGCATGGACACCAAAACCGCCCTCGACCGGCTCGTGCTCGGCATCGCGGAGCTCTCCAGCAAGTCGAAAGAATGGGATCGCCACGAGGAGTACTTCCGCGGCGAGCAAGACAAGCCGTACGCCCCGCAAGGTGTGAACGAGGAGTACGAAGCCCTGCAGGAAATGGCCATGGCGAACGTTCTCGAGATCGCCATGCGCGCCCCGATCCAGCGGATCAAGGTCGACGGTTTCACCAACGGCAAGGACCAGAAGCCCGACAAGGACTTCTGGCGGGACGTGTGGCAGGCCAACCGGATGGACCGGCAGCAGCGCAAGATCTACGAGCCGATGATGGTCCACGATCTCGGCGTTGTCGGCATCTGGCAGAACCGGAAGAACAAGAAGCGGCCGATCGTCCGCGTGGAGAACGGCAAGCGCGTTCACCTCGAGCGCGACCCGCAAGACCCAACCCGCTTCCTGTGGGCTGTGAAGACGTACACCGAGCGTCTTCGGATGCCGACCCAGCTGACTCTCCCAGCTGGCGTGGCGGGTCCGAGCACCTCCCGTCAGTACGGCTGGGTCTACGACGACGACTCTTGGGCTCGGTTCTACCGCGACAACGGCTCCGGCATGTGGACCTTCGACGCAGACGGCACCCATGAGCTCGAGGACATCCCGTTCGTGCCGTACTGCCTGAACGAGGACGCCGACGGCAAGCTCTACCCGTCGATCGCGCAGCTGATGCCTCAGCAGGACGCGATCAACACGATCCGTTTCAACACTCTTCTGGCGATGCAGTTCTCAGCGTTCCGGCAGCGCGTGTTCACCGGCTACGACCCGGTCATTCGGGACGAGCACGGCGCCGTGATGTGGAAGAAGAACGACGACGACTCCATCGCTCTCGATGCGCAGGGCCAGCCGATCCCTCTTCTCTCGTCACCCGGCCGAGTTGGCGTCGACCGAGCTCTGGTTTTCCCGGGCAAGGACACAAAGGTGTTCGATCTGGCTGAGTCCAACCTGAAGAACTACATCGAGGTCTTCGACACCTTCCTGACGACGTTCTTCGCCACAGGTCACGTTCCGCCGCAGTACCAGCTGAACAAGATGGCGAACCTCTCAGGCGACGCCATGCAGGGCGCGGAATCGACCCTGCAGGCTCTGATCGATGACATTCAGCAGGCCACTGGCGAATCCCACGAGCAGCTGGCCATCCTGGCTGCACGCGCTGCAGGAGAAGAAGCCGGCGACGTTGCGTCAGAGGTCATCTGGGGCGACGGTGAGGTCCGCTCCTTCGCCCAGACCGTCGACGCCGTGGTCAAGCTGATCAGCGTCGGATTCCCCAAGGGCGCCGCGTTCGGCATGATCCCCGGCGCCACTCAGACCAAGGTCGAAGGATGGCTCGAGGAAGCCACCGACGAAGCCGGCAAGCAGGCTGCAGCAGGTGTGAAGGCGATCCGCGATGCCAGCGCCCAGCGCGACGATTGACCAGTACCAGGAGCAGCAAGTACGAGCAGCGGTAACAGAGCTCGAGGTATCCAAGCTCTGGTCTGGCATGGGCGAGAACTTCGAAGCGTCATGGCGAGTCATCGGCGACCAAATTGCAAATCTCGTGCGGTTCTCACAGCTCGAAGCAGCCAAGTCCGCTCGCGACTACCTCCCCGCCGTGCTGGAACAGACCGATCAGCGCCTCGACGAGCGCTGGGCTGTCGTCCCAGAGACGCTCGCCGAGACAGCCTCCGACGGCCGCCCGCTCGAATCGCTCATGTACCAGTCGGTCGTCAAGGCCGGCATGGCGTACAACGCCGGCGCTTCCGCGGTCGAGGCGCTGCGGACCGGAGGAGAATTCCTCCGCTTGACGACAGTCGCGCAGGTGCAGGACGCCGGGCGAGTGGCCACAGGCATTGGGGTGGCCACGAACCGGTTCGTTCACGGCTACGTCCGGTTCCTGAATCCACCATCGTGCCGTCGTTGCGCCGTTCTCGCAGGTCGTGAGTATCGCTACTCAACGGGCTTTCTTCGGCACCCGCGGTGCGACTGCATCATGGTTCCAGTCAAGAACGCAGCTTGGGCCGAGGCTGAAGGGTTCATCTGGGACGCGACAGCGAACCTTGATCTGATCAAGGACCTGACCGAGGCCGAGCGGACAGCGATCGAAGCTGGTGCTGACATCAGCCAGGTGATCAACGCGACCCGGAACATGAGCGTCGCGGGCCTCACAACACGCGAGGGCATCACCGCCCGCGGTGTGTTCGGTCGGCAACAGATTGCCGCTGGCAGCGCGATCACACGTGGCGCCGTACGACGCCAAGGCGCAGTGAAGGCGTTCCGCCAGACGAGCACCGCGCGTCTCCGGCTCACACCCGAGGGCATCTACCAGCTGGCGAGCTCAGACGCCGAGGTTGTGGCGCTGCTCGAGCAGTACGGCTACATCACCCGCAGGCGTTGACCTGCTCCCAATCTTCCGACCGCGCGAGGCGGTCGGCTAACTCCGCGATGGAGGCACCATGAAGAACACGCTCACACACCCGCTCACCAAGACCCGATACGACGTACCGCTGTACGTCAGCCCGTCAGGTCGCAAGTTCTACCCGATCGGCGGCGCCGCTGAAGATGGCGGCGGTGACGGCGGAGGGGACAAGGGTGGGGAAGGTGGCGACAAAGGCGGATCCGGCGGTGACGGCGGTGACAACATAGGCGGCAAGGGCGACGAAGACCAGCTAGGCGACGCCGGCAAGAAGGCGATCGCCGAAGAGCGCGAAGCTCGCAAGGCTGAGAAGCGCCGCGCCGATGCCGCCGAGAAGGAGCTCGAGAAGCTCCGCAACAAGGACAAGTCCGCGGACGAGAAAGCCCTCGACGAAGCCAAGAAGGCAGGCAAGGCCGAGGCCGAAGAGGCCAACAACACCAGACTCATCAACGCCGAGCTGCGAGCACTCGCGGCCGAGGCGAAGATGCGCGATCCGCGCGATGCGGTCGCACAACTCCGCGACGACCTGGAAGACATCAAGGTCGACGACGGAGAGGTCGACTCCGCAGGGCTAACCAAGCTCTTGACGGATCTGAAGAAGGACAAGCCCTACCTGTTCGACGACGGCAAGGACGCAGGCACCCACCAGGACGCCGGAATCGGCGGCACCGGTGGTGGCGCTGCCCCTGAGGTCGCGGCAGGTCGTGCACGCATCAAGTCGGCGATCGACGCAGCGAGCAAGAAGAAGTAGCAAGCGCATCCCGAACGCCCCTGTTCTGAGAGCGCCCACCTGACAAGGAGAACCAGAAATGGCAGTAACACTGGCCCAGTCGGCCGTGCTCTCCGAGAACGACCTCCAGCGAGGCGTTCTCGAGACCTTCGTCCAGGAGTCGTCGGTCCTCGACCGTCTGCCCCTGATGGACATCGAGGGCAACGCCTACGCGTACAACCAGGAGGCCACGCTTCCCGGTGTCGCCTTCCGATCGGTCAACGAGGCATACGTCGAGTCGACCGGCACTGTCGTGCAGGCGACGGAGACGCTGTCGATCCTCGGTGGCGACGCCGACGTCGACCGCTTCATCGTCAAGACGCGCGGCAACCTCAACGATCAGCGTGCCGTGCAGCTCGGCATGAAGATCAAGGCGGCGTCCTACAAGTTCCAGGACCACTTCATCAACGGTGATGTGGCTGTGGATCCCAAGGGCTTCGACGGTCTCAAGAAGCGCCTCACCGGCGCCCAGGTCATCGATGCCGCGACCAATGGCATGGGCGTGATCGCCGGCGGACACGACTTCTTCGACGTCCTCGACGCCGGAATCGCGGCCGTCCCCGGCATCACCGCCGAGAACGGCGCCATCTACACCAACGCAGCGATCCGCGGACGCATCCTGTCCTCGGGCCGTCGCCTCGGTGGCTCCGACATGGTCGTCGAGGACCTCACCAAGAAGCGTGTCGTTGTCTACAACGGCATCCCGGTCCTCGACATCGGCAGCACCGCTGCCGGCGCCGCGATCATTGGCCAGGCAGAGGTGCAGGGCTCCTCGAGCCTCGCGTCGAGCATCTATATCGTCAAGTTCGGTGAGGACGAGGGCGACCAGGCCGTCACCGGCCTGACCAACGGCGGCGTCGACGTCGAGGACCTCGGACAGCTCCAGGAGAAGCCGGCCTACCGGCACCGCCTGGAGTTCTACTGCGGACTCGCCACCTTCGGTGGCAAGGCCGCGGCCCGCGTCCGCGGCGTCCTCAACTCCTGATCGCCATGAAGTGCGGACCCGGCTAATCCCGGGTCCGCACTTCCCCGCACGACCCCATCTTCACGAACCAGCAGAAGGAGCAGGACATGAGCAACAAGCTCACAGGCGAGGACCTCGAGAAGGCCCTCAAGGATCGCAAGCTGCCCTCGGAAGGCACTGCGGACGAGAAGCGCGCCGCAGTCAAGGCGTACGACGCCGCCAACAAGTCCAGCGACGAGTCCAAGGACGCGTCGTCGGATCAGAGCGCCGCGAAGGTCGAGGACGACGCGACCAAGTCCGAGGGCACCACGACCCTCGACTCGCACCTGAACGCGCCGTCGGTCACCGCACCCGGTGACGGCCCGGCCGACACGACCGACCCCAACGAGCTCGCCTCCTCGGCGACCCCGGACAAGGGCGCGGCCGCGCAGGCAGGCCACGGCACCGTCAACGCGGTCGTCAAGGTCGGCGACGCACCCGAGGGCCCGGTCGCGACGTCGCTGCCGAAGTCCAAGCAGCGCATCGAGACCTACGAGGCCACCAAGCCGGACGGCACCGTGGTCACGGTCACGCACAACCTCGACACCGGCGCCACGTCGGTCGAGTAAGTCCGCGACTCAGCAACTCAGTAAGTAAGTCCCCGAGGCGGAGGTGAGAGCGCATGGCGATCGCAAACAAGACCGATGTCGTTGCAGCGTTCCGAGCTCTCACCCCCGCTGAGGAGGCCGTGGTCCCCAACTGGTTGGAGCTCTGCGAGGCGGAACTGGCATCCAAGGTGACCGGACTACGCGAACGCTTCGACGCCGCCTCAGGTCAGGCCGGCGCGGACTTCCAGACCCTCGTCATCGGCACGATCATCGCGCCCGTCATCCGAGTCCTGCGAAACCCAGAAGGCTGGCGCTCGGTCCAGCTGGACGACGGCGGCTTCACACGCGACAAAGCCCTCTCCTCGGGTCTGCTGAAGTTCGAGGACTTCGAGATCAACCGCCTGCAGCCGCACGCAGCACTCGGCGGCGCATACGTCGTCGGGCTCGGCGGATGAGCGACCCCTTCGGCGCAGCGCTGGCGCCACTGCGCACCTTCGCGGCACGGATGATGGTCGACACCTGCACCATCACACGGCCAGACCCTGATGCGCCAGCGCCGGTCATGAACGAGGACATGACGTACCCGCCGCGAGCTCGCATCACCGTCTACACCGGCCCGTGTCGTATCCAGGTCAAGTCCGTCATCGCTTCCTCGAACGCCAAGGAAGCCGGAGACCGAGCTGTCACCACCCAGGAGTTCGAGTGGCAGGGTCCAGTGGACGGCACCGAGGACGTCACCGTCAACGACGTGATCCACATGGACACCGCTGCGAACGATGCCTCACTGGTCGACCGGGAATTCACAGTCAAGGCCAGACACGAGAAGACCCACGCGACCACTCGACGCCTTCGAGTCGTGGAGGGCACAGCATGACCGGCTTCCGATGGGACACCACCGAGCTCAATCGGCTCGTGGCCGACCTGACTGCCGCTCCGGGTCGGGTCCAACGCAAAGCGCCGGCGGTGTTCGCACGCGGCGCATTCGAGATCAAGGGCCGCATCAAGCGAGCAGCCAAAGGTCACGGCCACCTTCCCCAGCTCGACGCTCACGTGTCGTACGACAAGCTCGGCCCGCTCGAGTACGAGATCGGTTTCGACAAAGTCGGCCAGGGATCACTTGCGAACATCGCTGTCTTCGGCTCGGTCAACAACGATCCGGTCATGGAGTCCCCGGTCATGATCGCGCGCTACGAGCGGCCCCAGATTGAGCGTCACCTCGGCGACGCCGGTGTCGAAGCCGTGCTTGGTGGCGATGGCCGATGACCGCACACAGCGCAGTTCTAGCCGCCCTCGAAGCGGTGCCCAATCTCAACGTCTACGACGGTTTCGTGGAAGTCGACGAAACCGAAAAAATCGTACGGGTGACACTGCCATACGTGGTGCTCCGTTCTGGTCTGGGGCGTGACATCGATGAACGGCAGGGCGGAAAGCCGGGCGGCACCGCCGTCCCGTTCCAAGTCGAGTACGTCGGCGAGACGCCCGAGCAGACTAGAGAAGCCGGTAGACGTGCGCGAGCCGTCCTCTCCCGCAAGAGGGTGAGCGTCAGCGGACGCCAGTCCGGTCTGATGCACATCGTCGACACTGACCAGGTTCGTCGCGAAGACGTGTACACACGTCCAGGCGGCGAGCCGCTGTTCCGTGGTGTCGACCAGTACGAGGTCGGGATCTAGGTCAAACGGCGGATCGGGGAGCCTGCGTCCGCGCACGCATCCTGCAACGCGACGTAGCGACTAGCCCACTCCGACGTCAGATCCTCCATCGACACGGACTCATCGTCGATATCGATTTCACCCACTGTTGCCGACTGCTCAGCCAAGGCACGAATCGAGTCAGCCGCATCCGGCTCCGACTTGTCTGCGATCTCGTTCAGGTCCGCAGCGTAGTCGCGGAACGTCGGCACGGCCCACGCACCGAGTGCGCCCGGTCCACCGATCTCTTCCGTGGATGCCTTCACCTGCTCGCACGCGGCTGCCATGTCCATGCCCGTCGGATCCGGACTCGGATCGGCGGCCGAGCTTGGCTCGCTTTCGCCACCACAGCTCCCCAACACAACGGCGAGAAGAACGACGACTGCCCCAAGACGCTTCATCCCCGTCACCTTAACCGTGTCATCAACATCTGTCAGGAGACCTCATGGCCATCGAATTCGTGAGCATCGAGAAGTCGCGCGCCGGTGAGGGCACCGAGCCCAAGCCGACGAAGAAGGCGACCACTAAGCGCGCGGCCAAGAAGAAGGCCGAAGCGCCGAAGCCTGCCACCGAGCAGACCACCACAGCGTCCGTCACCCCGGCGGCGAACACCACCAGCGGCGGCGAGTCCGCCTCGAAGACAGAGGAGGGCTAACCATGCCTGACGTCGTATTCCCAGAAGCGGTCAAGGCCCAGGGCAAGAAGAAGGTCATCATTCTGACGACCGAGCCCGCCAACAAGGCCGCAGTCACGGCCGCAGAGGCTGCAGCCGGCGTGACAGCCGGCCTCGAAGCCACCATGTACTTCTTGGGGCAGTTCGCTCCGGGAGGTTCGCAGAATAAGGGCAACGGCCCTCGTCGCGTCGGCGAGACCGCCCAGCTGCAGAGGCTCGGAAACGCAACCTTCGAGTCGCCGACGCTGTCCTACGTTCACGACCCCCAGGGCGCGCCTTCGGACGTCGCGAACAAGGTCAAGACGGCGCTCGACCCAAACACCAACGAGGTGGTGTGGATCCTCGAGCGCGCCGGCATCGACGTGGACACGGACATCGCAGCAACGCAGAGGTACCGCATCCACCACCTCGAGCTCGGTGACCAGTTCTTCGCGCCTTCCGGTGACGACGAATTCTCCATCGAGCAGGTCACGCAGGCCACGGGCTACGTGACGCCTCCGGTTGCGGGCGTCATCGCGGCCTGACCTCACAAGCGCGGGAGGCGTCCGACTCGGGGCGCCTCCCGCTTCATCCCACCGAGTACCGAGTCAGGAGAAGTCATGAGCAAGACCCGAATCGAACGGCGCCGGCGGATCGTGCCACTGCACCAGGGCAACTACGAGGCCGAGCTCGTCGACCTGATGAACCAGGCCATGGCCGCGAGACGCGCGGAAGTGGCGGAGGAAGCCGAAGCCGCTGAGGCCGCTGGTCCACCCTTGCGGGCTGGCCAACGAGCGGCTAGCAAGCGGCCCAAGAAGTCGCTCCAGATCGCGCTTCAGCACGACGAGCTACTCACCGAATCCGAGCAGACTGCAGTCAAGGTGCCGGTGTGGGCGATTGGTCACGATGAGTGGTCCCAGCTCGCCGACGATCATCCGCCGCGTGAGGACATCCCCGAGGACAAGGAAGCCGGGGTGGCGGCAAAGACCTTCCCGGACGACAGGCTCCGTGGCGTGAACGCAAAGACCTTCCCACCCGAATTGCTCAAGGTTGCTCTCGTTGAGCCGGCAATCGACGAAGCAACGGGGCTCTACTTGCAGCGTCCGCCTCTCGACGAGCTGCTCGCGGAGGGCGCAAAGATCCTGCGTGAGCTCAGCCTGTCGCGGATCCATTACGTCAAGCTCGAGACCGAAGCGTGGAACGTGAACGTCGGTGACGATTCGTACCCAAAATTCTCGCTGGTCTCCTTGCTGACCGGGGAGACCGACGACGAATCCGGGCGGCAGAGCGCTTCGGCGTAAGCCCTCGCACATTCAACGGGGAACCGTCGGTCGAGACGCACGAGCACTTCGACGCCGCCGGAAAACCTGCTGGTAAGACGGTCGTCACCCGCCAATCGGACTTCGACGATTACACGCGCCAACGCATCCTCGCCGCAATGGCGATCGAGGACCGCCATTGCCCACGCTGCGGCAACCTCGACACCCTCGTTCCCTTGCCTGACGAGGAGAACGACGAGCGAACGACAACCCTGGGCGACCAGGTCTACGCCGTCAAGCAGTTCCGCTGCGCGACCTGTGCCCTTTCAGACCTTGTGGAGCGAGAAGCGGGGCGCGCCGCCCGTGCTCTGCCAGACCCGGCGCCCGGCGAACCGGCCATAGGTGACGGTCGCGTGTTCGTGGCGACGCCTGTCGATCCACCCCTTCTTCCGAACGAGAGCTGAGGCCGTCCATGACACAGCGCACGGTAGCGGTGAAGTTGGATGGGGACCTCAGTGGTTTCAACCGCGCGATGTTGTCAGGCGTGGCGAGCGCCAAAGCGTTCTCAAACGAGCTCGACAGCAGCACCGACAGGGCAACCAACCTGACGCAGTCCGTTCTCGCGATCGGCCCAGCACTTGTACCAATAGGGGCTGCCGGAGTTCCTGCCGTCGCCGGACTGGCAAACCAACTGGCGTTCGCCGCCACAGGTGCCGGCGTGGCTGCGCTCGCGTTCTCAGGTATCGGTGACGCGCTGAAAGCAACGAACGACTACGCCATCGACCCGTCGACAGCCAATCTCGAGAAGCTGAGCCAGTCTCTCGCTGAGCTCGGCCCGGCTGGTAGGGATTTTGTCGCCTTCCTTCAGGAGCTGCGCCCACAGCTGCAGACACTCCAAGACGCGGCCCAAGGTGGACTGTTCCCCGGTGTTGAAGAAGGTCTGACCGACCTTATGGAACTGCTGCCCCAAGTCGAGAGCATCGTCACCAACAGCTCGATCGCCATGGGCCAGCTCGTCGCCGAAGCTGGAGACAATCTCAACGACGAGCACTGGCGCGAGTTCTTCACGTTCCTCGAGACAGAGGCACGCCCGACCTTGCTGAACACGGGCCGCACCCTCGGCAACTTCACCGAGGGGCTGGCGAACCTGTGGATGACCTTTGACCCGCTCTCCGACGATTTCTCGTCCTCCTTTCTGCAGATGTCTCGCGACTTCGCACAGTGGACCGATGGACTCGACGAGACTGAAGGCTTCGTCGACTTCGTCGCCTACATCCAGGAGAACGGTCCCCAAGCGTGGGACACCCTGACATCGATCGGCGACGGGCTGCTGCAGATCGTCGAAGCCGCTGCGCCTGTGGGCGCGGCAGCCCTCCCGATCATCGAAGACGTCGCGGACGCCATCGGAGCTGTGGCTGACTCTGACCTCGGACCCGTCATCATCGGTGTTATCTCGCTGACTTCGGCACTAAGCCGTATGAAGGCTCTTGGCACGGCGATGAACACCTCAGCCATAGGTGGACTGTTGAGCAAGTCCACCTACTCCGGAGCGGCCTCGGCAGCGAAGGACATCCCGGCGGCATCGCGCGCCTTCATGCAGTTCGACGCCGCGGCTGCGCGCGCCAGCATGTCCGCAAAGGATTTCGCTGTCGCAAATGGCCGATTGGGCGCCTCGATGCGAGGGGCCGCAAGACTGGCCGGTGGCGCTGGTGGACTCGCGTTCGTCATGTCCGACCTCGACAACAAGATGGGTCTGACGAACACCACGATGGGCGCGATGATCGGGTCTGCGATTCCTGGTTGGGGCACAGCGATTGGTGCTGCCGCTGGCTTGGCGATTGACCTGACGCAGCAGGTCGATTCCGGCACCGCCGCTCTTAAGCAGTTTCAGGAGGCGTTCGCCGCCACCTCAAACGTGGATGACCAGGCGTCGATTCTCGCCGCGGCTCAGCGGCAGGTTGACCTGCTCCGCAACTCCGGGGTCGATTTCGTCCAGGACGAGGCCAACAAGCTTGCCGAGGGACTGGTCCCCCTCAGGGAGCAACATCGACTGTCCGCTCTGGCCGCAGATGACGCGAAGTTCGCCGAGGCGGGACTGTCAGCCGCGATGGCGCTCGCCAGCGACGAGACCCGCCAGGAGACACTCGCACTTCTGGAGAACACGCGCGTCAAGAATCAGAACGCCGACATCACAGGAAGCGCATTCTCCGCTGAGACGAACTACCGCCGCGCGCTGAAGGAAGCGCAGGAGCAGGCCCGCAAGACGAACGCCGGGATCGACGGCTCGTCAGAAGCCGCGCTTCGTAACCGGGATCTGATCTATGGGCTGGCCGGCGCTTGGAACCGACAGGCTGACGCGGGCGGCAAGACGACTGCACAGATGCGGAAAGCGCAGGCCGCGTTCATCCGGGTCGCCGAGGACATGGGCGTCGGGTCAGAGCGCGCCAAGCAGCTCGCCGAGGACCTGTTCCACATACCGTCACCGAAGCCCAAGGTTGAGGTCTCGGGTGCCGAGAAGGCTGTGCGGCTGGCTCGAGCGATCAAAGCTGCGTTGGACGCGATTAACCCGTTCAAGCGAATCAGCGTCGTGACAACCAACACCACCGTGTACGACCACGGACAGCAGAAGGCTGACGGCGGCGAGATCTCCGGTCCGGGTGGACCTCGCGATGACCTGATCCCGATCATGGCGTCCAACAAAGAGATCGTGGTCAACGCGCGAGATGCGCAGGAGCACCGCGACCTGCTCCTCGGCATCAACGCCGGACGGTTCCGCGGCCGACGCCCTCAGATGCATGCGGATGGCGGCGAAATTGGCCGAATCCAGCCGATGACAGAAACGCGACTCGTTCGTGTGCCTGTCTCCTCGGTTGCGGCGCCTACCGGTCCAGCCCAGCCCCTCGTTCTGGACGGCGCGGTTGTCGGATACGTCCGCGCTGTGGCTGGCCAGGTCGTCATGGAAGGCATGTCGGGAACTGCGCGAAATGGTGGGGCTGGAGCGCGTCGCCGAGGGAGGGGCCGCTGATGCCCACTTCAAAGCAGATCGCGGCGTACGACGCACGCGGCACGTCCTCGACACCGTCGACCAACTACGGCTCCTACACCAACCTGCTGGTCAACTCGGGCTCTCCCACCAGACGCTCATACCTGTACTGGTCGCTGCCCTTCCCGATCGGCGCATCGATCGTTTCGGCGAAGCTGCGCGTGTACGAGAAGGCCAGGGCGACGGGCGGAACTAGGACGATCACCGCCGAGCTCCTTGCAGCGAAGTTCTCCGAGTCGACGCTGACCTACGCAAATGCCCCGGGCGTGGTGCCAGCTGGCCCGACAGGGACGCTCGCGCAAGGCAACGCGACCACTGATGGGCGTGTGTGGGAGATCGACGTCACGGACCTCCTCCAGGACGTTTCTGACGACACACCATGGTTCGGGATCCGACTCAGCTCGAGCATCTCGACGATGCTCGAGCTGCACTCGTCGGAGTCCACGACAGCACTGCGGCCGACATTGGAGATTGCGTGGGCTGACTCTCCGCAGGTGCCGGTTGGCCTGTCGCCTGCCGGTGGTCGTGCGGTGTCCGTGGCTCGACCGCTGCATCGCTTCCAGTTCATCGACGACCCGTCGGACTCTCTGACTGCGTTCCAACTGCAGTGGGCCGCAGCTGGGGCGACGTTCGATCCTGTGACAGGGTTCAGCGCCACAGACCTCGACACCGGCGTAGTTGTCTCGACGCTGCCTCAGTGGACGCCTACCACCGACACAGCAGCTGGGGCGACCAGGACGTGGACCGTCCGTACACGCGACACCGCGGGACTCTGGAGCCCCTACGCGCCTCCGACGACCTGGACCCGGACCGCCAAGGGCACGCTCACCGTTACGTCGCCGGCGGCGTCGCCAAGCGACTTCGTCACCGAATCGACTCCCCCTCTTGGTTGGTCGACGTCGGGAATGACGCAGAAGAATTGGCAGGTCTTCATCCTCGATCACGCGACCGGGCAAGTCCTGCATGACTCGAAGAAGCGGGACGGGACGGAGACGGCCTACACGCCGCCGGCCGGCATCCTGAAGTCCGCAACACGCGTCTACCGCGTTGTGGTCCGAGTCTGGGACGACGTGGCTCGCGAGTCGATCCCCGGCGACTCGGCATACGTTGAGGCTTCGCGTGCATTCACGTTGAACCCGACCGGTACAGGCCCAGTGACCGACCTCGTCGCAGTGGTCGTCGAGGACTCTCCTGAGGTTCAGTTCGCTTGGACGCACCCGACCACGCCTGACTTCTGGCAGCTAAGGGTGGGCGAAGAGTTCGTCGGGAACCCGATCGAGGGAACCTCACTCCTGACCGCTGGGACGTCGTATGCGATGTCCTGGTGGGGCGCCCCACCGAAGACTGACCTTGAGGTCGAGATGGTCCCCATCACCAACGGTGAAGCGACGCCTGGCAACAACGTCGTCGACGTCCGCACCGAGCCCACTGGCATCTGGTTGTCAGGGGTCGACGGCGAGGATGCGATCTGCATCTACACCGACGGTGCCATTGGGCGTTGGCAGCCAGGTCAGGTGTCGAGCGTTCACCGGGCCGTCAACTCCCGCTACTCCGTGGTTCGTCGTCAGGCGCTCGGCTCAAAGATGTGCTCCCAGGCTGGAACAGTCCAAGGCGCTGAGCAGGGCGAGACTGCCGAACGGCTGCGGGATGGTGGCGGTTTGATGCGCTTGGTCCTGACCAACACCAACGTCATCGGCACCGTCGACCAAATGCAGGTGGATCCCGAGCTCGAGTTCAACATGGGCATCCCAGTCTCGTTCGACTTCTACGAGCAGCCAACAGGCCCGTAATGCTGTCCCTCAACCTGACCGCGGCCGAGTACCACCTCTACCTTCAGACGCTTGCAGGCAGCTACGACATGAAGACCGTCGTACACGTGCTGGATCTCGAGCACCGTGTGATCTCAGACATCTCGCATCTGCTGATCGATGGAGATCTCGTAGCTGAAGAAGTCGAAGCTGACCCCAACGCAGGCGACGACGACTACGGCACAGCACCCGTTGCTATCCAACAGACCTGCTCCCTCACGCTCGAGGATCCTGCTCGAACAGTTGGCTTGGACTCCCGGTCCCCGGCCGACGCTGCGATCTACCTAGACCGGATGGTCAAAGTGGTCGTGTCCGTGTTCGTGCCTGAACTCGGCTGGGTGGACTGTCCACAGTTCTGCGGACCGATTATCAAGTTTGACCGGGACGGCGTGGTGGCTGCGGTCGAGGCGCAGTCGAAGGAAGTCCTCCTGCTCGACCAGTCCAATGCGCAGGGTCCGAGCAAGTACAGCGGCGTGAAGACCGACGTCATGCGGCAGATAGCGATCGACTTCGGCGAGGACCCGGCTCGCATCAACATTCCTGCGGTGACCAACAATCCCAGAGTGCCCGAGGCGGTTGTTTTCAGGCGGCTGACGTTGCCCTGGAACCGGCTGTGGTACTTGGGTCGCACGCTCTCGATGACGCCGTTCTATGACGCGCGAGGCATCCTCCGGCCAGCACCTGACTCAACGGTCCCGGTGATGACGCTCGGGCCTGAGTGGGTCACTTCGACTCTTCAGGTTGGCTACGACACCACGGACCTCAGGAATGGCGTCTGGGTGCGTGGCAGCAAGTCATCGATCAGCCAAAGCCAGTACCTCGTCGCAACTAACCCCAACTCGAGGCAGAGGCTTGGCCGCCGTGGCAAGCTCCGCACCCGCTTGGAAGCGATCAGTGACTCAGACATCCGCTCGGACACCGAAGCAAGGCGCGTAGCCAAGCGGGAGCTGAAGCGCCGCGGCGCCACGATCGTCCGCCCGGCATTCACTACGCACCCGATCTGGCCGCTCGAAATCGGCGACATGCTTGCACTCAACCTTGCCCAGCACGTCGGAACGATGCGATCCATGGCTTTCCGCCGGCCGCTGACCCACGCCGGCGAAATGTCTCACGGCTACATCGAGCCAGTGCTCACCCCGTCCGCAGACATCAGGAGAGCGTGATGAGTGTTGACATTGCGCGCCTGCTGACCGTCGCCAACCGGACTGTGGGCGACTCCCTTGCCGTCGTTCATGCTTCGGGTGTTGGCGTGCTCGAGTTCGAGAATGGGTACGCGTTCAGCGAAGCTGGTGGAGAAGTCGCAGTCATCGCTGACGACGGCACCGAAACGGTGTACGTGTACTCGTCGATGGACGACGACGCGTCGACCCTCGCCTTGGTCGGCACGACCTCGGCTGCTTACTCCGCCGGGCAGCGCCTGGAGCCGCGACCGGCCCAGCCGTTCAAGTTCGCCCAGGTGCGTTTCGGCGCCGACGGTGAAGCCGAAGACGCGATCGCAACCCATGATCTTCAGGGCTACGAGGCGCTGGGCGAAGGGCAGCGTGAGGAAGACGAGATCGACGTTGAGGTCGAGTACCGCCGGGGCACCCTCCGGATCATCAACGTCATCAACCGCCAGCCTGGCATCGACGCCGGCACGCTCGTCGGCACAGTCCCCCCAGCCGCCCTGACTGACGGCAACCCACCGATCGATGCCCCCGTCGTGACAGCGAGCCCCTTCGCGATCGCCGCAGTAGAGGCAGAGTGGGACCCACTTGACCCGGTCGACAACCCGGATCCAAACGAGTTCCTGGTCCACGCCTCGCTGACGTCCCCGGTGCCCGAGGACGGCTCCGCGTATGTCTATACGACGAAGTCGACCGTGGCCCGTGTGTCGGCTGTCGGCGGTGCCCCTTTGCCGGCGGGTGTGGCGACTGAGGTGTTCATCAAGATCCAGTCAGCTGACGCGGACGGCCTCGGGCCATTCTCGGGAGAGGTGTCGGCGACAACGCTGACCGCTGATGGGTTCATCACCGCCGAGTGGATTGCGGCTATCGCGATCTCTGCACAGCAGATCATCACGGGCAAGTTCTCTGCCGGTCAGGCGCTGTTCGGTGACTTCATCGAAGTCGACGGCGACATGTCATCCATCACGATCTACGGCGACGCCGACCACCTGGTGCCCCTGATCCAACTCCGGCCCGAGGGCAGCGTGTTCCGTGGGCAAGTGATCGCCGACGACATCTCAGTCATGCAAGGACTGATTTTGCAAGGCATCGCGTCCCAGATCGCCCAAGGTGCTGGCGTGACCCTCATGTCGGGCGTCGCGTCACCCGCCACCGCGCCGACGCTGACGGCAGTCACCACGCAGCAGACGTGGCCCGCTGTGCCTGCAGGGTACGACGAGCGCGGCATCGGCTGGGATGCCACGGCGTCACGCTGGTTGAGGCTCCTGACCCCGAAGACCGGCACCAAGGCTGGCACCTGCAGGGTGCAGAGGATCACCGCTGCCGGTGCGTACGACTCAGAGATCACGCTCGCGAACGTCCCGAGCGTCACAGAGTGGGCCTTCAATTCGATCTGCCGCATGGGTTCGTCGTACTACACGTGCGTGAAGGACGACATTGGCGGCTGGTCGGTCGTGAAGTTCTCGACGGCAGGCGCGTACCAAGCCCGGGACTTCGGGATCGGTTACGACCCGAAGGGCGCACCCGCGATCGGCACCAACACGGCTGACACCGAACTGTGGATCGTCTCGTCGACGAGCGATCCCAGCATTGGTGACAAACTCGTTCTTGAGCGGCTTGATGCTTCGCTGGTGTTCATCGGCGGTGTGCTGAACATCGACTGGCCGACCTCCCGAGCCGACGACTTCACATATGTCGAGTTGGCGACGTTCGACCTCGGTTCACGGCTGGTGTATTCGGCAGGTGGCTCCGTCTACTCGGCTGAGTATGTCGCGAGCGTGTGGACTGAGCAGTCTGACGAGACGTTCGCCCTGTCAGCGGTGGCGTACCCGGCTGGCGGTGTGGGCCACAACGGGTCGAACTTCTTCTCGACGCACGGTGCTGGTGTGCTGCACAAGTACTCGTCGTATTACCCGTCAGCTTCACAGAAGGCGTACGTCGACCACGCCGATACGGGGTCGGGTGACATCACTCGACCGTCGCCGGTAGCGAACCTCGCGATTCCTGCACGCCGTTACCTGCAGGTGTCGCTGCCTCCTGGTGGGGCGTCGTCATCGGATGTGTTCATGGGCCTCGGCACGACGCAGCCGTCCGACTCGGCCATGTTGAAGCGAGCAGAGGCGCTGATCGATCGCAACATGCTGATCGACCCCACCGTGGCTGGCGGTGCCGCTCACTCATCGCTGCGAACCCTGTCCGCAGTGACCCGTTCGGGCACGGTCGCCACCGGAACCACATCGGCTGCTCACGGATATACGGTCGGCGATCAGATCGAAGTCAAGGGTGCGGCCGCGCCGTTGTCGGGGATCTTCGTCATCGACACCGTTCCCGACACCACACACTTCACCTACGCCGTGCCGAACTCCGGATCCACGAGCTCGGCGGGCACGGTCATCGCCAACACGTTCGGCGCAGGATCCCCCGGATGGTTCAAGTCAGCCGTGGGCGGACTCGCGCTCTACGGCGATGGCAAGGCCGAGGTCGCTCGAGCACCGACCGACCCCGTAGACGTCGTCAACAAGGCAGCCCTCGACGCCGCGATCGCAGAACGTCAACGAGCGGCCATCAACGTCGCAGTCCCCTCGGGCACGGGCGGGGTGAACGTCAACGTGACGTTCTCGTCTCCGATGGTGTCGACACCGTCTGTCCAGGTCACGAAGAACCACCCTGACCTCGATGACGAACGTGTCACGGCCAAGTCCACTTCGGGCTGCACAATTCGTCTCGACCGGGCGGCGAGTGGCACCTACACCGTCGACTACATAGCGTCGCTCGTCTCATGAACGCACTGAAGGGGACCCACGATGCCTACCGATGATCCCCGCTTCACAAACGAGATCGTCCCGGCCGGCCAGACCAGCATCCTCGTCGAGTTCCCCCAGCCCATCGCGGACGTTAGCTGGGAGCAGGTCATCGTGTGCGACGAGGAAGACGACATCGACGTCACCATCAGCGACCTGACAGAAACCGGTTTCCAGATCAACTGCGACCCGGCGCCAAGCCAGGACCTCGAGGTCTATTGGCTCGCCCGTACTTCCCCGTTCAACCGCTGACCTTCAATTCCGAAGATTCCAGCCATCTGCTTCACCCGCCACGGCGGGCACCTTCTCGACCCCAGGAGTCATTGTGAGCAAGTACGAGATCGTCACCTACCAAGGACGCAAGCTCGACCGCTACACACTCGCAGCAATCAAGGCAGCCGAGCGGCTCCTCAGGTACACCCCGGGAGCCCTGACGATCGTCCAGGGCTCGTACAACCGCGGCGGTGTCGCACAGTCCGCCGGCACCCACGACGGTGGTGGCGCACTCGACGTCACGGCGAACGACATCAGCAAGAAGGTCGCCGCGTTCCGCAGGGTCGGCATCATCATGTCGGATCGACTCGCGTCGTCCTCCTGGTCACGTCATGGGCACGGCGTTCAGGACGGCAACGAGGAGCTCTCGAGCGGAGCGGCAGCACAAGTGCGCGAGATCAAGGCTGGCGGAGATGGCCTGATCGGTACCGCCCGAGACGCTGGCTCACCACGCTTCGACGACGGTAAGTGGCCGGTCCTCGTGTACGGAGGCTACGTCGGCGACTGGTACGTCCAGACCGACGGCACCAAGGTCTATGACCAGCCGTCCACCCAAAGCAGGGTCGTCGGCACCCTGAACCGCGGCGACAAGGTCACAGGCGTTGCGGTCGTCAAGGTCCAAGACAGCAAGCGCGTGGTCAACGAGCACGGCAACTACCTGGTGATGGGCGACCTGATCAAGGCTCGCTACTGGGATGTCGAACCGCCTGAGCCGGTGAAGGCGCCAACCCCCTACAACGTGGCCACCTTCAACGTTGCCGACAAGCTCAGCCCGTTCGCTTCGCGGTTCGACGACATTGTTGAGGAGATCCGACTCTCGGCAGCCGACATCGTCGGTCTACAGGAGTGTGGACCTGACTCATCCACGGCCATCGAGATCGCCCGCCTGCTGGGCGGCGGTTGGAAGCGTCTCCCGACCGTTCGTGACGGGCACAACGAAAACGAGATCATCTACGACAGCTGGATCTGGGCGCGTAAGAACATGGGCGTCTTCGTCATCCCCGGTGGCCCTGCCGGCCGCAAGCATGTGACGTGGGGCGACTTCCGACACCTCAAGACCAAGGGCGACCTCGTCTTCGGCGACTCGCATTTCGAGTACCAGTCCGGTGCTGACAACGACCTGATCCGCGAACAGCAGGCCGCGGCGATGGTCGCAGGTCTTCGTGCGGTCGCAGGCGGCAAAGTCGTCATCGTCGGCGGCGATTTCAACACCGCCAAGGTGTTGAGCGGTTTCACCAAGGCTGGGCTCCGGTATGCGAAGACAGCGGCAGCGAAGACCTCGCACACGCTGGTCAACACCCTGAACAAGGGACAGATCCGGGTCATCCAAGAGTCGGTGCAGATCGACGGCTTCTACGTCGATGAGCGGGCGGCTGTGGCGTTCTGGGAGGTCGTTGGTCGCTTCGACGGCGAAGGCAACTACGCCGACCTACATGGCGACGCATTCGAGTTCGCCTCCGACCACCAGCCGGTCGCCGCCAACGGCACCTTCCCCACCGCTTAACTCAACCGAAGGAGCATCACAATGTCGACCATCTTCACTCGTTCGTTCGCCAAGGACGTCGCCGAGCGTTCGGTCAAGACGTTCGCCCAGGTACTCGCCGCTATGCTCGGCGCGAACGCCACAGGAATCCTGGACGCCGACTGGACAAGCTCGCTCTCGGTCGCTGGTCTCGCTGCCGTGGTGTCGATCCTGACCTCGATCGGCTCGGGCTATGTCGGCGATGACTCCGCATCGCTGGTCGACTGAGCGATGACCGCTGACGATCCGCAGATCACTCAACGAGACCTCACACACCTGCGGGAGTCCCTCGTTGAGCTGAAATCGGCGATTCAGGGCCTCCGGGGTGAGATCAACACGACCTACGTGCGCAAAGACGTGTTGAACCCAACGATTCAGGGGCTCCGCGAGGACGTCGACAAGCACAGCGAGTGGTTCACCTGGGCAACTCGGATCGTCATTGGTGCCGTGATCTTGGGCCTCCTTGCGGTCGTCATCCAGACAGGAGGCACCTCATGACTCGGACTCGCGTATTCGATTGGCGATTCATCCTCGCCCTGACCTTCGGTGCGATGGTCTCCTATCTCGTGTGGGTGGGTGTCACTGCTGTCCATGACGGGCAGGACAAGGACGAGCGCAACGCTGAGCTCGTCGTGCTGCTCAAGACTGAGCAGAAGTCCGCCAAGGTCGAACGTTCCGCGGCCACGGCTGAGCGAAAGGTGTTGCTCGATAAGCAGGACGATCTCCTCCGGGAGGTGAGTCAGCTGCAGCGACGCCAGGCGCAGCTGCTGGACTACCTGCGCGAGAACGGCATTGCGGTGCCGTCGTTCGCTGGATCATCCTCGTCGAGTCGATCCGAGGGAAGTGGTACCCCAAAAGGCCGAGGGAAGGCCAAAGGTCTGAGGACGTCTCCGGGCTCGACGAGACGATGAAGCTCCTCGAGGACCTCGTCGACAACGGCTTCGGGATCTTGGCTGTGCCATGACGCGCCATCTCTTCGTGCGCAGCTTCATCGAGTTCTTCCAGGACGCCAGCTGGGTCATCCGCCGGGCGTACAGCAACTCTCGAAAGGCACGCCATGCCCCTCCCAGGTGACGTCCCCAAGGTCGTAGTGACGTACGGCGCACAGGTAGATGCGTCGAACGTCGCCATCACGTCCGGCACGATGATGATCACTCCCCAGATGGAGCGCACACACCTGGCGTCCGGGACCTACGTCGACCGTCGCCCGATCATGGTGGAGATCGAGGACGGAGTCGGCACTTCGGAGCCTGTCATCGCCTCTGACGCTCCAGGGTTCAACGTCGAGGGCCAAGTGCTTTACGACATCGCCTTCCGCAACCTGAAGGACGCATCCGGCACCCGCATCGCCCGGTCAGGACTCGTCGGTGTCTCACTGCCCCTAGCCGTGCCAACAGTCGACGTGGACAACCTCACCGTCAGCGCTCAGCCGGGCGCCACGGTCATCTACCCCTCGGTCCTCACGATCGCCGAGCTCGGCGGAGTCGTGACTGGAGGGCAGCTCCTCGCGGCGCTTGGCCTGGAAGGGGTGACCACCGACCTAGCAAACGTGGCCACCGCGATCGCGGCCGAGATCACGAACCGCAACGTCGCGATCACTGACGCGATCGAAGCGCTTCTAGGAGGCGCGACACCTGCAGCGCTCGACACTCTGACGGAACTGGCTGACGCCCTCGGTGACGACCCGAACTTCGCGTCCACCATCACGACTTTGATCGGTTCTAAGCAGGCGAGCTCGACCCGCGACCACGACGTGGCGACGGACCTCGAGGACCGGGAGTCGGAGTCTGCCGGAGCGGTCACCACGCTCGCCAAAGAGGTGGGAGACGCGCGTTACCTCCGGACCGCCGTGGCGACGGTTGTCGACTTGGGCAACTCGATCGCCTCGCAGGGGACGTTGTCCTACTACGACCGCATCAGCAGTGGCGCGCTCTCGTTCGGTCCGGTCTCCTACATGGGGTGGGCCATGCCCAAGACGTTCGGCCGATTCCGGCTCAAGGGTGTGGCCGCGGCCGGCGGCTACACGATGGAGCAGATCATCGCCGAGCTCCTCGAGGACGCGATCGACGCTAACCCCGACTTTGTGCACCTGCAGGTGTTCACCAACAACCTCGCCCCCATCATTGCGGGCACGCAAACGTTCGCCCAGGCGCAGGCTCTGTACATGCAGATCGTCGACGCGATCGTGGCTGCCGGTATCATCCCCATCATCGCGACCGTCCCACCGATCACCACGGTCACGAACACGGGTACAGGTCTGACGGTGCTGACCAAGGTCAACCTCTGGCTCAAGCGTCTTGCAGGGGCGAACGGATGGCCACTCGTCGACTACCACGGCGTCCTGGTCAACGCGGCCGACAACAACCTCACCGCCGCGTACACCGTCGACGGCGTCCACATGTCCGGCGCAGGAGCCAAGGTCATGGGCGAGGCCCTGGCCGCGACCCTCAACTCGATCCCGACCAAGGGGCGATCGCCGCTCTGGGGGTCGTACAACCCGAACCTAATGCAGCCGGATTGCGTCATGACGTCTGCCGCGGCCGACAAGTGGGTCGGCTCCGGCAACACAGGCGGTTCGTGGGTCTTCAAGTCGGTCGAGGGCCCGATGTGGAAGGGCAAGTCGTACATCATCACCCGCGGATCTGTTGCTGACTACGCGATCAACGCACCAATCACCGCCGGTTTGTGGGTCGCAGGGCATCGCATCCGAGTGTCCTTCCAGTTCGACGCAACCCTCGTGCCCGCCAGCGGCACCTGGAGCATCGGCCTGTGGAACGCCACCCAGTCGCAGTACATCTGCGGTTACGCCGGGATGACCGACGTCCTGACCCACAAGTCGCTGACCGTCCTGAACTGCACCACCACCAGCGGATCCAAGGTCGTCTCTGGCGCACCAGCAGGCACGTGGAAGCCCGAGCACGTCGGCTGCGGACTCTCATCCGTCGGCTCGATCGGCCTCCTTGCGGCCTTCCCCGCCAACACGGTCGTCACCAATGTCTCTGCCGACGGCACCACCCTCTACGCCAGCAACAACGCCACCGACTCGCGCACGTCAGCGTGCGTCACCGTCAGCGGCCCGCAGCCTGTGGTCATCTTCGAGTTCGACGTCGACGCAGACATGGTCGGCGACACCATCTACCCGGTCGCCACGGTCGCCGGCGCAGCTGGTGTGACGCTCAACCCCTCGCAGGTCACCATCCAGGACATCACCGCGCTAGGAGTCGAGGCAGCATGACCAAGAACAAGACGACGGACGCCGAGACCATCACCGTCTCCGACGAACAGCCGCCGGCGATGGTCGACATCATCAAGGCCGACGATCCCGAGTTCCCCGAGCGAGCCACCGTCGCCGAGGACGGCCTCGAGCACTGGCTCAAGCAAGGCTGGCAGCTCGACACCTAGACGTCCGCGCTGGGCCCTCCCTCGCGCGGCCGACCGCCCCTCCTCCCTTCGGGGACGAGGGGCGGCTTTTCGTCGTTGGTGCTGCCTCCGACAACTTCGGGGGAGGTCGACGGAGGCAGCTTTGCCGATCGTAGGACCTACCCGTGGTTGGCACTAGCGTTTGTCCACATGGATCCGGCCGAGTACCCGTCGCACGCGACGAACGTGCAGCCGGCGAAGCGTTGGGCCAAGGTGCTCAACGAATCGTGGCCATCCACCGAGCTCGCACGACAGCTGCGCGACGTCGACGTTGATCAGCAGATCCCTGTGGTCGTACGGATCGTGTTCGAGACCGGCGTCGAGCATCTGCCAGGTGTGGCCACGCGCTGGGTGTCGCGGCCGACGGCGCACGTCCGCGTCGAGGTGCAGGACGATCGTCTGGTGTCGGGCGGGGTGTGGGTCGATCCCGCCGACATCGAGCGGGTTTGATCCCATCCGAGAGCGAACGAATGGGTACGGCGTACC
>JBBSJW010000024.1:0-39303 GCA_038256885.1 Propionibacteriales bacterium
ATGCCAGCGAGTACGAGCGGTGCTGCGACGACGAGGTTGCGGATGGTGCGGTTCATGATTTCTCCTGTGGGTTTTGGTGGAAGTTCTTCAGTTGGTCTGTGGTGTTGCTTGTAGGTAGGAGCCACAGACCCCACAAGTCCTGACAACTTTTCTGAAGATCTTTTGCGGCCGTTCAGATTTCGTTGGAATTCCAGTCTCAAATTCATCGAAAGGTTCTCTCAAGGGGCGTTTACGACTCTGGTGTCAACAGCTCGACCCCCACACACCAGGAGAACAAAATGACCGCCATCCAGAACTTCCAAGCTCCCGCCATCCGCATCAGCAGCAACGTTGTCCGCGACAACCTCAACAAAGCGACGAAGACCAGGCACGACATCCGTTGACCAAACGACCCCAAGCCCGATCAACCCCTGCGGTTGCTCGGGTTTGTGGTGTCTCGAGGCGCTTGGGCTATCCCGGGCAGGGTGTTGCTTGGACTGAGCCCGCAGGCCCGGTCGCGCTGTTGCCGCGCTTGTCCGTGGCGACCACTCGCATGGTCACAGTGCCGCCGAAGTTGACTGGCCCCATCTGGGCGACCCAGCGCGAGCCCTCTTTGCGCATCGTCTCCGTGCCGGATTGTCCATTGACACTCCAGCGCAATCTGACTGACGACAGACCGCTCTCGTCTGTCACGGTTGCTCTGACCGGCACGGTGGGGTCTTCACAGGTTGGACTGTCGCCAGCAATGGGTCGGCCGACGTTCGGGTCACGCTCCTGGGTGAGCGTCACGACAACGTTCCCGCTACCAGTCCCCCACGCCACGCCAATCGTCCCGGTCGACTTGCCTTCGCTGACAGCAGCGCGATTGGCGTGGACCGCGATCTGCACGGCCTTCCCTGCCTTGACCTTGCCGGTGATCGGCGCGGCGGTCAGCCAGCCAGCACTTGAGGACAGCTGATAGTTCACGGCCTTGCCGCCGGTGTTGGTCAGCAGGAAGGACGCGTTGCTGGAGCTGCGACCGAGAGCGATGGCGGTGGTCGACAGCGTCAGCACACCGGGTTTGACCGTCGGTTTCGCTGTGGGCGACGCGATCGACTCAGTGGGAGTCGGCGATGGGCTCGGAGCCGCAGACGAGGCAACGATGTCTTTGGGCTCGTCGTTGTTCTGCAAAGCCACAGTCGCAGCGGTGCCACCGAAGAGGACAACCGCCGCCACGGCCGCACCGGCGGCCTTCGTCTTGGTGGGCACCCTGCGCTTGGCGGGTGCAGCTGCGGTGGTGGTCGTGAGCGGCTCGCCCGTCGACGTCGTGTAGGCAACGAGCTGGGTGTCCTGGACGACGCGATCGCGCAGGAAGGCCGGAGCGGTGAACATCGGTACACCGGCGAGAAGCATCCACGGGCTGAGGATCTTCTTGCGACGCTCGCCGCATACGTCGCAGTCGTCGACGTGACGCGAGACGCGCTTGCGAATGAGCGGGGAGTACGTACCGTCCCAGTCGGCAAGCAGGTCGTCGAGCTCGTCACAGTCGTCGCGACCGAGGCGGGCGATCAGCAGAGCACCGAGCGAGCGGTCAACTTGAGCACGCAGGCGGTTGAGCATCGTGTAGGCGTTGGTTGGTGACACACCCATGGCTTCGCCGAGCTCCGCGCCGTCGAGGCCCTGGCGCAAGTGCAGGTCGAGCATGGCGCGATCGCGGTCGGCGAGGCCAGCAGCCGCGTCCCACACGATCTTCTGTGCGGCGGAGCGTTCTGCTTCCTGGTCTGGTGTGAGGGCGTCGTCAGCCATGTTGATCAGCTGTTCCTCGCCGCCGTAGTCCACGCGTTTGCGGGCTCGGAGCATGCGCAGGCACTCGCTGCGCACGATGGCGTAGAGCCACGGTCGAAGCCGTTCGGGCTCCCGCAGCTGGTTGATGCGCTCCGCGACGATCACAAAGGAGTCCGCCACAGCGTCCGCGGCATCCTCGCGCTGACGCAGCATCGAGTAGGCGAAGTCGTACAGCTTGTTGCCGTACTTGTCGTAGACCGCGGCAAAGGCCTCGCGATCCGCCGTCAGCACTCCGGCGACAAGCTCCGCGTCGGTCGGCGCGGCTGGTCCGGTCGCGGAAGTCACGCTCGCATCCTACGTAGATGCGCGACGAGACACATGTAGCCCACGACATCGGTCATTCCTCTCCTACTGACGACCGTCTCTGCTGAGACCGGTTCCATCTGTAGGAGTCGCGAGCCGGCGAAGTCTTACAACTTTTCGCCGACGGCTTGCTTGTGAACCATGATCAGGCGCTGGAACACCGTGATGAGGCTGGCGAGCGCCAGTGCCCACAGCGTGATCTCCCGCAGGAACGGCGCATCGAACAGTCCGGCCAGCCCGGTCATGACCAAGATTGCGACGAGTCGGTCAGCACGTTCAGCGATGCCACCCTTCGCCGTCATGCCGAGACTTTCGGCACGAGCACGGGCGTACGAGGTGATCGAGCCGAGCACCAGGCAGGCAAGACTCAAACAGAGGTAGAGACCTGGGTCGCCGAGGTCGGCCTCGGGCGCCTTGCCCAGGACGGCGCCGGAGTAGTAGAGAACGAGCCCACCGAAGATCGCCGCGTCGCCGAAGCGGTCGAGTGTCGAATCAAGGAAAGCACCCCACTTGGACGACTGGCCAGATTTGCGCGCCATGTAGCCGTCCATGATGTCGCTGAACACGAACGCCGTGATGACCAGGACACCCACGAAGAACTGCCCTCGGGGGAAGAACCACAGAGCACCAGCGCTCACGCCGATCGTGCCGACGATCGTCACCTGATCGGGCGTGACGCCCCACTTGAGCAGGCGGTCGGCGAGCGGGGCCCACACATTGGTCCAGAACTGGCGAAAACGTTCGAGCACGATCTAGTCCTTCGCGGTTGGCCAGGCGGCGGCGAGCATCTCGCGCGTGTCACCCAGAAGTTGGGGCATGGTCTTGGTGTGTCCGATGACGGGTAGGAAGTTGGCGTCTCCACCCCAGCGTGGCACCACGTGCTGGTGCAAATGGGCAGCAATGCCGGCACCTGCCACCGGACCTTGGTTCATGCCGAGGTTGAACCCATGCGGGTTGGTCACCTCGCGCATCGTTTGCATCGCCTGCTTCGTGATCGCGGCGACTTCGACGGTCTCGTCGTCAGTCAACTCGGTGTAGTCGGCAACGTGGCGGTAGGGGCATACGAGCAGATGCCCCGCGTTGTAGGGGTAGAGGTTGAGCACGGCGTACGCCGACTCCCCGCGGTGCACAATCAGCCCTTCGGCATCGTCCATCTTGGGTATGAGGCAGAACGGGCAGTCGGCTTCATCAGCGGTCTCGGGCTTGTTCTCGCCCTTGATGTAGACGATGCGATGCGGCGTCCACAGTCGCTGGAACGCGTCCGCCTCGCCCACGCCGTGCTGCTGGTCGTCGCTCATACCTGTACGCGCTGCTCGATCGCCTCGGCGATGCGGGCAATCGCATCGTCGATCGGCACCCCGTTGTCCTGGACGCCGCTGCGATAGCGGAACGACACCGCTCCGGCGTCGATGTCGTCATCTCCGGCGATGATCATGAACGGAACCTTCTGTGTCTGCGCATTGCGAATCTTCTTCTGCATGCGCTCGTCGGAGTTGTCGACCTCGACCCGAATGCCCTTGGCCTTGAGCTTGGTGGCGAGCTCATACAGGTAGTCGGCGTGCCGCTCTGCGACGGGTATTCCGACGACCTGGACAGGTGCGAGCCACGGAGGGAAGGCGCCGGCGTAGTGCTCGACGAGCACGCCGATGAACCGTTCGATCGAGCCGAACTTCGCCGAGTGGATCATCACCGGCTGCTGACGTGAACCGTCGGCGGCGACGTACTCGAGGTTGAAGCGATCCTCGGACGGCATGTTGAAGTCGTACTGGATCGTCGACATCTGCCACGTGCGGCCGATCGCATCGCGCGCCTGCACCGAGACCTTGGGGCCGTAGTAGGCGGCGCCTCCGGGATCGGGCACGAGCTCGAGACCACTCTCGATGCAAACGTCCTCGAGGACCTTCGTGGCGACCGCCCACTCCTCGTCGCTGCCGATGAACTTGTCAGGCTTGGAGTCATCGCGGGTCGACAGCTCCAAATAGAAGTCGTCGAGCCCGAAGTCGCGGAACAGGCTGAGGCAGAAGTCGAGCAGGTGCTTGATCTCTGCGGGGGCCTGCTCGGGAGTCACGTACGAGTGGGAGTCGTCCTGCGCGAAGCCGCGTACGCGGGTGAGTCCGTGGATCACGCCGGACTTCTCGTTGCGGTAGACGTGGCCGAACTCGAACAGGCGCAGCGGCAGCTCACGGTAGGAGCGCTGGCGCGACCGGTAGATCAGGTTGTGCATCGGGCAGTTCATGGCCTTGATGCGGTAGTCGCCACCGTCGAGCTCCAGCGCCGGGAACATGCCCTCGCCGTAGTACGGGAGGTGGCCCGAGGTGTAGAAGAGCCCCTCCTTGGCGATGTGGGGTGTGCCGACGTACTCGAAGCCCTCTTCGATGTGGCGACGACGTACGTAGTCCTCCATCTCGCGCTTGATGACACCTCCGCGCGGGTGGAACACGGGCAAGCCGGAGCCGATCTCGTCAGGGAAGCTGTAGAGGTCGAGCTCCTGCCCGAGGCGGCGGTGGTCGCGGCGCTGAGCCTCCTCGATGCGGTGCAGATGCTCGTCGAGCGCTTCCTTGGTCTCCCAGGCGGTGCCGTAGATGCGCTGGAGCTGTTTGTTCTTCTCGTCGCCGCGCCAGTAGGCGGCGGCGCTGCGCATCAGCTTGAACGCTGGAATGCGCTTGGTCGTGGGCAGGTGAGGACCGCGGCACAGGTCGCCCCAGGCGACCGAGCCATCACGCTTGAGGTTGTCGTAGATCGTCAGCCCGCCTTCGCCGACCTCCACGCTGGCACCTTCAGCGGCGTCGCCGGCGTTGGACTTCAGCCCGATCAGCTCGAGCTTGTAGGGCTCGTTGGCCAGCTCGGTGCGGGCGGCGTCGTCGCTGATCTCGCGGCGATCGAACTTCTGACCTTCCTTGACGATCTTGCGCATCCGGGTCTCGATCTTCTCGAGGTCCTCGGGAACGAACGGCTCGGCGACGTCGAAGTCGTAGTAGAAGCCGTCGGTGATCGGCGGTCCGATGCCGAGCTTGGCGTCCGGGAACAGCTCCTGCACGGCTTGGGCCATGACGTGCGCGGCCGAGTGACGCAGGATGTCGCGGCCATCAGGTGAGTCGATGGCGACGCCCTCGACCGAGTCACCCTCGACGAGCTCGTACGCGAGATCCTTCAGGTCGCCGTTGACTCGAGCGGCGATGATGTCGGGCGACTCGGCGAACAACTGCCAAGCCTTCGTCCCTGCGTCGACCTTCAGGGCATCGGCTGAAACCACGACGGAAAGTTGCGACATAGGGCACCTCGGTTGATATGACGCGCCCTACGGGTGGCGCGTTCTGCTTGCGCCCACCGTATCTCAGCCGGCTGCGCGCGGTCAGCGCGGCGGAACTGGCGGGACCGGGAGCAGCAATGCGGCAGGCGCACCAGCCGGAACCGCCGGGCGAACGGGAGGGATCGCAAGAACCCGTACGTACGGCTCACCCAGGGCCGGCCTCGCATCGGCCTCGCCCTTGTTGGGCCACAGCGCCATCGCCCGTTCGGCCTGAGCGGCAATGGTCAACGAAGGGTTGACACCAAGGTTGGCCGTAATCGCCGAGCCATCGGTGACGTGAAGACCTTCGTAGCCATGGACCCGCTGATACGGATCGATCACGCCGGTGTCTGCGCTCGTACCGATGACGCATCCGCCGATGAAGTGGGCTGTGAGCGGTACGCCGACGAGCTCGCCGAATGCCGCACCCGGGTAGCCTCCGATCTGCTGCGCGATGTCCTTGGCCGAGCTGTCGGCAACCGGGATGTACGCGGGGTTGGGCTCTCCACTCCCCTGCTTGCTCGTCATCTTGCGACCGAACAGGCCGCGCTTCAGGTAGGTGGTGATCGAGTTGTCGAGGGACTGCATGACCAGGATGATCACCGACTGCTCGGCCCAGCGGCGCGGACTGTGGAGCCGCAACGTGCCGCGTACGCCCAGCAGGCGATAGCCCCGCAGGACCGCCCGGAATCGTCCACCCGGGCCGGGCCGATCGGGCAACGCCATGTTCATCAGGCTGAGCAGCCCCGACCCGCGTCCGTACCTCACCGGCTCGATGTGAGTCTGTCGATCAGGGTGGAACGATGACGTGATCGCGATGCCCGGCGTGTAGTCGGCGTTCTTGTCGGCCGATCGAGCGGACAGCACGGCTTCGGAGTTCGTACGGCTCAGCTCGCCGACCCGCGGCGACAGCTTCGGCAGCGAACGCAGCCGCAGCTTGTGCAGCAGGCGCTGAGTGTTCAGCGCGTTACCTGCAAACACGACCTGCCCTGCGGTGAACGTGCGACGGCGCAGCAGGTTGCCCGTACGCCGCGTGCTCACCCGGTATCCGTGTCCGTGCGGTCGTACGTCGACGACGCGGGTCATCGGGCGTACCTCGGCACCGGCTTGCTCGGCGAGGTACAGGTAGTTCTTGACGAGGGTGTTTTTGGAGTTGTGACGGCACCCGGTCATGCAGGCGCCGCAGTTGATGCAGGCCTTGCGAGCCGGGCCGGCTCCGCCGAAGAACGGGTCATCGATCTCGGCGCCTGGGACCGCGCCGAAGAGCACGCCCACGTCGGCCGGGTGGAACGTGTCCCCCACGCCGTAGTCATTCGCGATCGCCTGCATGACGTCGTCGGCCGGGGTGTGCCCGCCATACGTCGTCACGCCCAGCATCTTCTTGGCCTGCGCATAGTGCGGCGCCAGCTCGGACTTCCAGTCGGCGATGTCCGCCCACTGCGGATCGTTGTAGAAGTCGTCGAGCGGTTCGTACAGCGTGTTGGCGTAGACCAGCGAACCGCCGCCGACGCCCGCCCCGCTCGCGATCAGCACGTCCTTGAGCAGGGTGATGCGCAGAATGCCGAAGCAGCGCATCCACGGCGCCCACATGTAGCGGCGCACCCGCCACGACGTCTCCGGCAGCTCGTCGTCGGTGAATCGGCGCCCGGCCTCGATGACGCCGACGCGATAGCCCTTCTCGGTCAACCGCAGCGCAGCGACACTGCCGCCGAAGCCGGATCCCACCACCAAGACGTCGTAGTCATAACTCATGCGCTCGATCGTACGGCTCTTGTTGACACTCTGCCAATAGGCAGCGAAACTGTCCCTCATGACCGCTGCCCGGCTTCGCCTCGCTCCTGCTGAGCGACGCCAGCAGATCATCGAGGCGGCGCAGGTCCTGTACGCCACGCGACCGTACGACGAGGTGTCGACCGCCGAGCTTGCCGCCGCGGCAGGTGTCGCCCGCGGTCTGATCAATCACTACTTCGGCGAAAAGCGCGAGCTGTTCCTCGCCGCGATGCGCGAATCCGTCCTCATGCCTGAGCAGGCGCTCCAAGGACTGGAAGGCAAACCGCTCGAGGAACGCGCTCGCCTGACCATGTCCTGGATCCTCGACGCCGCCACGACATACGGCGAGGCGTGGGTCAACGCGAGCGGTGCAGCCAACCTGCACGGCAGCTCTGACATCCAAGCCGTCATCGACGAGGCAGACGATCGCGCGGCTCGCCTTGTGCTCGATGCGCTCGGGCTTCCCGACGACGCCCAGCTTCGCGCCCGCCTGCGCCCGACCGCATCGCTCACCAAAGCTGTCTGTCGAGAGTGGCTCCAGCGCGGTACGTTCACGCGGGACGAAGCCCTCGACCTGCTCACGACCACCGTGCTGCTGTTTGTCCAGAAGGAGAACGCATGACATCGATCGGAATCATCGGTTCCGGCTTCGGCGCCGTCGCCGTCGCCGTGGAGCTGAAGCGATCGGGCCATACCGATCTCCGACTATGGGAGCGAGCCGACGATCTCGGTGGAGTCTGGCGCGACAACACCTACCCCGGCGCCGGCTGCGATGTGCCGTCGCCTCTCTATTCGTTCTCGTACGAGCCCAACCCGCGATGGACACGACGCTATGCGCTGCAGGAAGAGATCCACGCCTACATCCGCAAAGTCGCCGACAAGCACGGCATCACCCCCCTTATGCAATGTGGTCGCGAGGTCGTCGCCGCGACCTGGGACGAAGGCGCCTTGGCCTGGACTGTGACGTTCTCCGACGACTCGAGCGAGACGGTCGACGTGCTGATCAGCGCCGTCGGCCAGCTGTCACTGCCCAAGCTGCCCCCCATCCCGGGCATCGAGACCTTCCAGGGGACCTCGTTCCATTCCGCCGAGTGGGACCACGACTTCGACGCAACAGGCAAGCGAGTCGCCGTGGTCGGCGCCGGCGCGAGTGCGGTGCAGTTCATCCCCCACCTCGCCAACCAGGCTGCTCGTCTCACGGTCTTCCAGCGCTCCCCCAACTACCTGATGCCCAAGCCCGACAAGCCATACAACGCGTTCCACAAGGCGTTGTTCCATTTCGCACCGGTGACGCAGACCGTCGAGCGTGGAGGCATCTGGGCAATCATGGAGCAGTTCGCCAAGGGACTGAAGGACGATTCGCAGGTCGGCCAAATCAACAAGAAGATTGCCCTGCGGCACCTCGACAAGCAGGTCACCGATCCCACGCTGAACGCCAAGCTGAAGCCTGACTACCCGATGGGCTGCAAACGGATCCTGTTCTCCAACGAGTTCTATCCCGCGCTCGCCCAGGCCAATGTCGACGTCGTCACGAGTGCCGTCGCCGCTGTCACACCGGATGGGGTGATCGATGCTGATGGCAACGAGCACATGGTCGACGCGATCATCTACGCGACAGGCTTCGACGCTCAGAACTTCCTCGAGTCGATCGACGTCACCGGCGCTGGCGGGCGGAAGCTCGCGACCCAATGGGCCGATGGTGCGCATGCCTACCTCGGCATGTACGTCCCCAACTTCCCGAACATGTTCGTGACGTACGGACCCAACACCAACCTCGGCGGCGGGTCGATCATCTACATGCTCGAGGCTCAGGCCAGGCACATGCGCCAGGCTCTCGACCGGCTGAAGGCTGGCAACTACACCACGGTCGAGGTGACCGATGAGGCCGAGGAAGCGTACGACCGCGAGATCCAGGAGCGACTCGACGTCTCGGTGTGGTCGCACTGCGAGAACTGGTACCGCCACCCGTCGGGTCGCATCACCTCCAACTGGCCGGGAGCGACCCTGCCATTTGCCAAGCGGACCAAGGTCCTCGAGCCGGAAGCGTTCAGCTGGTCATGACTTCCTATCCCCCGTCCCCATGGGATCTCACCGGCCACGCCTATACGGGTGTGTGGCTGCTCCCGAAGCGGCTGACTCCCCCGCCCCACAACGCATCGACCAAGCCGGTCACGATCTTCGGGCGGGCCATCGTGTCTGCCGCGTTCTTCGTCTATGAAGAGCCAAGCCCGCTGACGTACGACGAGATCATGTCGACAGTCCTCGTGCGTGACGGCTGGCGCCTCCGCGTCTCAATCACCCACATCTGGGTCAACTCCGAGGCGTCACGCGATGGCGGGCGTGAGCTGTGGGCAATCCCGAAGGATCTCGCCGACTTCGACGTCGCCCCGCACGCGTCATACGCCGCGCAGGGCATCGGATCGCTGAGCCTGCGCCGCGTACGTCGCCTGCCTTTCCGGCTCCCGGCCGCGTTCAGCTCGGCGCAGGATCGCGACGGCAACCTGCTCGTCACGCCCGTGTCGGGCAAGGTTCGAGCGGGGCTCGCGAAGGCACGCTGGTCGTTCGCCGCAGATGGTCCGATTGGCTTTCTGGCCGGTCGCAAGCCCTTCCTCACCCTGGCTATACGGCCGTTCCACCTGATCTTCGGTCGCCGCTGACCTCGCCGGGAGCTCACCTCACGACGCGGGCTCAGTGCTCGAGGGGTTCGTCGAGGACGGGCTCGTCGTCACGTGCACTCCCGGTTCCCTCAACACTCCTCGGGTAGTCCGGGTCATCCGTCTCGTCAGGCACACGCTTGGGATCAGGGTCCGCATGCTCGGGCTCTCGATAGCCGGGTGCAGTGTTCTGCTCTGACATGCGGATCCCTCAAGACTGGCGCGGGTGGGTCAACACGGTGGGGCGCTGACCCACCCGACTTTTCAGTGGGCTTGTCGCACGATTACCCCGTGGTCGCGGACCTATGCATCCAAGCACCGTGCGCGCCTTGGCGGTCAGGGCTCCACCCACTTCGCCACGTTCTACCGACTCGTGGGAGACGGGAGGGCGTGGAGGACGAGAGTTATGACTCGCGCTTTACGCGATCGCTCACGGCCCCGCAAGTTGCTCCGATCAGCGGGATCCAGACGGGCAGAAGCATGGTCGCGATCATCAGCTGCGGCGTGCTCATCGGCCGACCTCCGCCAGGAGACGGTCCTGCTGGGCTTCGGCGTCCCGAAGAACGCCCTGGATCTTCTTGTTGCCCTCGGTCCGGCGATCGAGGCCGGGGTTGAGCAATCCACGAAGGACCGAGTAGGTGCTCCACCGCTTCGGAGCGATGATCCGAGGTGCCCGGCGCTCGATGCCGTTCGCGATGGCCTCCCCAGCAGCCGAGGGCTGAAGACGCTTGCGCAGGAATCCCGGGAACGTCGCCTCAAAGCGCTGCGCGATCGCGCTGGCGAACCCTTCACGCACCATCGCGGTGTCGATGAATCCGAAGTACGCGACACTGGCTGAGGCGCCGTGCTGTGCCAGCTCGCCGCGCAGAGCCCGGCCGAACTGCTCGACCGCAGCCTTTGACATTGCGTACGGAGCCAATAGGACGCCGTTGACGAAGGCGTAGACCGAGGCGACAACCACGACGTGTCCGCCGTTGGCGATGATGTGCGGCAGCGCAGGCTTCACAGTGCGATAGACACCGAGGGTGTTGACCTCGAGCACGCGCTCGAACTCGTCCGAGCTCATCCCGTGCGTGGTGTTCGGCTGAGGGGCGATGCCGGCGTTGGCAACCAACACATCCAGTCGGCCGAACCTTTCGACGATCTCGTTGACCACGGCTGACATGGCTGCGGGATCGGTGACATCGGCGGAGAGGGCGATCACGTCGTCTCCGAGTCGAGCCGCTGATGCGCTGGTCTCTCGGGGGTCGAGGTCCACCAGCGCGACCGAGGCGCCGCGTTCGTGGAGCTGTCGTGCGGTCTCATAGCCGATACCGCGTGCTCCGCCGGTGACCAGCGCGACCTTGCCTTGAACGGAGAAGCTGCTCATGAGTTCATCGCTTTCTGTGGGACGTGACCTGTCACGCGTGGAGATTGGAGGAGGAAATCAAGCTGGTCGGTCAGGGCCTGCTTCTGCCACTGGCCGTCGTACACATCGAAGTGATCGATCGGGTACGTCAGGGTGTGGGCGAACTTTCCGGCCTTGGCGGCTGCCCGGGACGCCGCCGTCGGCGGAGCGACCGAGTCGTTCTCGCCGATCTGGACGAGGATCGGCACCCGCAGGCGCGTGGCGAACCGGACCGGCCGGTTGAAAACCACTTCGAGCGCCGTGCGTGCACACACTTCGTTGCGCCAGGTGGGACCTGCCAGCGCCAGGTAGCCGTCGAGTGCGCCGGGCGAGGTGATCACCGCAGCAGATCCGGGTTCGCCGACCACGGCAAGATGATGAGGGTCGCGGCGAGTGACGATGCGAGCGACGTCCTTGAGTCCGTGCGCGGTGAGGACGGCAAGACGACGCAAACCGCTGTGCCTAGCGATGGCCAGCAACGCGGCTGCCCCGTCGACCGCGGGCGTCATCGAGATCACTGCTGCGATACGACCGTCCGAGCCAGCAACCGGAATGACGTGGCCACCCGAGTAGGACGTGCCCCAGAGAATGATGCGCTCGGGATCGACGCCGTCGATCGCGCGCGCCGCTGAGATCGCAGCCCGATAGTCACTTCGCTGACGCCGGTACGAGACCCGCTGACGTGTCGACCCGTCCGAATCACCGAAACCGCGGTAGTCGAACAGCAGCACGTCCAGGCCTGCCTCGGCGAACCCCTCGGCGTACCCGGCAAGCCCCGTGTCGCGGGTGCCGCCAAATCCGTGAGCCATCACGACGCACGGACGGCCGCTCGCGGTCTCGAGGGCATTGTCGGTCGCCGTGTAGCGCCAGGCTCGGCAGGTGACGCCGTTGCTCTCGAACGAGAAGTCGTGTCGTGTCGTCATGCGACCGACACCTCTTCGAGCGCACCGGCAACCTGGAACTGCATCGCAGCGTCGTCGACCGGATCCTTCAGCAGGAGCTCCGAGTCACGCCCGTAGTTCATGAGCACCTTCCACGGCTCAGTCGTGCCCTGACGCGGAAGCGTCTCCTTGGCACGCTGCACGTAGCCCGACTGCAAGGAGTCGAGCATGCCGTCGTCAAGCGCGGAGTCGTTCGCGTCGTACGGGGTGGCGATCGCCAGACCGTTGTCGTCCATGTGCTTGAACAAGCGGCACAGGTACTTGCCAGCGATGTCGGACTTCAGCGTCCACGGCGCGTTGGTATAGCCGAAGATCCACGCCAGGTTGGGCACGCCTTCGATCAGCACGCTCTTGTACGTCAGCTGGTCGTGCAGCTCGCGAGGCGTGCCGTCGACGAAGAGCTTCATCCCACCCAGCATCTGGACGTCGAGGCCGGTGGCCGTGACGACGATGTCGGCCCCGAGCTTTTCGCCCGACTTCAGGATGATGCCGTCATCGGTGAACGTCTCGATGTGATCCGTCACGATCGAGGCGTCGCCCGCTGCGAGCGTCTTGAAAAGGTCGCCATCCGGCACTGCGCACAAGCGCTCATCCCAAGGCATGTAGCTCGGCGTGAAGTGACGCATGTCGACCGACGGGCCGACCTTGCGTCGTACCTGCGAGAGCAGGAATCGGCGGGTCTGCTTGGGCCAGCGGCGGCACGAGTTGTACATCCAGCGCTGGATCAGGATGTTGCGCTTGCGACCGAGCTCGAACACCCAGTCATTCGGGAGGAATCGGCACAGCGCCTGCGAGATCTTGTCGAACGCCGGCAGCGCGAAGATGTACGACGGCGAGCGTTGCAGCATCGTCACGTGCTCGGCCTTGTCAGCCATGGACGGCACCAGTGTCACGGCCGTTGCGCCGCTGCCGATGACCACGACCTTCTTGCCGGTGTAGTCGAGATCCTCTGGCCAAAACTGCGGGTGGACGGTCTGGCCCTTGAACGAATCGATGCCCGGGAAGGTCGGGAGGTGGCCGGCGTCGTAGTTGTAGTAGCCGGTGCAGCTGATTAGGAAGTCGGCCGTGTACGTACGCGTCTCGCCACTCGTCTCATGCACCGCCGTGACAGTCCATCGTGCGTCGGCGTTCGAGAACTCGGCCTTGGTGGTCTTCAAGCCGTAGTGGATCTTCTGCTCAACGCCGTACTCGACTGCCGTGTCGGCGATGTAGTCACGGATTGCTGCTCCGTCGGCCAGGACCTTCAGGTCGTGCCAGGGCCGGAACTTGTAGCCGAAGGTGAGCATGTCGGAGTCCGACCGCACTCCGGGATAGCGGAACAGGTCCCACGTCCCACCAAGCCGTTCACGGCGCTCGAGGATCGCGATGTTGCGATCGGGGAATTCGTCCTGGATTTGGCAGGCCGTGCCGATGCCGGACAATCCGGCGCCGATGATCAGAGTGTCGAAGTGCTGTGCGTTCATGACTTCCTCGGGTTCTCTCGGCCTGCAATTGCAGGACACCTATATGCAGAGTGCGCGCGTCGGACCTCGCTGGTCTTGACTCACTGCGACATACTTTTGTCATTTCACGACAGGGGTTCCGAGATGGGCAGCCTGCTCCGCGCCACCGCACTGTGGGGCTACGACGACCTGGTCACGCAGCTCGGCGGTGATCCAGCGGTCTTACGCGAGCGCTTCCAGATCCAGCCCGGAGTCGAGAGCCAGCCTGAGGGTTTCGTACCTGTCGACGGATACGTACGCCTGCTCGAGACAACCTCTGCTGAACTGCACTGCCCCGACTTCGGGCTGCAGCTGTCGAACTGGCAGGGGCTCGACATGCTCGGCCCCGTTGCAGTGATCGCGCGCAACAATCCGACACTTCAGGACGCCTTGGCTGCCATCGCCCGCTACCTCTACGCCCATTCACCCGCCCTGCGACTGGTCGCCGTTCCAGGTCACGGCTCGAATCTCCGGTTCGAGTATGAGGTGATGGAGTTGCCCCTTGACGACCTGAAACAGTCCTACGAAATCAGCATGGCGATCGTCGTCCAGATCTTGCAGCTGCTCGGCGGGGCCGGCCCGACTGCGGTCTCGTTCCTGCACGAACAGCTTGGATCTGACGCCGCATATGCCAAGGCATTGGAATGCCCCGTGAGCTTCGAGCAGACGTGGTGCGGATTTGAAATCACCGAAGATCTGGCTGCGCACCCCATCGACAGCGCACATCCGGAGACACGGCGGATCGCTGAGATGTTCCTCGAGTCCCAGTACCCGATGGGAACAGCCACCTTGGCCGAGCGAACATCCGAGCTCGCGCGTCGCCTGCTGCCGACGGGCACCTGCTCGATCGATGCCATTGCGGACCAACTGAACCTCCATCCGCGCACACTTCAGCGACGCCTCGCACATGAGGGTGCGCGATGCCAGGATCTGATCGAGAGCGCCCGCCGGGATCAGGCGGCGCACTACCTGGCACAGCCGGATTTACACCTGAGTCAGGTGGCTGGGCTTCTCGGCTATACCGAGCAGAGCACGCTCAACCGTTCGTGCCGTCGTTGGTTCGGCAAGACGCCTTCGCAGTTCCGCGCCGACCTCCGAGATCCAACCTTTCACCGCTGATCGAACATATGTTCTACTCTTTGGAGGGTGAGCGCGAACCCTCCGAAGGCCGATGCGTGGCCGCCGTTCAAGCGGGTTCGCTTCGTGCTCGTCCGGCGCGAACCGTGGACCGCACTCCCCGCTCAAGGACTCGTTCTCGACTGGCGAAAGGCGGGTCAGCGGCATCAGGCACTCGTCGCGTACGTCGACGAAGCTCTCCACCCCAAGCGCATCATCACCGAGTGGATGCCAGCCGAAAACTCACGCCGATCAGAGCCGATCCGAATGTCATCGACTATGGCCGCTCACCCTGGGACCGTCGCCGCTGAACATCTCCTGCGTCTCCCAGGGGTGGGACAATGCCGATGCGCTGGTCAGCGCCCCGACAAGGAGGTCTTCATGTCGAACCATCAGGAACAGATCATTGCTGCGGCCGTCGGAAAGATTGCCGAGCCCGTCCTCGGAGCAACGTTCGCGAAGCCTCGAGGGGCGACCACAGCCAGCATCGGCGGTGGTGTGATCACCGGCGCCATCGGAGCCATGAAGGTCGGAGACCAGACCGAGGGTGCAAAGGCTGCCGGCATCGTCCTCGGCAATCCCGGAGCAGTTGCCGTCACCGCCACGAGCCTCGTCACGATGCAGGTCAAGGTGAGCATGATGGGACAGATCAAGGAGATCACCGGGATCCTCAGCAGCGTCCCGCTCGCCGAGATCGATTCCCTCGAGGTCAAGCGCATGGGTGCAGCCGGCGTCATGGAGATCAGCTCACACGGCAGCACGTTCAAGCTCGAAGGCAAAGCCGGCGACATGAAGGAGTTCGCGTCGACGTACGAGCGGGTCAAGGCCTCCAGCTGAATGCCTGAGGCGGACTAGCCTGAACGAATGAGCACCAAGAGCGCAAAACCCGTCCAGGCACTGACGGCATGGATCATTGCGATCATCACGCTCGGCTACATGCTGCCGTGGGCCATCGCCGCAACGCGAGGCAAATCCAACTCGGGCGCGATCGGATGGCTCAACCTGTTGCTGGGATGGTCTGTCATCGGCTGGATCATCGCGCTCGTCATGGCCTGCGGCGCGCACTAAGGCTCAATCGCTGAGCGACACGACCGGCCCCTCAGGGCCTACTCCGATCTCTGCTGTGTGGGTCTCACCCGTACTCAGCTGCCGGAACGTGCACGACGTGGCGGTGCGATCGATGAATTCCAGATCGTCCAGCTCAACGTCGATGTGGTCGGCAATGAGCTGAAGGGCTTCGTGGTGCTCGTAGGCCGCCATGGTCCAGTGTCCTCACCTTCGATTCGCTCAGCATGACGATGCCCCGCCAGGTCTGGTCATGCCCGACGAGGCATCTGCGGCCAGCGTAAGAGGGGCCGGCGGGTGCCGCATCATCTGGGAATCGGGCGAGCGGCTCGCCTTGCTCACCTACATGGACGAGGACGCCGAGGGCTCACCGGTGATTTGGAAGTGGTGGCCGATCACGATGCTCAGAGCAGCGAAGGTCGATCCGAACCCGCGGTGAGATGAGTGGTTCTAGCCTTTGGCTACTCAGACCTCTTCGGGGCGACCGGCCGCTGAGGCCGCCGCGCTCAGACCGCCCCAACTGGTCAGTCTCGGCCAGTCCGAATATGTGCAACGGGATCTGCGGACCGGGGAGGTACATGTGATGGAGGCCGAGCTGCTGTTTGACTTGACCAATCCCAGCGACCGGTACGCCAAGATTCCCGGCCACCCCGGCATCGTGCGACTGGTCGTCGACAGTGGCGCGACGGACAAGGTCACCGAGCTGCCCCCAATCAGAGGCCGCGAAATGGGCCGCCCCGCGGGGTAGTGTGAGCCCTCCGCCGTCGAGGCTTCCTACACCATCGACTGAACGCGTCGCGCTCGTCCGCGGGGTCCATTCGGGTTATGGCGCCGCGCAATGGGGCGCTCTAAAGTGAGCCTGTGGACGACTTGGCTGCGCTACAGGGGAAGTTGCTCGCGGCTTGGCACGCCAACGCGGCCGGCTCCCACATGGATCACGTCGTGGTAATTCTGCCGTCCTTCAGCGTGGCACCGACCTTCATGTCGCATTACCTGGACCGCATCCCCCCTTTGGAGCACCGCTTCCTGGTTGCCGCGCTGATGCTGCGCACCATCCCGGGCGCGGACATGGTGATGATCACGAGTGCCGATCCCGGAGAGGATGCCATCGGCTACTACGCGCGGATTGCCTTCCCTGAGGATCCGGACCGCCTCAGGGAGCGGTTGCACGTGGTGGTCGTTCCTGACGCGAGCGCCCGTGGTGTGGCCGCGAAGCTGCTCGACCGCCCGGATCTCGTGGCGCAGGTGCGATCACACACGGACGGCCGCCCGGCCCTCGTCGAGGCGTGGAACGTGACCGATGATGAGGTGCGGCTCGCGAACGCCCTCGGTGTACCGGTGAACGGGACGCCTCCGCACCTTTGGCCGCTTGGGTTCAAGAGCGCCGGGCGCCGGTTGCTCCACGAAGCCGGGGTGCCGACGCCGATCGGCGCTGAGGATGTCCATGACGCACGAGAGCTCGCCGCAGCAATAGAGTCGATCCGTCGTACCCGGACGGATCTGGCCGCGGTGGTCGTGAAGCACGACGACAGCGGCGCCGGCGACGGAAATCTGGTCCTGTCGACGATCATCGACGGGGAGCAGGTCGCGGCTTCCGAGCTGGGAGCGGAATTTCTACGCCGGGCCCCTGACTGGTTCGTCCAGGACCTTGCGCAGGGCGGGATCGTCGAGGAGCTGATGCGCGGAGACCTCGTGACCAGCCCCAGCGCCCAGATCGACATCGGTGCCGAGGGCTCCGTGCGGGTGCTGTCCACGCACGAACAGGTTCTCGGCGGCGAGAATGGCCAGGTGTTCGTGGGCTGCCGGTTCCCCGCCGACTCGGCGTACGCCGGGACGCTGGCGAGGCATGCGAGATCCATTGGGACCGTGCTCGCGCGCAACGGCGTCCTCGGCAGGGTCGCGGTCGATTTTGTCGCTGTCCGACGGCGAGGCGCCTGGGACGTCGTGGCGCTCGAGCTCAACCTACGGCGCGGTGGGACCACCCACCCCTACACCGTACTGAGGCACATGGTGCCGGGGTCGTACGACGAGGCGACGGGGCAGTGGATCATTGATGATGGGACCACTCGGTGCTACCGGGCTGACGACAACCTGCAACACCCCGACTTGCTCGGCATGCTGCCGGCCGCTGCGATCCGCGCCATCGAGGACGCCGGTCTCGGCTTCGATCCGTCGACCCGCACCGGGGTCGTCCTTCACATGCTCTCCGGGCTCGCGGTGGACGGGCGCGTCGGACTTACCGCCATCGGTCGCGACCGGAATGAAGCGGACGCGATCCATGCAGGGGTCGAGCCGACGCTCGTGGAAGCTGCCGCGGTCTTCTCGCGAGGAAGACCTTCACACCCGCCAGCTCGTTTCACGATAAACGACTCCGTCTAAGAGGACGGTTGCACTCTGCAGGGCACCGGGGTCAGTCGGTGATACTTCACCGCACAGCGCTTGCAGGCATTTCCCGAATCCAGCGTGATTCCAGAACGTCGCACAGCGTTCAGACGTCCCTAGTGCGCGACTAGTCGCAATGCTGATGCGCGTCTGTCGTACGACTCGCCCGGCAGTTCTGGACCATTGAAGAGCGTAATTGTTTCAACCCGCTGTGTTCGTATGAATCCTTCGAGGCTATCTGCCGCATCCGACGACTGGCCGGTACCGCAAGCAACGGGACGCTCATGCCGAGAACCCAGATCGCACATACATCGCACGAAATGTAGGATGAACACAAAACTCCCTGCAATAGCAGGGAGTTTTTGAGTGGGCGATACTGGGTTCGAACCAGTGACCTCTTCGGTGTGAACGAAGCGCGCTACCACTGCGCCAATCGCCCCGATGTGCGTCAGCAAGATTAACGTACGTGACTTGCACCGCCGAAAGCGGACGACCAACCAGACTTAGACCGCGAAGCGAGTGTCCGTGTACTCGCGAAGGTTCTTGAGGAAGCGGCGGAAGGTCGCGTTCAGCACGGCCTTGCTCAGCGCGAGGGTGTGACGGGCGATCCCGGTCACCTCCAGCGCGAGCGTCCAGGTCAGCTGGCAGCCCGCGGCCGTTGGGACGATGTCGTAGCGCTCAGCAAAAGCCTTGATCCGCCTTTCGGAAGCCTCGTTGAAGCGGAACGCCATCATGGTGTGCTCGTCCCAGCCGAGGAACTCCTCCGAACCGAGCAGCCCACCGCGCATGGTGACGAGACGTGTCGTACCGACTCCGCGTGGTTCTGGCGTGGTCCACTCGACATTGGTGATGACCTTCGCCCAGCGCGGCCACGACGAAGCATCCGCCAGCACCTCGAAGAGCTGCTCCGGGGTGATGTTCAGCTCGACGGTGTTGGAAAAGCGGTTGGGCGCGGAGTCGACGAAGTCGAGGCCGACCCGATCACACGGGTGCAGGGCAGAAGTCATGTCAGCAGATTAGGGGTCGACCTTCTTGACCGACTCACGAGCCCAGATCTCCTGCACCTTGAGAGTGATCGGACCGGGCGCCGGAAGCTCGTGGTCGAGGGAACGTCAAAGCGGCGCCAACTGCTGCTCGAGTGCCTCCAACCACGCAGAGGCGCCGAGCTCGGCGAACGCTATGCGGGCAGAGTCGAGCAACGGGGCAGCTTCCTCCGCGCGCCCCTGATCAACAAGCCAGGCACCCAGTTCGGTCTGGGTTCTGGCCGTGTACGGCATCGCGCCCCATTGCTCGAACCCGCTGATGGCTTCGCGCAGCGCCGACTCGACGACGTCTGCGGGTTCGCCGTTGCGGATGGCCAGGAGTCCTGCGACCCGCTTGCGATGAATGCGCACCCCCACGGAGACGGGCCGGGTCGACTCGCCGTCAATGAGGTCGATCAGAGTCTCGAGCGCCGCGTTGTCGCCCGCGTCGATCGCCAGTTCTACGGCGGTGGGCCACATGTGACAGAGGTCGTCCCAGGTTCCGGAGATCTCGTACATCTTCACGCTGGCGTACACTCCCAGGCTCACCGCGGACTCGAGATCATCCCGCCGCCTTGCGTCGATCGCCTCAGCCAACGCCTTCCATGCAAGGTCAGAAGTGTCATCGCTGACGTACGAACCTTCTTCGGGCCATTCCAAAGTCCAAGGTGTGCCGCGGGCCTCGCTGATGGCGCCGAGTATCGCTTGCGTCGGCCGGACCGCTGAGCCCTCCAGGCTCAAGTCGACGGCGCCGATCATCTCGTCAGCCTCTGCCCATCTGCCACTGGTCCAGAGTGCGATGAGAAGGTTGATCTGGGCGTAGGAAATCCAAATTGGCACACCAGTTTCGGAAGCCACCGAGACCGCCTCGTGCCCAATCTCGACCGCCTTGTCGAGATCCTCGAGCATCCTGCTCACCGTGAGATTGAGCAGTGCCCGCGCGAGAGAGCTCGGTTGGTGATGGGTCCGAGCCATCTCTGCTGCAGATTCAAGGAGAACCCGGGCCAACGAGATGGCGCCCACTGTCCCGTAGTGGATGCTCAGTCCGGTGAGACAGTCAGCCAGCTCGCCAGCGTCATCCAGGGTCTCAGCCAACTTGATCCTTGCCTCGAGAATCTCCCTGTTGTCCAGACCCATTCGCGAGCGCGCGGACGAGATTGCCCTCGCGAGCTTCAGCTGAGCGACGACGGCATCTCCCCGTCCAGACAACGCCTCCCAGCGGGGTTCGGCTACTGACAGTGACTGTGCGTTGTCGCCGAGGTATCCGAGCGCGAGCGCCTGCGCGCCGACAGCATGTCCCGCGTTGACAGCATCCCCTCGAGCGTCGAACGCGTTCGCTGCTTCGACAGCGTGGTCGATGGCTTCCTCGTACGACCCCGTGTCGATCAGGGCAAATGCAAGGTCACGTTCGAGACCGGCACGACTCTCGGTGTCGCCGGCGAGGGCAAGCGCAGCACTCATGTGAGCGGCCGCTTCCTTGGGCGATCCGAGCGACTGGGCACGACTGGCAGCCTTCTCCAGATGATCGATGGCAGCGAGCTTGAGTGTTTCCACATCGGGATCTGACGGCACTGCATCGATCGCGTCGAGGTAGTGCTGAGCAAGAATCGGGTCCAGATCGCCCCCGGGGGCGCCGTCGGCTACGTACTGACCGATGACGGCGAGATGACTCGCCTTGCGGTCTCGGCGCGACAAGGTTGCGTAGGCGACCTGCGGCAGGACAGATTGAACGAACTTGAACTGCCCGAGTTCGGCACTCTGCCTGCTCGCCTCTTGGCGCAGGATCTGCAGGCGCACCAAGCTCCCCAACACGTCGTCGATGTCTGATATGTCGGGGCTGAGGCCAGCAATCGCGTCCCGCTTGAACGAACCTCCCAAGACGCTCGCCTGATTGACGACCCTTCTCTGGACGTCCGACAGTGTGTCGAGCCGCGCGGCGATCAAAGCCTGTAGGGAGGCTGGAGCGCCAATGGAGTCCAGGTCGAGAGACGTCGGGTCGGCCAGCACATACTGGCCGCCGCGGGGCACGATCAGGTCACGGTCGATCAGGGATCGGACCGTTTCCACGGCGAACAGCGGCACCCCCTCGGATCGTTCGACCAGGGCGGCCCGGATGTCATCGGGAAGACCGGCCACCAAACCACCGAGCAGCTCGGAGATGCCCCGGTCGTCTAGTTCCGGAAGGTGGAGGACCGTGGCCTTGCGGTTCGTCGCAAGTGCCGGATGGCTCTCCAACAGGCCAGGCCTGGTCAGCAGGACCACGAAGCACGGGAACGAGGCGACGAGCAAGAGATGCTCGACGAAGAGCAACAGCCCCTCATCGGCATGCTGGGCATCGTCGATGACGAGGACGACCGGATTTTCGCCCTGTCCTGTGCGCTCGAGGAAGGTCGTCCACGCGGCGAAGAGGTCCTCACGAGGAAAGGTGCCGACGGACCCGATGCCGAGCAGGACGCCGAGCCTGGGGCGCAGCCAGGATCGTTCCTCCGTGTCGGGCACGTAGGCATCGAGGCCGGACTCAAGAAGTGCGCTGGGATCGCCGTTGCTGTCCTCTCCCACAGCTCCAAGACGTCCCCGAATCGCCTCGGCTAGAGCGAAGAAGGCCACACCTTCGCCGTACGCGACACAGCGTCCGCTGTGCCACATGACCGAGGTGGACAAACCGTCGACATATTTCTCGAACTCCCAGGCAAGCCGCGACTTCCCGACGCCAGGTTCGCCGTCGATGACGAGCAGCAACGCCTTCTTGGTCTCGTCGGCTGAATGGAAGAGCTCCTTGAACAGTCGAAGCTCACGATCCCGACCTACCAGCGGGGCCTCGAGTCCATCGGCGCGCTGGGCTCCACGCATCGCCGCAACGACGGCCCGAACCGACCACAAAGGCATCGGATCGGCTTTGCCCTTCATCTGATGACTTCCGACGTCGACGAAGGTGATCGCCGACGTGGTCAGTAGTCGTGTCGTCTCATCCACCCAGACCTGTCCTGGTTCGGCGGCAGTTTGGACCCTCGATGCGGTGTTGACGACATCGCCGGCCACCATTCCCTGGTGATCGGCGCCGATGGTCACTGCCACCTCACCGGTCACGATGCCCACGCGCATGGCGAGCTCGGGCACCCCCAGCTCCTCACCGATCGCCGCCACCTTGTTGACCAGCTCGAGTCCGGCTCTCACGGCTCGCTCGGCGTCATCCTCGTGCGCGGTCGGTACGCCCCACACGGCCATCACCGCGTCGCCGATGAACTTCTCGACGGTTCCGCCGTAGCGACCGACGATCAGGCTGGACTCCTCGAAGTAGCGAGACAACAGCTCCCGTACGTCCTCCTGGTCACGTGCCTCGGACAGCGACGTGAAGCCGACCAGGTCGCCGAACAGGACGCTTGTGACGCGGCGCGCCGCGGACGGCGGAGCATAGGCCGGGGCATTCGCCACTGCAGGAACCTCGGTCTGGGTGGCTCCGCACGCGCTGCAGAATTTTGCGCCGGGGACGATCGACTCACCGCAGGAGCCACACACAGGTGGTGAAACTGCCGACCCACACTCGTGGCAGAAGCGGGCACCATCGACCTGATTCGTGCCGCACGATAGGCAAGTGATGTCGGCCATCAGACTGTCAGCCTTCGAGTGACGATGTCGTCGGCCGCCAGGAACGAATCCCGTTCGCCATTTACGGCGGCGAGGAAGGCCTCCCGGCTGAGACTCTGGAGCACGGTGTCCTCGACTGCGGTCACTGTCGCGGTGCGTGGCACATCTCGGAGCAGGCCGATCTCGCCAAAGAACTCGCCCGGACCTTCTCGCCGAAGCACCACGCCGCCCTGGGTCACCTCGACGAGTCCCGAGTCGAGGATGAAGAAGCGATCGGACTCATCGCCCTCTCGCACCACGACCTCGCCCGCAGCCACTGGCACCCTGATCAGGTCGCGAGCCAGACTCTCGACGACGGCCGAGCTGAGAGGTGTGAAGATCGAGATCCTCCGAAGCAGGTCGAGCCCGGCAGGTGCGCTCAAGCGGGCATCCAGGTGCCGCATCCGCGGCAGGAAGGGCAGAGCGAGAGCCGCGACGCCGATGCCCAGGATGCCCAGTGCGGTCCTCAGCCCCCACAGGTTGATGAACACCGGCATCACGAATGCGCCAAGAGCCATCGAGCCGATCAGACAGGTCTCGAGAGCGCCGAACACCCGGCCTAGCACCGCGTCGGGCGTAACCCGCTGCACGATCGTGTCGAAGCTGACGTCAACCAGAGGGTTTGCCAGACCAAGCAGGACCACGGCGCCGAACACCGCTGCAGGCGTCGGCCACACGGTTACCAAGACGAGCGGCAGCGACCAGAGCACGACTCCGACTGTGAGGTCTTGTGCAAGGCGATTCTTGGTCGATCTCGCAATTGCGATCATTCCGCCGACGATCGCGCCCACGCCGACCGTCGAATCGAGATAGCCCACGCCGTGGGCGCCGGTACCAAGTATGTCCACGGCCATGACCACGAGGAACACCGCAGATGCGCCGGCGACGACGGTCTGGGCGGAGGCGAGCAAAGCCACCACCACCAGGTCCCGGTCGCTCCCGATGCTGCGGAATCCGCCTGTCACCTCGGACAGGAAGCTCTCCTTGTCGGGCTCATCGGCGTCCTCTGAGTCTTCCGTCGGTCCGTCTTCAGGCCTGTCCGGAACGCGGATGCCCAGTACGGCAGTCGTCGACCACAAGAAGGTGAGGGCATTGAACGCGAAAACTGTCTGGACGTTGGTCGCGCCGATCAACAATGCGCCGATCGCCGGGCCGATGAAAAAGGCCAGGCTCTCGATGGTGCTTGACGTGCCGTTCGAGGCGGTCAGCTCCTCGGGAGTCGTGGCTAGCGACGGCATCAGGGCTCGCTGCGCACACCGGAATGGGGTGCCCATCAACGAGGTCAGGGTCGCCAGGATGAAGATCGGAGCTGGCGGGGTCTCGAGCACCAGACACACGACTGCTGCCGCGATCAGTCCCGCGCGGGCGAGGTCGGCGGCGACCATGACCCTCTTACGCGCGACCCTGTCTGCCAGTGTCGCCCCCAGCGGTGCCGTAAAGGCCATGAGCCCGAGCCGGATACCCGTCCAGACGCCCACTGCGGTGACTCCTCCGACTCCATAGGCCCACACCGCGACCGCTGTCGCGTACGCCCAGTCGCCGATCATCGATCCGGCGAGGGCAATCTGGACGCGCCTCAATGCCGGATTTCGAAAGACCGAGGCAATGGACGTCCTCGTCTCGCGCAGGGAGGACATGACGACCCCGCCGAATGACCGTGAAGGACTGGATCCCTCGCCTGACGCGCTTTCCGAATCAGTGACTGTCATGTCCAATCCCCTGTGAACCACCCAGAATTGACCCTCAGCCTCTGACAATAGGTCACTCCACGGCGCCTAGAGAGAGATTTTGCAGGATCGGACCGAGCGAGTCGTTCGCTCAGGGATCGGTCGTCTTCGTGCTCTCGCGGGCCCATATCTCCTGAACCTTGAGCGTGATTGGACCTGGGGCCGGGAGCTCGCGATCATCGACGTGCGAGATCGCCTGTACGTCTCGCGTTGTACCCACCAGGATCACCTCGTCGGCCTCTTGCAACACCTCGATCGGAGCATCGCGCTCAACGACATCAAGCTCACCGGAGCACCATTCGAGCACCAGAGCCCGGGTGACGCCGGCAAGCGGGCCCGCCTCGAGCGTCGGCGTGACGAGCTGGCCGCCGACGACGTACATGATGTTCGACCCGGTGCCCTCGCATAGCTGACCTGCGGTGTTGGGCATGACGGCCTCGGAGGCACCCCTCGCGAGTGCGTACTCGACCATCAGCGCGTTCTCCGCGTACGAGATCGTCTTGAGCCCAGCCAGTGCGCCACGCTCGTTGCGTGGCCACGGAACGGTTGCGATCTTGCTGACCGAGGGCGGGCGATCGCACGGCTCCGTGATGACGATCTGCGTGAGTCCTGACGAGCCGCGCGGCGAGCCCAGCGGGCCGAGCCCTGAGGTCACCGTGACGCGTATGCGGCCGAACGGCAGCTCCTGGCCTTCCATCGTCGCGAGGATGCCTTCGCGTATCGCGGCGATATCGGGTCTGCCGATGCCGAGACCCTCGGCGGACCGTACGAGACGGTCCAGATGACGCGTCAAAGCGAACGGTCGACCTGCCTCGATCTTGATCGTTTCGAAGACTCCATCGCCCACAATCATCCCGTGATCGAGAGCGCTGATGGATGGTTCGTCCGGGGATCCCAGCAACTGGCCGTTCAACCATGTCTTCATGCTTCAAAACTAGCGAACCCGGTTTGGGTTCGCCCCCGCTCATCCGCTAAAGTCTGGGGTCGCCTCAGTTTGAAAGAAGTTCTGTGGGGCAGTGCGGACATAGCTCAGTGGTAGAGCATCACCTTGCCAAGGTGAGGGTCGCGAGTTCGAATCTCGTTGTCCGCTCGGAGCGGGTCTCCATACCCATCCAGCGGTGGGTTGGCCGAGAGGCGAGGCAACGGACTGCAAATCCGTGTACACGGGTTCAAATCCCGTACCCACCTCGAAAGTTTCACCCAAAACTGAACAAGCACGGGCGATTGGCGCAGCGGTAGCGCGCTTCCCTGACACGGAAGAGGTCACTGGTTCAAACCCAGTATCGCCCACTACGAAACTCCCTGCTATTGCAGGGAGTTTCTTCGTCAAGGAGACCTCTCGTACGATCTACGTGCTAAGTCGAGGCGCGCTGGCGATCTGCAACTGACTGCAGCATCGTCGCCTTAGATCTCGTTGCCGTGCCAGTCGAGGCAAACCACGGTCGCGTCGTCGTGGAGCTCCGCTCCGCTGTAGCGCTTGACCTCGGTGGTGAGCCGGCGGACGAATTCGGCGGGAGTCTGGGTGCGGTGTTGCTGGAGCTGCTCGGCAAGGCGTTCTGAGCCGAAGGGCTCTCCGTCTTGGTTGCGAGCTTCAGTGATGCCGTCGCTGTGGAGCAGCAGTCGGTCGCCCGGAGCCACGGAAAGTCGGTGAAGATCGTAGTGAGTCTCGGCGAACATGCCCAATGGTGTGTCTGGAGGGATGTCGAGTGTACGAGTCTCGCCGCCGCGCATTCGTACCGGTGGATGGTGCCCGGCATTGATGATGGTGCCGATGCCAGTGCGCGGGTCAAGCTCGATAAGCAGGCCGGTGACGTAGGTGTCGGCCCCGAACTGCTGCTCGAGCTGCGCTGAGGCTTCGCGGGCCTGCTCAACGATGCCGTGGCCGGCCCTGCGTTTGTTGCGCATGGTGATGACGGCGAGGCTGCCCATGAGGGCCGCCCGCAGGCCATGGCCCATGGCGTCAGTAATGCTGATGGTGAGTCGACCCTCGGATACTGCGTAGTCGAACGTGTCGCCTGCTATCTCGTAGGCCGGTTCCAGGTTGCCCGCCACGGCGAACTGAGGGGTTTCATAGGCCAGCACGGGGAGGAGTTCCCACTGGATCTCTGCCGCGAGGAGGAGGTCGCGGCGTCGGCGGATCCGCTCGAATCTGTCGGTGTAGCGGCGTGCCGCCGCCAGCGCGTACGCGGCGATCCGGCCTGTGTCGTCCAGGGCGGTCAGGATTTGATCGTCGATCCTCGGCACGCGGACCTCGAGCACCCCGAGGCGCTCAGACCTCACAGTCACAGGCACGTACACCGTGGTCTCGGGCACGTCAGGAACGACGACCTTGATCATGCGTTGCTCTCGAAATGCCTGACCTGCCTCTGAGCCGGTGACCGTTGGTGAGGAACGTTGGCTCGAATGCTTTTCCCGCACGTCAGGGCCGGACACCGGTTCGAGAGTCTCCTCGGAGTAGTCCGCCAGGAAGAGGGTGCAGCTGTAAGCCCCGACGTCGACGGCTAGGTGCTCGGTGAGCTCCACACCGAATTCATACGCCGGCGCCTGGTCCAAGGCCCGGATCAATGCGCCCGGCCCTCTGGAGGTAGGGGCGGGCGTCACGGAAATGGCTCCGATGAGCAAGTCTGCCGTGCGGTAGCTCGCGCGCCGACGATCGCGGCGATGCCTGGGCCTCGGCTTGGGTCCAGGCCGAATGCGATCGCCCGAGCGCAGGCATCGAAGGTCCCCAAGGCTGTGGTCGCGTACGGGGCAGCTCTCACAGAGGCCACCCTAGTCGTCCGCAGCGCAGCCGGTCAGCCCACGAGACTCGGAGCACGCATGTCTCGGATCAGGCGTCGTGGACCTGGGATGCGGTCACTGCCGTCTGAGTCTCACAGGCCTCAACGCAACGAGGACGAGACCTCGTTCGATCCGGTAAGTCATGTGACGAACTGAAACGAACACCTTCCAACATCGGCCGACGGAACTATGCCCTGTCCTTTGAGCGTCAGGTCTTGATTCCCCAGAGAGCCGCGACATGGCTCGAATCCGTTCCGCAGCAGCCGCCGACAATCGCGAGCTTCGGCAGATGCGGGCGAAGGGCATCCAGCGAAGACGTCAGCAGTCCCACGTCACCCGTGTCCAGCACCTCCATCGCGTCCAGTTCCTCGTGCGTGAGGGTTGACGCATTCGGACGTAGCTCGGCGATTCGCGACTGCCAATCTCCGCCGTCGAATGCTTCGACGATGTGGGTCGGGTGCGCGCAATTGACGCCGAACCAATCCGGAGCTGCTTCCGAGTCGACCAGCTCGATGGCTTCACGCAGCGTCGAACCGTCCGGGAGTCGTCCGTCGGTCTCGACAGTGAACGAGATTGCCACGGGCACACCCGATGCTCGACAGGCCTTCACAATGCCTACCGCCTCTGCAGCGCCGGTGATGGTCATGGCATGCACGAAGTCCACACCCTCGTCAGCAAACGACTGGATCTGCTGAGAGTGGTACTCCGCTGCCTCGTCACGGTCCGAGCGCCCGTCGGAGACATACCCGTCCCCTCGAGGTCCCACCACGCCGGCGATCAGGGTGGATCCGACGGCGTTGCGAGCCTTGACACGCTGCATCAGGTGCACGGCGGCGCGGTTCGCGCGGTCCATTTCCTCGCCGTCATAGCCAACCTGCGACGCCCAGTCCGGGTTGGCGCGCCAAGTGGGTGTCTCGAGTACGAGCCCGGCGCCGGCGCTGAGTGCTATCTCCGCAAACTCGTCGTAGTACGACTCCAGAGCGGAGGCACCATCGTCGGTCTCTATCAGTGGGAACGCCGCGAACTCCGGAAGCTCGAACCCACGATTGAACAGCAGGTCTGTCTCAAGGCCGCCGTCTGTGACGTACCGGCCTGCTCCAAGGATGGAATCTGTGTCAGTCATGTGGGCTCCTTCGGCTTCTCGCCAGTGTCGTCCTGTGTCGCACGTCCCGCCAGAGAATGGGTGAACCGAGCGAGCTAGGCCGGACGGCGGCGGGTCGAGCCCCAGAGCCCGACTCCGATCCCGACGATCGCGCCGCCCATGCCGATCGCCTTCTGAGACGTCGACAACTCGGAATGCCGCTTGAGTCCACCGATGAAGTCGGCGGCATCAGCGCCGCCGGAGGCGAGGAACCATCCGCGGGTATCGCGGCCGCGCAAGGCTGCCGAAGCAAGCAAGCCGCCGATGAGGGCGTCGCGGTAGCCCATTGAGTGCAGGAGCAGGAAGTGGCTCGGGTGTTCAGGCGGCTCCGTCTCGCCCCACATACGGTTGGCGCGCAGCGGGTCGACGAGGAATTGCATTCCGGACGCGAAGCGGATACTCCCGGCGAGAAGGGCAGCGATGTCCATGCCTGCAAAGTACGCGATGCAAGAGTTCAATTGTTCCGGCTCGCGCGTTCGCCTGACACAGTGTGATCACGAGTTCTAGCCTTCGGTTATGACCATTGACGACTCCACCAAGCCGACAAAAGGCGTGGCCAAGGCGGCCAAGCCCGTGGCCGTCCCGGAGATCGAGCCAGACGGCTTGCTCATCGACCAGCTCGGAGAACGTCTCGAGTCCCTTCAGCTCCTTCGCGGTCATAGCGACGAATCGCAGACCAACCAGCTCCTTGAAGCCTTCGGCAGCAGCGGTGTCATCGAGGACACGATGCTCAAGGAGCTCAGCAGCAAGGAACCCCTCCATCACACCGAGCGATTCGACGAGGCCCATCGTCAGGCGATGCGTGCACTCGAGGTGTTCGACCGCAACGGTTCGCGACCGCCGTCTGCGCTCAACAAGGTCCCGTCGCTGATCAAGCCCGTCGCGGAGCGCATCGTGCAGCTGTTCATCACGTTCATCGCGCGCAGCCACCAGAAGCGACTCGTCAAGCAGTTGCGTCAGCTGTACGCACTCCGGGAGGCCAACAGCCCGGTCGGCTCCGACGACTACCAACTACTGGCCACTGCCAGGATCCAGGTCGATGCCATCACCCCCGACCTCAACAAGTCGAGCCTGCCACTGCCGGCATTCCTCGTCGGTGGTGCCGCGATCTCCGGAACAGCGTCATTCATCGGCCGGAGCCTGACGACCGACCTGGGACGCTTCGGCTTCGCCGCCGGATTTCTGATCATCGGCCTCGGCCTGTTCTGGTGCGTGCTCAAGGCCGCCGGCATCGCCCGCAGCCGCGCCCGTATTGCCCTCGACGGATCGTTCAAGGCTCTCTACGAAGTCATCGGCGACGCCGGTGACCCGCCCAAGGACCAGGCCAAGATGTTTGCGGTGATCGCGTCGCTGCTGTTGCTCGCGATCTGGATTGTCGTGCCCGGCGTGCTCGGCTACCAAGCCATCAAGGCAGCGCTCTAGACCGCGTCTTCGCTCTTGACCTTCGCCTCGGACTTCCAGCTGAACTCACCGTTCGGACCGTCGATCTCCACGTGCGCGGTGGCGATTGCATCATCGCGATACGGGAAGAACACGTCGCACTCGAACTTCGTACCGATCGCCTGATCTACCTTCTTGGGGCACTTGGCGACGATCTGACGGCCCTCACGCGCAGCCAGACGACGCTCGATGTTGTCCTCGACACCGTCGGTGGACATCAGAATGACAGGCTGGACGGTCTCCTTGGACTCGGGCTTCGTCTTCTCGTCCATGGAGTCCTTGAACCACACGATCGCACCCGCGACCATCAACAGCGTGGCAACCACGAACGCGACATTGGTCGCTGACTTCCTCATGCGGAGAACCCTACGATGCGCGCTCGGTGCGCATCTGCTCGACCGCCGCGTTGATCGCAGCGCCGATCAGCACGGCGATCGACAACACGTACAACCAGAGCAGTACGGCGATCGGTGCGGCGAGCGGTCCGTAGATAGACGTGCCGCCGGATGAGAACCCGAGCGCCCACCGTACGAAGTAGCTGCCGAAGATCCACAGCGTCAGGGTGAACACGGCTCCGGGCATCCCGACCATCCACTTGCGACGTACGGGTACGGCCAGGTGATAGAGCGTCGTCAGGAACAGGATCGACAGCACCAGCACCGCTGGCCAATAGAGGTGCTTGAGGAACCGGAATCCATCCGGCATCACGTCGGCGGCGACTGACGGACCGGCGAGCACCAGCGGTACAAGAACGATGCCGACCATGAGGGCCACGACGTAGAGCCCGAATGACAGCGCGCGCGTCTTGACGATCCCGCGCTTGCCAGCGTGGCCGTAGAGGATCGTGATGGTGTCGATGAAGACGTTGAGGGCACGCGACCCCGACCACAGGGCGAGCACGAAGCCGATCGAGATCACGTCGATACGTCCGCTTCCGAGCACGTCGTTGAGGGTCGGCGCGATGACTTCCTCAACCGTGTCGGGCGTCAGCGCCTGCGAGGAGAGGTCGAGGATCCGGTCCTTGAGCACGTCGACCTGGTCCACATCGAAGCGCTCGGCGATGAAGCCGATCGAGCCCGCGAGGCCGAACACCAAGGGCGGCAGCGAGAGGATTGCAAAGAACGCGGCCTCGGCCGCAAGGCCCGTCACACGGTAGCGAAAGCAGCTGCTGACGGTGCGGGCGATCAGCTGTTTGACGAGCAGCGGTATCGATCCAGCGCTGCCCGGTCGGTCTACCGGTTCCACCGCCATGGCTCTACCGTAGCGACATGGATCCCCTGCAACGTGCACCCGAGAACCAGGCGACTCCACTAGTTGGATACAACGTCGCGACCAGCGACAACGCCCTGATGGATGCCGTACGCGCCTACGGCGGTCAGCACACCGACGAGATCGTCGAGGCGATAACCCCGATGGGCTCGCTGTCGGGCTCTGCGGAGGCGCGTGAGCACTGGCACCTGTCCAACGAGAACGAGCCGAAGCTTCGTACGAGTGACCGCTACGGCAACCGCATCGACGAGGTCGAGTTCCACCCGTCGTGGCACTGGCTGATGACGCAGGGCGTGGGCTTCGGCCTCACCGCGGAGCCGTGGACTTCACACAGTCCCGTCGCACACCTCAAGCGCGCCGCCGGATTCTTCACGTGGGGCCAGGCCGAAGGCGGCCACATGTGTCCGATCACGATGACGTACGCCGTCGTGCCTGCACTTCGCGCCGACGACGCGCTCGCCAAGCAGTGGATCACCGGGCTCGCGTCGCGTACCTACGACTTCGGCCTCCGCCCTCCTGAGGAGAAGGCCGGCCTCCTAGCCGGCATGGGCATGACCGAGAAGCAGGGCGGCTCAGATCTCCGCAGCAACACGACGGTGGCCCGCCCGACCGAGACACACGGCGAATACCTGCTGACCGGTCACAAGTGGTTCACCTCGGCGCCGATGAACGACATGTTCCTCGTGCTGGCTCAGGCACCCGAGGGCGTCACCTGTTTCGTGGTGCCGCGCGTACGCCCCGACGGCACCCGCAACTCGCTGTCGATCGTGCGGCTCAAGGACAAGCTCGGCAACCGCTCCAACGCCTCGAGCGAGCTCGAGTTCAACGACACGTACGCGACTCGCCTCGGTGATGAAGGCCGCGGTATCCGCACGATCATCGAGATGGTCTCGGCCACCCGTATGGACTGCGTGCTCGGCTCGGCCAGCCTCATGCGCAAGGCGCTTGCCGAAGCTGCATGGCACACCTCGCACCGTTCGGCCTTCGGCGCGACGCTCGCGGACCAGCCGGCGATGACGAACGTCCTCGCCGATCTCGCGGTCGAGACCGAAGCCGCGACGTTCGTCGCGATCCGTCTCGCATCAGCCGTCGACAAGCCCAACGACCCGCATGAGCAAGCACTGCGCCGCATCGGTCTCGCGCTCGAGAAGTTCTGGGTCTGCAAGCGCACGCCGATGATGGTCGCCGAGGCGCTCGAGTGTCTGGGCGGCAACGGCTACGTCGAAGAGTCCGGAATGCCACTGATGTTCCGCGAGTCGCCTCTCAACTCGATCTGGGAAGGCAGCGGCAACGTCAACGCGCTCGACGTACTCCGTGCCCTCGGTCGCGAGCCGGAGTCGCTCGACGCATGGATCACCGAGATGGCCGAGGTACGCGGTGAGGACGCACGACTCGACACCGCCGTAGACGGCGTACTCACCGAGCTCGCCGATCTGACTGATGTCGAGGTCCGGGCACGTCGCATCGCCGCCAGCATGGCGACCTGCCTGCAGGCTGCCGTCCTGATCAAGCACGGCGACCCGAGCGTTGCCGACGCGTTCTGCGCCTCCCGTCTCGCGGGCGACTGGGGCGGTACGTTCGGCACGCTCCCCCGCGGTCTCGATCTCGCTGGCATCGTTGCCCGCACCACACCTCACCTGGAGAACTAATGGGCAAGCCGATCCTCGGAGCGTTGTTCTCAGCGCTCCTCACACTCACCGCTGCCATGGCGCTGCGTGCCGCCGATGCCACTCTCGCCGTCGCTGCTGTCGCAGCGGTCGCGGTGCTGTTCACCTGGTACGCCCAGCTGCACTCGACCGAGGAGCGCGGCACTCTAGATCTGGCCAATCCTGCATCTGCCGTCACTCTCGCCGTGGTCGGCCGTCGGCCTTGGGGGACGCTGCTGCCGGCGCTCGCCGCGCACACGGTCGGCGCCGTGATCGGCGGCTTCGTGGCGCTGGCGCTTGAAGATCGTTTCGGCGACACGCTCGTGTTCACGCAGCCCGGCCTGGTCGTCACGGCCGTCGGAGCGACGCTGGTCGGCCTGCTCGGCGCGTGGACGACGCTCAGCATTGACGGTGGCGGCAATGAGGCACTCAGTGCCGTGCCTGCAATTGTCGGCGGCGCAGTGCTCCCGCTCGGCCTGATCGCCGCGTTCCAACCAGCCGCCGTGATCGGCCTGGCCACCGCTGGTCTGGTCCCGTGGGACGTTGCTTTGGTGGCTGCCGGAGTGGTGCTTGCGGCGTCAGCAGTCGGCGCATACGCGGTTTCGCTGCTCGTTCCGCAAGAGTGACTCAGCCCACACGTTGACCCTCTCCACACGGGGCAAGCACCTGCTTGTTTCAGATTGTGGACAGGCATCCCACATCATGGGACAAATGCTTGTCGTACGGGTGTCCAGTCCCGCAGACTCAACGCATGCTTTCGGCACAGACTCTCTGGCTCGTGGGACGTATCCACGTGGACCTCGGTCGTGCCCGCAACATGATGTGTCGCTGACAACGCGCCCACCTCTTTCTTTTTGATGGCGCGCGGCGACTAGGCCTCACGCCACGCCGCCTGCCCCTGTTCTAGGGAATTTCATGGCACCAGCACCCGGTACCGACACCGCTGCCCGTCGACCGCGCCCCAAGCGCGGCGAGGGCCAGTGGGCGCTGGGCTACCGCGAGCCGCTGAATGCCAACGAGCAGTCCAAGAAAGACGACAACCCGCTCAACGTCCGCGCCCGCATCGAGAACATCTACGCGCACCGCGGCTTCTCCTCTATCGACGGCGGGGACCTGCGCGGTCGCTTCCGCTGGTGGGGCCTCTACACGCAGCGGAAGGTTGGCATCGACGGCGGCAAGACCGCAACGCTCGAGCCCGAAGAGCTCGACGCTGAGTACTTCATGATGCGAGTACGCATCGACGGCGGCCAGCTCAACCTCGAGCAGCTGCGTACCGTCGCCGACATCTCGACCGAGTTCGGTCGCGACACTGCCGACCTCACCGATCGTCAGAACGTCCAGTACCACTGGATCGACGTACGCGACGTGCCCACGATCTGGAACCGCCTCGAAGCTGTCGGACTGTCGACCCAGGAAGCGTGCGGCGACTGCCCTCGCGTCATCCTCGGTTCCCCCGTCGCTGGCATCTCCGCCGACGAGATCATCGACGCCACGTCAGCGATCGAAGCGATTGAGAGCCAGTTCATCGGCGATCGCGAGTTCTCCAACCTGCCGCGCAAGTTCAAGTCTGCGATCAGCGGTCACCCCGGCCACGACGTCGTCCCGCAGATCAACGACATCGCGTTCACCGGCGCAGTGCATCCCGAGCGCGGTCCCGGACTCGACCTCTGGGTCGGCGGCGGACTCTCGACCAACCCGATGCTCGCTCAGCGCGTCGGCGTCTGGGTGCCGCTCGACGAGGTGCCCGAGGTCTGGAAGGGCGTCGTCAGCATCTTCCGTGACTACGGCTACCGCCGACTGCGCACCCGCGCGCGCCTGAAGTTCCTCATCGCCGACTGGGGCATCGAGAAGTTCCGCGAAGTCCTCGAGACCGAGTACCTCGGCCGCAAGCTCATCGATCTCGAAGCTCCTGTTGCGCCTGAGACACCTGTCGACCACGTTGGTGTCTTCCCGCAGACGGACGGCAAGTTCTACGTCGGCGCAGCCGCCACGGTGGGCCGTATCTCCGGAACGCTGCTCAAGCAGGTTGCCGACATCGTCGAGGCTCACGGCAGTGACCGCGTACGTACGACACCGATGCAGAAGCTCGTCGTGCTCGATGTCGAAGAGGACAAGGTCGAGTCGCTGGTCAGCGCACTCGCCGAGATCGGCCTGCACGCTCGCCCTTCGCAGTGGCGCCGCAACACGATGGCCTGCACCGGCATCGAGTACTGCAAGCTCGCCATCGTTGAGACCAAGCAGCGCGCCGCCACACTGATCGACGAGCTCGAGCAGCGCGTCCCCGAGCTCGACACCCCGATCACGGTCAACGTCAACGGCTGCCCCAACTCTTGCGCGCGCATCCAGACGGCCGACATCGGCCTCAAGGGCATGCTCGTCATGGACGAGCACGGCGAGCAGGTCGAGGGCTTCCAGGTTCACCTCGGTGGCGCGCTAGGGCTTGAGGCCGGCTTCGGTCGCAAGCTCCGCGCACACAAGGTCACCGCCGACCACCTCCCCGAGTACGTCGAGAAGCTGTCTCGTACGTACCTCGAGCAGCGAGACGACTCTGAGTCGTTCGCCCGCTGGGTCGCTCGTGTCGACGAGGAGGTCCTCCGTTGAACCTGCAACGCAACAGGACTCGGAGTTGGCCTATGCGAGCGTTCGCGAACACGAGTCGCAAGGCGGTGGCTCATGTCGGCTAGAGCGGTTCCACCATTTCATTGCCCGTACTGCGCCGACGAGGACCTTCGTCCCCACGGCGAACAGCACGGCGAGTGGGAATGTCGCTCCTGTCTGAGGGCATTCAAGCTCAACTTCATCGGCCAGCTCGCAAACCCCGCAACACCCGCAGTACCCACTACAACCATCGCATCACCCGGAAGGAGGCACACATCATGACCGCACCAGCACTCATTGCTCTTGCGCATGGCAGCCGCGACCCGCGTTCTGCCGCAACCATCAACGCCCTCACGGAGCTGGTCGCATGCATGCGTCCCGACCTCCGGGTAGAGCCTGCGTTCCTCGACCTCGCCGAGCCCAGCTTCGACCAGGCCGTTGACCGTCTGGTCGCCGAAGGGCACCAGGAGATCGTCGTCGTACCGCTACTGCTGAGCGAGGCCTACCACGCACGGGTCGACGTACCCGCTGTGATCGAGGCCGCGGTCAAGCGTCACGACGGCATCCAGGTCCACGCGACCCGTGTGCTCGGCATGGAGTCGGCGTTCTTCAACGTGCTCGACAAGCGACTGCGCGAGGCACTGTCCAAGAACCGTGTACGTGAGCTCGACGCACTCGTGCTTGCCGGTGCAGGCTCGTCCGACCCGATCGCCAACGCGGCGATCTCCCGGGCTGCTCGTGCGTGGGGCGCACACCACAAGCTGCCGACAATCGCCGCGTTTGCGTCGAGCGTTCCACCAGCTGCCGGTGAGGCCGTACGCCAGCACCGTGCCGACGGTCGTCGTCACATCGCGGTTGGCATGCTCTTCCTCGCACCGGGCGTCCTGCCCGACCGCGTCTCGGAGCTTGCGTACGAGGCCGGAGCCGTTGCGGTCGCCGAACCGCTTGGTGCAGACGTCGAAGTGGCCCGAGTCATCCTGGCTCGCTACGCGGTCGGCGCAGTCGACCTCGTACCGCTGGACGCACTGTTCGCTTGATCGAGTTGTGCATGCGTCGCCTCACGTAGCGGCGAGGCGCGCCTTCTCGGTCTCGACGTCGAAGGCGGCCTCGGGCCAATCGAGGTTGAGACCGCGCAGCTTCTCGGTCAGCAGGGCCGCGACCGCCCAGTTGCGGTACCACTTGCGGCCGCTCGGGATCAGGTGCCACGGTGCCCACTCGGTTGAGCAGCGCTCGAGGGCGATCTCATATGCACGCTGGTAGTCGTCCCAGAGCATCCGTTCGTCGACGTCACCTGGGTTGTATTTCCAGTGCTTTGAGGGGTCCTCGAGGCGCGCGGCGAGGCGCTCCTTCTGGTCGTCGGAAGTGATGTGCAGGAAGCACTTGATGAGGACTCCCCCGGAGTCGGTGAACTTCTACTCCAACTCGTTGATCGCGTCGTAGCGGCGCTCAATCTCTTGAGGTTCGGCAAGTTGGCGCACTCGTACGATCAACACATCCTCGTATTGCGACCGGTCGAAGACGCCGATCCTGCCAGCAGCCGGGAGCCCCTTCTCGATTCGCCACAGGAAGTCGTGTTCAAGCTCCTCAGGCGTCGGCTTCTTGAACGAGGTGATCGCAAGACCCTGCGGATCAACAAGGCCAGCGGCGTGCCGGATGATGCCGCCCTTGCCGGACGTGTCCATGCCCTGCAACAGCATGAGCACCTTGGTCTCGGATACCTTGGAGACGCCGTTGGCGTACAACCGCTCCTGCAGGTCGCTGAGTTCTTCGCCCAGCAGTGTCATCGACTTCACAGAGTCGTCCTTGGCGCCATCGAAACCTGTCGTGGCGCGCGACTCGTAGTCGGCGAGCTTGATCTTGCCGGAGATGGCGAGTTGCTCGCCCAAGGTCTTGGCCATGCTCGGGAGTATGCCGGACTGGCACATACGATGCATGAATGATTCCGGAGAAGGCTGAGCTCGTGCGGCTGTACGCCTATCCCGAGGGTGGCGAGACCTGGGTCCGGACCAACTTCGTCTCGACGCTGGACGGTGCGGCATACGACGAGAGCGGCAAGTCCGGCTCGCTCGGTGGCGAGGTGGACACGCGAGTCTTCGCGCTGCTGAGGTCGCTGGCCGACGTGATCATCGTCGGTGCAGGTACGGCTCGCACGGAGGGCTACGAACCTGTCGGATGCGACGAGGTTGATGCAGACCTCCGCTCTCGTCTCGGTATGGCTCCGGTGCCCCCGATCGCCGTGGTCAGTCGCCGTCTCGACATCCCTGACGCGCTCCACGGCCAGCTGCTGATCACCACGACGGACGCGCCAGGACTCGAGGCATTGCGAGATGAGATGGACGTACTCGCGTTCGGTGAGGGCGTCATCGAGTGGACGGCGGTTCTCGCAGAGCTGGCCTCGCGCGGGCTGACACGGGTGCTCTGTGAGGGTGGCCCGACGCTGCACGGCGCGCTGGTTGCCCAAGACCTGGTCGACGACTTATGCCTGACGATTGCACCGGTTCTCGCAGCTGGCGCTGCCCCTCGAATCGCCCACGGACCCGAGGCCGTCACGCACCACATGCAGCGCGCACACGTACTCGATGCCGATGGCGTGCTGCTCACCCGTTGGGTTCGGTCGTAGTGTGTGAGCACGGACATCCACCGAGAGGCAACGTATGTATGACGTCGCACTGCTGATCGAACGACAGCTCAACGAACTCGACGCGGATCAGATCATCGCTCTGCACGAAGGACTCGAAGACACCGTCCGCTATCACCTGCTGCTTCCCGTGCAGCCCTCTGCAGCTTTGCTGACGGCATCGATGGGGACGCTCGGTGGTCAGATTCCGATGACCGAGCCTGACGTTCTCGAGGACGTGCAGAACGAGATCGTGAAGGCCGGCCAGTCAGAGCTCGACGCCAGCGCGGCTCTCATCGCGGCCTGCGGTGCCGAGGTGACGTCCTTGCTGACCGAGCGGGACCCGATCGACGCCCTCATCGCGATGGTCAAGGACACAGGTTCGGACGAGGTCATCATCCTGACCGAGCCGCACATCGTGAAGGAGTTCCTCCAGATCGACTGGACCTCCCGCGCCCAGCGCAAGCTCGACGTGCCCAGCATCCACCTGCTGGAGCACGTCCCGTTCGACGCGCAACGTTAGGCCCGCGGTTCCTAGGGAGGCCGTCCACGGCCGACCGGGAGCAAAGCGAGGAACGAGCTTTGCGAAGGGCGGCGTAGGCTTGAGGCATGGCTTACGACGTTGAAAAGTCCGACTCCGAGTGGAAGGCCGAGCTCAGCCCGGCCGAGTACGACGTGCTGCGCAAGGCCGGCACCGAACGTCCCTTCAGCTCATGGTACGAGACCGATCCCACGGTAGGCGTCTACAAGTGCCGCGCCTGCGACGCTGAGCTGTTCCGCAGCGAGACGAAGTTCGATGCCCACTGCGGTTGGCCGGCGTTCTACGAGCCGCTGGCGGAGGACCGAGTCGAATACATCGAGGATCGTTCGATGTTCGGAGGCGTACGCACCGAGGTCCGCTGCGCCAACTGCGGCTCGCACCTGGGTCACGTCTTCAAGGGCGAGGGCTTCGGCACCCCCACCGATGAACGATTCTGCATCAACGGCATTGCCCTGAGCCTGGAGCCCAAGAGCGCCTAGGGCCAGCCGACTCGCTGGTTGAGTAGCCCGAGGGACGATGGCGTATCGAAACCTTGTGACCCGAATGGCTTGAGCGAGCATGCGATCCCACGGGGTTTCGATACGTCAGCCGCGGGCGGCCTCGCTACTCAACCAACGAGTGGCCGATCACGGCCAGAGAGTGGTGAGCTCGCTGACTGTGTGCGCCTGACCCGTATAGAACGGGATCTCCTCGCGCACGTGGCGTCGCG
>JBBSJW010000025.1:0-38633 GCA_038256885.1 Propionibacteriales bacterium
AGCGGTCTTGTCACCGACAGCAGCGACCTTGAGACCCGAGAAGGCGCGAGCGTCGAGCCCGTACTCCTCGAACTTCTCGCGGACGGCCTTGACGGCATTGACGCTGGTGAACGCGATCCACTCGTAGCGACCCTCGACGAGACCGCGTACGGCCTTGTCCATCTGCTGCGGGTTGCGGGGCGGCTCGACCGAGATCGTCGGGACCTCTTCCGAGATCGCGCCATAACCACGCAGGCGAGTCGCGAGTCCCGCGGACTGCTCCTTGGTGCGGGGTACCAGGATGCGCCAGCCGTACAGCGGCTTGGTCTCGAACCACGACAGCGCCTCGCGCATCGTGACGACCTCACCGACGACCGTGATCGCCGGAGCAGTCATACCGGCAGCCTTGGCGTCCGCGGCAATGTCAGCGAGCGTCGAGACGACCGTGGTCTGCTCGGTCGTCGTGCCGACGCGAGTCATGGCGACCGGCGTCTCGGGCGAGCGACCGGCCTCGATGAGTCCGCGAGCGGCCTCGCCGATGCGGGCAACGGCCGACAGCAGCACGAGAGTCTGCTGACCGGCGTGGTCACCCCAGTGGATGGTCGAGTCGCCGACGCTGACCACGGAGTACTCGCGGTGCGTGCGGTTGGTGAGCGGCACACCGGCATACGCGGGGACGGCCGAGACCGAGGAGATGCCCGGCACGATCTCGAAGCCGATACCGGCCTTGGTGCACGCGGACGCCTCTTCGGGCCCGGTGGCGTACGTGAACGGGTCTCCAGAAATGAGCCGGACGACATTGGCGCCGGTCTTGGCGTGGCGTACGACGAGACGGGCGCGCGCTGCATGTGTCAGCTGCTCCCCGTCCTCCCCCACTCCGCCGTCGATGATCTCGGCGCCGTTGGTGACGAGGTTTTCCTGCTCGGGCAGTTCCGTGATGACGACATCAGCCTGGGCGAGCAGTTCAGCAGCGCGCACCGTCAGCAGGCTGGCATCGCCTGGCCCCGCGCCCACAAAGCTCACGTGGCCGCGTGGGGCCTTGCGCTCGCTGGGACTCGGCGCCTGTGATGCTGGCATCGCATTGGTGATTGTCACGGTGTTCCTTTTCTCTATCTGCCTGGGGTTGGTGAGGCGACGGCCACGAGGGTGTCGGCACCTTCGGCGAGCATCTCGGCAGCAAGACGTTCACCGACCGCGGCGGCTTCGGAAGGCAAGCCGGTCGCGGACAGTCGGATGGTGGACGAACCGGAAATGTCTCCGACCACCGCACGGAGCCACAGCTCGTCGCCGTCGTCGCCTGTGGCGACTTCCGCGAGAGCCCCGACTGGCGCGCTGCAACCTGCCTCAAGTGCGGCAAGCAGGCTGCGTTCGGCGGTCACGGCGACTCTGGTGTCAGTGTCGTCGAGTCCGTCAAGGAGGTGAATCGTCGCGTCATCGTCGGCGCGGCATTCACAGGCCAGAGCACCCTGCCCGGGGGCGGGAAGCATCTGAAGGGGATCTATGAGCTCGGTCGCCTCGTCAGCGCGGCCAAGCCGCAGCAGACCGGCACGAGCGAGGAGCACGGCGTCGTACTCACCGGACGCCACCTTCGCGATCCGGGTGTCGACGTTGCCGCGAATCGGTACGACCTCGACACCGAGCCCAAGTGCGTTGAGCTGAGCCTCGCGACGCGGCGATCCGGTGCCCACGCGAGCGCCTTGCGGCAGCTCCCCAAGGGTCAGGCCGTCACGAGCCACCAGACAGTCGCGCGCGTCGACGCGCGGCGGGATCGCGGCAATCACGAGTCGTGGATCCTGCGACGTAGGCAAGTCCTTGAGCGAGTGCACGGCGATGTCGATCTCGCCGGAGATCAGGGCTTCGCGCAGGGCCGCCACGAAGACGCCCTGGCCGCCCATCGAGGCGAGCGGCTCGGAGCTGCGGTCGCCCTCGGTCGAGATCTGGACGAGCTCGACCTCGACGCCGTGATTGGCCCGAAGCCTGTCGGCGATCGTGGCGGACTGCGTCATCGCGAGTGCGGAGGCGCGTGTGCCGAGCTTTATCATCGTCATGCCTGCTCGCCTCCGACGCGCGTGACTGCGTCAACCGCAGCCTGGTCGAGGGCAAACAGATCAGCGAGCGCCTCGGCGTACGTGAGTCCGCTCGTGCCGTCGACGAGCTGCTGTACGCGAACCGTCGGCGTGTGGATCAGCTTGTCTGCAACGCGACGCAGCGCCTGATGTACGGACGCCAGCTCGTCGGTCGTGAGGTTGGGGAGGCGTGCCTCGATCCGAGCCACCTCAGCGTCGACCACGTCGGTGGCCATCGTGCGAAGAGCAACGACGGTCGGCGTGATGTGCGAAGCGGCCTTGGCGACGAGGAACGTACGCACCTCGTCCTCGACGATGGAGCGCACCTGCTTCACGTCGGCAGCGAGCTCGGCGTTCTCCGTCAGCTTCGACAGCACCACGAGGTCGATCAGTGAGACGCCGTCGATGTCGCGCACGGCGCCGTCGATATCGCGTGGCAGCGCGAGGTCGATCAGCACCTGGGGGCGACCGGCAGCCTCGATGCGCGGGCGATCGAACACGACACCGTTGGCGCCTGTGCAGCTGATGAGCACGTCGGCAGCCGCGAGCTCATGGTCCGTGTCTTCCCAGCGGACGGCTCGGACACCGGATTCGATGGCGAGGTCCTGAGCGCGTTCGTATGTACGGTTTGCCACCGCGATCTGGTCAGCGGCGATACCGCGCTCGACCAGCGTGCGTACGGCGAGCTTGGCCATCGTGCCAGCGCCTGCGATGAGGAAGCGGGTGTCTTCGGCCTCGACGATGTCGCCGGCAGCGGCGAGCGATGCCGTGACGATGGACGGGGCGAGACGGTCGATGCCGGTCTCGGCGTGGCCACGCTTGCCGATGCGAAGTGCCTGCTGGAACAGCGCGTTGAGCGCCGGGCCGACAGTCGACTCGGTCTGCGCCGTGAGCAGCGCGTCGCGTACCTGACCGAGGATCTGGCTCTCACCAAGGATCATCGAATCCATACCGGCGGCTACGCCGAAGACGTGCGCCACAGCGGCCTCGTCGAAGTGCACGTAGACGTGGCGTACGAACTCGTCACGACCGAGATCGGCGTGCTCCGCCAACAGGCGGGACACCTCTTCAACGGCACCGTGGAAACGCTCGGCCTCGACGTAGATCTCGACGCGGTTGCAGGTCGACACGACGACCGACTCGGTGACGAACGGCGTCTCGAGGACGAGCTGCGACAGCTTGATCGACGCAGCAGGATCGAGCGCGACCTTCTCGAGCACCTCGAGCGGAGCCGACTTGTGGCTCATTCCAACAACCAAGACACTCACTGGTCGCCACCTCCGAGGACGGGTGCGACAGAGATGGGTCGAGACTCGAACGACGCCCTAGCCTGAATTGTTCGCGCCCCCTGCTCGCAGGGCTCGCGGGGGGACCCCCAGCTTCGCTCGTTCACGACGCTTCACCCGCCTTGCGCTGCTCGTGGTAGGCGAGGATCTGGAGCTCGATCGACAGGTCGACCTTGCGTACGTCCACGTTGTCCGGCACCTGTAAGAGTGCCGGCGCGAAATTGAGGATGCTGGTGATGCCGGCCTCGACGAGTCGATCGGCGACTTCCTGGGCTGCTTCGCCCGGGGTCGCGATGATGCCGATCGAGATCTCGCGCTCAGCGACGACCTTCTTGAGGTCAGTCATCGCGGAGACCTCGATGCCGGAGATCGTCGTACCGATGCGTTCGGGGTTGCTGTCGACCAGCGCAGCGACGCGGATGCCGCGGGTGCTGAAGCCCTGGTAGGCCGAGAGAGCCGAGCCCAGGTTGCCGACGCCGACGATGACGACGTCCCAATCCTGGTTCTGACCGATCTCGAGAGCGATCTGGTAGCGGAGGTACTCGACGTCGTAGCCGACTCCGCGGGTGCCGTAGGAGCCCAAGTGCGAGAGGTCCTTGCGCAGCTTGGCGGGGTTGACGCCGGCCTGGGCGGCGAGGTCGTTGGACGAGCACGTTGCGATGCCCTGCTCAGTGAGAGCGTTGAGGGCGCGCAGATAGACCGGTAGCCGGGCCACGGTGGCGTCGGGGATGCCACGCTCTGGTGAACCGGCCGAAGGCCTGTTGCGAAGTATCGTCACGGTGCTCCTGCGCTGCGCGGCCGGGGATTATCCCGAATGGGACTGGCTCGCTGCGCCCACCCAGTTTAAGAGTTTGTGAACGTGTTCTCAAAATCGAGAACCTGAGCGAGCTCTGCGAGCGAACGGTTCTCGAGGTTTGGGGGTCCCCCCACGCACACTCAAGTGGGCACCTTTTACGCGCGAGAGCGTAGGGGGCGCGAGCCGCGCAGAAGGCGCCAAGAAGGTCGAAACCACGCGAGCCACGTGATCTACGTCACCTCCGAAGCTTCTATTTCTGCAGCGCTGCGCGGAGGCGGCGTTCGTCGACTCGCCAGAAGTCGTGCTGCTTGCCATCGACGAATGTCACCGGCACCTGCTCGGTGAACCGCTCGACCAGATCGGGCTCACCATCGATCTCGACCCGCACCCAGCTGTCACCCGTGTCCTCGCAGATCTCGGCGACCAGCTGCTCGGCCACTTCGCAGAGGTGGCAGTCGACGCGGGAGTAGACAACGACGCGGGCGTCATCGGCGTGTGCGGGCGGGCTCACTGTTTTTGAGTACCGGGTGTTTCGAGGCCCAGAGTCTCGCTGCGGGCAAGCGCGCGCAGGCGTCCCTTGGCGACCTTGCCCGTGGCTGACTGGGGCAGACCCTTGACCACGACGATCCGGCGAGGCTGCTTGAAGCGCGCCAAGCGCGTACGGCAGTGCGCCTCGACAGACTCCCGGAGCAGCGACTCATCACTCGCACCCGACTCCGCGACGACGAACGCCACGACGGCTTCGCCCGTCTCTTCATCGGGCAGGCCGACAACGGCAACCTGGGCGACTCCGTTGACTTCGGAGATGACGTCCTCGACCTCGAATGGGTAGACGTTGAATCCCGAGACGATGACCAGCTCACGCAGGCGATCAACCAGCGTCAGGTCACCGGCCTCGTCGAGGTAGCCGATGTCGCCGGTGGGATACCAACCATCCTCGCGCGGGCCGTCGACGCCGTCGGGCCAGTAGCCGTTGAAGAGGTTGTCACCCTTGACCCATATCTCAGCAGGATCGCCTGGCGATGCGTCGTCGCCACTCGCCTCCACGACGCGTACGTCGATGCCCGGCAGCGGACGGCCGACCGAGCCACCGCGCGGACCGCCGTCCTCAGCTCGGCGCGCCCCCATCGTGACCGCGATGACCGGAGCAGTCTCGGTGAGGCCGTAACCCTGCTCGATGTGCTTGCCCGAGGAGGAGAAGAAGGAGTCGGCGAGCTCCGGATCGAGTGTCGATGCACCCGAGAGGATCAGGTTGACGCCTGCCAGCTTGACACGGAGGTCGTCTCGACCGGCCCAGGCAGCGACGACCGGCGGTGCGAGCGGAAGATTGGTCACGCCCTCAGCCTTGATCTGGTCGAGCAGCCCACCGGGGTCGAACCCGTCGACCAGGACGACCGACGCTCCCTGCTTGACGGCCTGACCGAGAACACAGTTGAGCCCGTAGATGTGAAACATCGGCAGCAGGCCTAGACAAACGTCCTCCGATGTCACGGCTGGAGGATCGAGTGCCGCGACCTGCTCGATGTTGGCGACCAGCGCACGGTGGCTCAGCATGGCTCCGCGCGGCTTGCCACTCGTACCGGAGGTGTAGAGAACGACCGCGAGTGCTTCCGGGTCCGGCGGCGCTGCCGGATCAGTGCCGGTGGCGTCGGCGAGGAAGCTGGAGAACGACGTCTCGGCACCCTGCGCATCGGTGCCGTCGACGATGACCGCGATCTCCTGGGTGACCGCCTCACGTACTTGCGCCACACCGGCTTCGTCGCAGAGCACGACCCTGCTGAACGAGTCGGCGAGCATGCGACCGATCTCGCCGGTCGTGGAGCGAGGATTGATCGGTACGGCGACCATGCCGCCGCGCAGGATCCCGTAGTAGGCGATCGGCAGGTCGATGCGGTTGGCCATCACCAGTGCGACGCGTTGGCCGGCCCTCAGGCCGCGGCCGGAGAGTCCTCGCGCAACAGCATCGGCGGCCTCGTCGAACTGCTTCCAGGTGAGCTGTCGCCGATCCGTGCCGCCCGCCAAAGAAGTACCTTCGACCAGTGCAACACCGTCAGGGTCGCGCACCGCGGCCTCACGCAGGTATTCGCTGACATTGACAGTCACACATCGAGTCAACCACAGCCCCACCAGACCCATACCCATTACTGTCGGTTGCATGTCCAACGACTCCGATCAGCCGCGAAACCTGAAGTCACGCTCGCTGCTCTCCGGCCAGGCAGGCGCGTCCGATTCGGAGATGGAAGACGCGCTGAGCACGGCCCCCGATACGACGGCTGCGGCGTTCTTCGATGTTGACAACACGATCATGCAGGGCGCCTCGATCTTTCACCTCGCCAAAGGACTGCACCGGCGCAAGTTCTTCACGACCAAGGACATCGCCAAGGCGGCATGGCAGCAGTTCTACTTCCGCTTCGCCGGCGTCGAGGACCCGGAGCACATTGCCAACGCGCGTGCATCCGGGCTGGCCTTCATCAAGGGCCACACTGTCGAGGAGCTCGAAGAGGTCGGTGAGGAGATCTTCGACGAGAACATGGCTCACAAGATCTGGCCCGGTACGCGTGCCCTGGCGCAGTGGCACCTCGATCGCGGCCAGAACGTGTGGCTGGTGACCGCCGCACCCGTCGAGATCGCCAACACGATTGCGCGGCGCCTCGGCCTGACCGGCGCCCTCGGAACCGTCGCCGAGCACATCGACGGCGTCTACACCGGTGAGCTGGTTGGCGAGATGCTTCACGGTGAGGGCAAGGCTTTTGCCGTGCGCGAGATCGTCGAGCGCGACGGGTTGGTGCTCGACGACTGCTACGCGTACTCCGACTCGAGCAACGACCTGCCGATGCTGTCGATGGTCGGACACCCGTGTGCGGTCAACCCAGACAAGACTCTGAGGGCACACGCCAAGGCCAACGGATGGCGCATCCGCGACTACCGAACGGGCCGCAAGGTGGCCGTCGCCAGCGCCAAGACCGCACTCGCCGCCGGAGCGGCCGGTGGAACCCTCAAATTGCTGCGCCGGCAGAAAAAACAGTAATCCTGACATGAACCCCCATCCGGGCTAGACTTCCTCTGATCAGGGAGGGCCTGTGAGTTTTCCAACGACTGCGCTGCGCGATGCGTTGTCGTATGCCCTCATGGGTCTCGACAACAGGCAGCTCGCGATCGCCTTGACGGTCGCCGACTCCCCCGCATACGCGCCTTCCACCGGCTCCGGACCTGGTCCAGACGATGAAGGCTTCGATCCCGAAGCGTCTCGTCTGCGCGCTCTCGTCGACCTCGCCAAGGAGGGCGACGCCGAGGCCTACGGTCAGCTCTACGACCACTACGTGTCGGGTGTCTTCCGCTTCATCTACTACCGGGTCAGCTCGCAGCAGCTCGCTGAAGACCTGACGAGCGAGACCTTCGTACGCGGACTCCGTGCGATCCAGCGATTCAACTGGCAGGGCAAGGACTTCGGTGCCTGGCTGACGACGATCGCCCGCAACCTCGTCGCCGACCACTTCAAGTCGAGCCGCGCCCGCCTTGAGATCGTCTCGGAGACCATCCCCGAGGGCAAGACGGTTGTTGCGAGCCCGGAACAAGAAGTCCTCTCACTGATCTCCAACGAGATGCTGTTCGAGGCAGTCAACTCACTGCCCAACGAACAACGCGACTGCGTCCTGATGCGCTTCATCCAGGGCCTTTCGATCGCCCAGACTGCTGCCGCGCTCGGTCGCAGCGAAGGCGCTGTGAAGCAGCTTCAGCTGCGCGCGGTTCGCAGTCTTGCCAAGACAGTCTCGGAGGATGTCCGATGATCCGATTCGCGGCGAGCTCCCGTAACTTCGAGGCCTCCAAGATCGTTGATATGAGTGTTGAACTATTCATCGGGAGGAACCCTTCATGATCGGCCGTCGAGCTGACGACGCCCAGTCCTTTGACCAGGCCTGGAGCGACCATGCCTCTCAAAAGCGTGCGCCCCGCGACGAGCAGATCGCTCACCTGGTCCGGTTTGCCGAGACCCTGTGCGAGGCTGCCGTTGCCGAGCCGACCCCGGAGTTCCGCCTTTCCCTTCGCTCGACCCTGATGACGGAGGCCCATACGGCCCTCCTCCCCGTCGAGTCGAAGGCCCGCACCTTCACGACCGTCACCACGCAGCGCCCCGTACGTCGTCGCGTCGCCGGCCTCACTGCCGCTGCTCTCGCCTCCGCAGGCGTCGTCGGTCTTGTCTCCACCAGCGCCTCTGCCGTTCCTGGCGACATGCTCTACTCCGTCAAGCGCAGCGTTGAGTCTGTACAGCTCGCCCTGCACCAGGACGACGGCTCGCGCGGCGCCTTCCTGCTCGCACAGGCCACCGAGCGCCTCGCTGAGGCACGCCAGCTGAGCGACAACCCGTCTGTGCGCACTGACTCGCTGATCGCGTCGACTCTCGACGACTTCAGCAGCCAGGCCGAGACCGGCTCCAACTCGCTGTTCGACGAGTTCGACAGCGACGGCAAGACCAAGTCGATCCAGAAGGTGAACGACTTCGCCGCGGCTGCCGCTGCAGAGCTCGCGACCCTGTCGACGCTCGTACCTGACAGCGCTGAAGACTCCTTCACCTCGGCGGCCAAGACGATCAGCCAGCTCGCCATCGAGGCTTCGACGCTGTGCCCGGCCTGCTCATCGGCTGACGCACAGTCACTGGTCAATGCCGTCACAGCACTAACTCAGACAGCTTCGGCGGACGACCTGCGTGAAGCCTCTACGACCACGGAGTCGGACACCTCAGAGTCCACCAAGACGCCGAGCACGTCCGGCTCGACTGGTGGCTCGACTCCTGCACCTGCACCCCTACCCAAGGTCACCGTTGAGCCGATCAGCCTCGAGCCCATCACGGACCCGTTGATCGACGGACTGCTCGGTGAAGAGGGACTCGTGCCCGGTCTCCTCAACGGCCTACTCGGCGGCGGCAGCTAACCCTCGCCTTAGCGAGGTCAACTCAACAAGGTTTCGACGTTCCTGTCGGCTTCGCCGCGGCACGCGCCCCCTACTCGTACCTCGTGGGGGGACCCCCAAACCTTCCTCGGCGCTCGCTCGCAGAGCTCGCTCAGCCTCAGAAGAAGGCGTTGCCGCGGTCTACGAGCAGGTTGTAGAGCGTCTGCTGGATCGTCTCTCGGACCTGGTCCGTCACGTTGAACAGCAGCATCGGGTCGTCAGCCGCTTCAGGCTCGTAGGCGTCCGTGCGGATCGGCTCACCGAACTCGATGATCCACTTGCTGGGCAGCGGGATCAGACCCAGGGGGCCGAGCAACGGGAAGAACGGTGTGATCGGGAGGTAGGGCAGCCCGAGCAGACGCGCGAGTGACGGCACGTTGCCGACCAACGGGTAGATCTCCTCGGCGCCGACGATCGAGACCGGGACGATCGGCACCTGCGCGCGCATGGCCGACGAGACGAAGCCGCCGCGGCCGAAGCGCTGCAGCTTGTAGCGATCGGCGTACGGCTTGCCGATGCCCTTGAAGCCTTCGGGCCACACACCGGCGAGCTCGCCGGTGGTCAGCAGGCGCTCGGCATCCTCGGAGCAGGCGAGGGTCGCGCCGACCTTGCGGGCCACCTGTCCGACGAACGGCAGCGAGAACACGAGGTCTGCGCCCAACGGTCGCAGGTTGCGTCCTGAGTACTTCTTGACGGCGTAGCCGGTGATCAGGCCATCGAGCGGGACCGTTCCCGAGTGGTTGGCGACCAGGAGCGCGCCACCCTCTTCAGGGATGTTCTCGATGCCACGAACCTCGAGCCTGAACCACTTCTCGGCGAGGGGCTCGATCGCGGCTGCGAAGACTTCAGTGATCTGCGGGTCGAAGCCGAACTCGTCGATCTCGTAGTCACCGTCGAGTCGGGTGCGGATCGTGGCCAGCAGGGTCGCGAGGCGCGACTCCCAGTCGGAACCGAGCACGCGTTGAGCCGCCTGGATGAGCGCCACGAAGATCTCGTCGATCGGGATGCCTGCAGACAGTGGTGCTGCGCCAGCGGTGCGCGTCCTGCGTGCTGCCTCTTCGGCTGCGTCCGCTGCCGCCTTGGCGGCGTCCTCGTCCGTCACTGCGCGCAGGCGAGGCTTCTCGCTCGCCGGCGCTTTCTTAGCGGGTGCCTTCTTCGCCGGCGCCTTCTTTGCTGGAGCCTTCTTTGCGGCCGGGGTGGGGGCACCTCCCGCGCCGGTTTTGCGCGGGGGATTCTTGGCGACTGGCTCGGCAGGCTTTGCCTTCTGGACGGGCTTCTTGGCAGGCGGCTTGTCCCCCGCCAGCGCGCGCGCTGCGCTCGAGGGCGACTTTGCGCTGCTGCCGCGTCCGGCCTCGCCTGTCGTGCCGATGCCTTTGAGCTTGTCCTCGCTCATGAGCGGCCCCCAATCGAGGAAAGAATGCCGGGTCGGGAAGTGCTGCGGTATTCCTCGAACGCCTGCTCCGACGTCCATTTGAGGTCGTAGCCAAAGATGTCACGCAGTGCGGAGGTGTCGACAACGCGTCCGTACATGAGCAGGCGGTGCAGGTCTGGCGGCAGATCAGAACCCATCGCCTTGAGCACCCGGCGCGCGCCTGCAGCGAAGCCGAAGGACGGCAACGGTATGACTGGCTTGCCGAGTCTACGAGCGGCCTGGCTGAGCATCACGATGCCGTCGCCGGCGACGTTGAACGTACCGGGTCGGTCGTGCAGCACCGACTCGGTGAGCACGTTCATCGCGTCGTCGACATGAAGGAACTGCAGACGCGGGTCATAGCCGAGTGCCGTCGGGAGGACCGGGTTGTCGAAATAGCTGCGGATCGGGGTGTCGATGTCCGGGTGCAGCAGCTGGGCGCCGCGCAGAGTCGTGATGATGACCTCGGGGCGACGACGGGCGAACCCACGCACATAGGACTCGACCTCGACGATGTCCTTAGGGAAGCCCGTACGTACGCCGTCACGAGCGAGAAGCGACTCGGTGAACATCGCGGGATCGCGCGGAGAGGTGCCATAGACCGCAGTCGACGACCCGAGCACGAGCTTCTTGACACCGCTGGCGCGCTGGCAGGCAGCCAGGAGCTGCATCGTGCCTATGACGTTCAGCTCCTTGGCTGCACCCGATCGGCGGCCGTTCGGTGGGCCGACGTCGAGGTGCACGACAGTGTCGACCTCTTCGACCGCGATGACCTTGCCGACCACAGGGGTACGGATGTCCGCACGGACGAACTTCACTCCGTCGAGATGCCCAGCAGGCAGGATCGTGTCAATGCCGACGACCTTGTCGACGCCTTTGAGGCTGGCCACACGCAGGGCGAACTGGGACGCGAAATTGCTCGCGACTCCCGTGACGAGGACGACCCTGCCCATGAGTTACTTGCCCAGACGGCGTCGCTGCACTCGGGTGCGCTTGAGCATCTTGCGGTGCTTCTTCTTCGACATCCGCTTGCGACGCTTCTTGATGACTGAACCCACGGGTCACTACTCAATTCCTGTTGGCCACGCGGTGGTGGCATTGTGCACAAATACGGTTTGCCGATCCTGACGGCAACGTCTCAGTCGCCCGCCAAAAGAAAGACATTTTGGCTGAATCACAGCCTACACGGCACTGGACGTCCCGATTTCGGGCGACCAGTGTGAGAGCGGACTCAGCAGAAGGAGTCAGCCGGCCTGGAAGTAGGACTTGGAAAGGAACTCCTCGACCGCTGTCTCTGGGACACGGAAGGAACGACCGACGCGTACGGCCTCGAGCTCACCGGAGTGAACGAGGCGGTAGACGGTCATCTTGGACACGCGCATCTGCGTGGCGACTTCAGCCACTGTCATGTACGTCTGGCCGGATGCCATCTCTCCACCTACTATCTGGGGGAACTTGTCTGAGGGCACGCGCGCTCTCCGGCTTCCCCACCGGAGAAACAGCGCGCGTGCTTGCGTTGAGACTAGTGGCAAATGAGGCCTGCGTGACAGTAGTTGACCAAAATCAGTTCAGGTGGGGAACGTCACCCGATTTGGGCCTATTCAGGGTTGCGGATCAAGCCCATGGAGCGGAAACACGGCTGTCCTGGTGGCTTGGATGGAGCGGTCAAGCCAGCTCGCGGGGTCGTACCCGTCCTCCCAGGCGCGATAACCGACCGTCCGTCCGTCCGTCATCGTGAGAGGTGCAGCGCTGCCACGCAGGTGCGCAATGCGTGCTCGCCACTCGTCGGGAGTCACAGATTCAGGATTGACTGGCGTTCCAGCGACTATCGCCAGCAGGTGTGCCCACGCCCGCGGCACCACGTCCATGACGGCATAGCCACCGCCGCCAGTCGCCACCCACTTGCCGCTGCAGACCTCTTCCGCCAGGTCGCGAAGTGCCAGATAGGAGGAGCGCTGCCCGTCGACCGTCAGCATCAAGTTGGTGAGCGGATCGTCCATGTGGGAGTCGCAGCCATGCTGCGTGACCATGATGTCGGGGTTGAATTCGCGCACGATCGGCGGGACGACGGCGTGAAAGGCACGCAGCCAGCCGGCGTCCGATGTTCCCGGCGGCAGCGCTACGTTGACCGACGAGCCCTCTGCACCTTCGCCACCGGTCTCGGTCGCATAACCCGTGCCGGGAAACAGCGTCTGAGGGCCCTCGTGGATCGAGATCGTCAGCACCCGCGGATCGTCATAGAACATCGACTGCACGCCGTCACCGTGGTGGGCGTCGACATCGACGTACGCGACCCGCTCCGCGCCGTTGTCGAGCAGCCACCGGATCGCGAGGGCCACGTCGTTGTAGATGCAGAACCCGCTGGCGTGGTCGCGCATCGCGTGGTGGAGGCCCCCGGCGATGTTGACCGATCGCGGAGCCTGGCCGGTCCAGACCCTGCGGGCCGCCTCTACACTCGCACCGGCGGCGAGCGCGCTGGCCTCATGCATCTGTGCGAAGACTGGGTTGTCAGCCGTCCCCAGGCCGATCGACGGATCGCCGTGGGTCGGGTTGTCGCTGAGCTTGCGGACCTTCTCGATGTACTCGGCCGAGTGGATCAGGTTCAGGTCGTCCTCGGTGGCGGCATCGGCTCCGATGACGTTCATGTCATCGAGGATGCCGAGCTCCCTGGCCAGACTGATCGTCAGATCAATGCGTACGGGCGCCATCGGGTGGGACGGGCCAAAGTTGTAGCTCGTCATCGTCTCGTCGAAGACGAGGACAGCCTTCTCGCTCATGCCTCAACCCCCGTAGGAAAGGCACGGTACGGAGGCCGCGGCATGAACCCTGCCTCATGACTCGCTCGCTGGCGCTCGCTCATGGATGCGACAGCTCCGCCGACCGCGCTGCCGCTGCCTTCACGCCTGCAATGAGTGCGTCTTTCACGCCGTTGTCGTCGAACGTGGCAATTGCGGCTGCGGTGGTGCCATTGGGCGAGGTGACGCGGCGACGCAGCTCGTCGGCCGTGTCCTCGGACTCGGCAAGCAGCTTCGCGGCACCAACCAGTGTCTGCGCGGCCAACGTACGCGCAGTCGCGTCGTCGAGGCCTGCCGCGACACCGCCGGCGATCATCGCCTCGGCGAGATAGAAGACGTACGCCGGTCCGGATCCGGACACTGCGGTGACGGCGTCCTGCAGCGACTCGTCGACGACCACGACCTTGCCGCCGGACTCCAGGAGTGCGAAGACTTCGGCGAGCTGATCGGCGGAGCAGGTGGCGCCGGGCGAGATGCCAAACATCCCCTCTCCGACGAGGGCAGGAGTGTTGGGCATCGCTCGTACGACGGCGACACCAGCGGGCAGCGCTGCTTCAAGAGTTTCGATCAGGATGCCGGCGGCCAGCGACACAACGGTCGACGAAGCGTCGACCTTGGCCGCGATCTCGGTGAGCAGCGACGGAACGTCCTGCGGCTTGACCACGATCAGGATCGTGTCGGCGCCGGTGACAGCCTCGGCATTGCCGGTGACCTCGATCCCGTATGTCTCTCGCAGCTCGGCTGCCCGATCATCGCGCTTCTCGCTGATGACGAGATCGGCGATGGGATGACCTTGGCCCAGGATCGCGGCGAGGAGCGTCTCGCCCATCACGCCTGCGCCGAGGATCGCGATGCGCTGACTCATGCTTTCACCCTAGTGGTGACGGTCACACCGGGCTTGCTAGTGGTGGTTGTTGCCCGTCGCAGCGAGGCCGATCCCGAGCCCGATCATCGAAGTACCGCCAATGGCGCCCATGGCCTCGCCACGTCTGGGCGATGCGTTGAACCACGAGCGCAGCTGGCTGGCGATGACGGCCCACAGGCTGTCGGACACGATGCCGATGCTGAATGCCAGCAACCCGAGGAGGAGCATCTGGACCTGTACGTGGCCCGCGCCACGATCGACGAACTGCGGCAGCACCGCGCCGAGGATCATGAACGCCTTGGGGTTCGAGAACCCGACGATGAATCCCTGCCGGACAGCCTTGGCGGTCGACAGCGCCGGAGCGGCCCCCGTACCGGCTTCGCTGACGTCGAAGCCCTTGCGGTGTCGGATCGCCTGGACGCCGAGCCACACGAGGTAGGCAGCTCCCGCGAACTTGAGGATCGTGAACACCAGGACGGACTCCTGGACGATCACGCCGAGCCCCAGCGCGACGAGGATGACGATCGCGAGCAGGCCGAGTGAGTTGCCGGCGACCGTCGCGAGCGCGATACCGCGTCCGTACGAGAGCGCGCGCCCGATCACGAACACGACGCTCGGTCCGGGGATCGCGATCAGGATGAGCGCCGCAAGTCCGAACGCGAGGATCTGGTCCGCGGTGATCACGTCGTCACCCGCGCTGCATGGAGACGGCTGAACGCCATGGCTTCGAGCAGATCGGCCTCGCGGGCTTGCTGGTCGACTGCCTTGCGGGTGTTGATCTCGACGACGATCTCGCCACCGAAGCTCGAAGCCGCGACCGTCGCGAGGAACGCCTCGCAAGGCTGCGTTCCACGACCGGGCACGAGGTGCTCGTCCTTCAGCGACCCGGATCCGTCAGTGATGTGTACGTGGGCGAGCCGATCGCCGAGGTCCTCCGCCATCTTCACGGGGTCTTGTCCGGCGGTGGAGCTGTGAGACAGGTCGACCGTCACGTGGGCGTAGTCCTGCTCCACGGGGTTCCAGCCCGGCGCGTATGCCTGGAACTCGCGCTTGCCGGTGCGCCAGGGGTACATGTTCTCGACGGCGTAGGTGATGCCGTGCTTCTTCTCCATGTCGGCAATGCCCTCGACGAACCCGCGGGCGTAGTCACGCTGCCAGCGGAACGGCGGGTGCACGACGATCACCTTGGCACCGACCTCGTGCGCCATGTCGGCGCTGCGGTCGAGCTTGCCCCAAGGATCGCTGCCCCATACGCGTTGTGTGACGAGCAGACATGGCGCGTGGATCGAGACCACCGGGATGTCGTGGAATGAGCTCAGAGCCTTGATCGCGGTGATGTCCGCACTCACCTCATCGATGCCGACCATGACCTCGACGCCGTCAAACCCCAGCCGCGCTGCGGCTTCAAATCCGCTCGCCGTGGACCCCGGATAGACCGAGGAGGTCGACATCGAGACACGGATGGCTTCAGACACGCTTCCAAGAGTATGCGCGAGGGTCTACAACTGGTCGAGATGCTCCAGCAGAACGCCTTCGCGCAGCGCCCACGGGCAGATCTCGAGCTCGGCCAGATCAAACAGGTCCATCGTTGCGGCGGCGACGATCGCTCCGGCATACATCTGGTCAGCGCGGTCCACGGAGACTCCCGGCAGCGCCGCGACATCGTCGGGGCGCATCGTCGCGAGCTGCTCGACGAGAGGTGCGAGGTCATCGCGACGCAGGGAGCGGCGTACGTACTGGCCCTCGCTCGAGGCCGCGGCACCACACATGCGTGCGAGCGAGCGGAACATCTTGCTCGTCGCGACTGCCCGGTCGAACGAGCCTCCCCGAAGGAGAGCGCCGGCTTCCTCGGCAATCGCGGAACGAACGTGGAGTCGCAGGTCCGCGCCGCTCTTGCCGGCGTTGAGCCATTCGCGAGTGAGGCGTCCCGCGCCGAGCGGTACGGAGCTGGCGACGTCAGGAGACTCATCGGAACCAGCCGCCATCTCCAGCGAGCCTCCACCGATGTCGAACACGCCGAGCCGACCCGACGACCAGCCGAACCAGCGACGCGCCGCCAGGAAGGTCAGTCGCGCCTCGTCGTCGCCGGCGAGCACTTCGAGCTCCAGCCCGCTCGCCTGGTTGACCTGGTTGATGACGTCGTCGGCATTGACGGCTTCGCGTACGGCTGAGGTCGCGAACGCCAGGATCTGGGTGCAGCCCTTGTCCTCGGCCTCTGCCTTGGCCTCGATCATGTACTTGCCGAGCCGGGCAACTCCGTCATCGGAGATCGAGCCGTCCGAGTCGAGATGATCCGTCAGCCGTAGCGGTTCCTTGTAGGAATGCGCCGGTATGGGCGGGCCTCCGCGGAACGCATCAACGATGAGGAGGTGGCCCGTGTTGGACCCGATATCGAGCACGCCCATGCGCATACCGGCCATTCTCGCACTGCCGACCGTCCTTGACCCGCGCCCTAGGGTGGAGTCGTGCCAGAAGTCGAGCTCGGGTTCCCCCGTACATATGTCGAGTTCACCAATCCGTCCGACGCGACGGAGGTGTTCCGCTGCGATCTCACGTGGCTGACATCGCGCTGGACCTGCATCTTCGGCGCTGGTTGCCCCGGCATCTATGAGACGAGCCCCGAGGCAGGCTGCTGCACCCTCGGCGCACACTTCGCCGACGATGACGACGCCAAGCGCGTCGAGGTGATCATGGAGAAGCTGTCACCGGCGCAGTGGGAGAACCACGCCGAGGGTCACGCGCGCGGCTGGACCGAGAAGGACGACGAGGGCGAGCTCAAGACCCGTGCCTACGAAGGCGCCTGCATCTTCCACAACTCCCGCGAGTTCGAGGGCGGCTATGGCTGCGCGTTGCACGGCTACGCGCTCGACGAGGGCATCAAGCCTCACACCACCAAGCCTGACGTCTGCTGGCAGCTGCCGCTGCGCCGCCAGTTCCGCGACGTCGATCGTGGGGACGGCTCGACGTACACCGAGGTCCAGATCGGCGAATACACCCGCGCGGGCTGGGGCCCGGGCGGCGCCGACCTCGACTGGTACTGCTCGTCCAACACTGAGGCGCACGTCGGCATGGAGCCGGTGTATGTCTCCAACCGCGACGAGCTGACCGAGCTGATGGGCGAGGCCGGCTATGCCGAGCTGGTCAACCAGTGCGAAGCACATGAGGCCGCGGGGACCCCGAACCCGCACCGCGCCAGCCTGTGATCTGCACTACACCACGGCTTCCAAACCCAGTTTGGTAACCCCCCGAAACAGCGCGGTCCCTGTCAGGCAACAATGCCGTATGCACCTCGATCACGTCTCCTTCGCCGTCGGCGCTGACGGCCTCACAGGCACGACAGCCTCGCTCGGCAAGCTGCTCGGTGCCACATTCCTTGACGGTGGCGCGCACCCACGGTTCGGCACGCGCAACATGATCCTGCCGCTCAAGAACCGCCAGTATCTCGAAGTTGTCGAGGTACTCGACCACCCGGCGTCCGACAAGGCCGCCTTTGGGCAAGCCGTCCGCGAGCGTTCCGACGCCGGCGGTGGCTGGATGGCATGGTGCGTCTCGGTGGACGACATGACCGAGGTCGAGCACCGCATCGGACGCCACGCCGTACCCGGCAACCGACGACGTCCCGACGGATTCAACCTCGAATGGCGTCAGATCGGCACCAGTAGCATGCGCGCCGATCCCCAGCTCCCGTACGTGACGTGCTGGGACATCGACCCCGCTGAACACCCGTCGCAGATGGCGGACTCCGAGGTCAGCCTGACGTCTCTCGACATCGCCGGCTCACCCCAGCGCCTGTCGGACTGGCTCGGCGAACCAGTGATCGACGCTCTCGAGGAGATCGAGGTCAACTGGACGGCCCCGCACGGCCTTCCCGGCATCATGGCCGCGACGTTCTCCACTCCCCACGGCGACGTCCGTATTTAGTCCGACCCCCCGCCTAGGCTGACCGCCATGGCGACCACCAAGACTGCTCGGCCCGGCTATCGTTGCGCAGACTGCGGCTGGACCACCGGCAAGTGGGTTGGCCGCTGCGGTGAGTGCCAGGCGTGGGGCACCGTCGACATCGCCGCTCCCGCACGTACGGGCCGCACCCAAGCAGCGCCGGTCGCCTCGCCAGCCATCCCGATCAGCCAGGTCACCATTGAGTCAGCGCGCTCTGAGACGTCCGGCATCGGTGAGCTCGACCGCGTCCTCGGTGGCGGAGTCGTTCCAGGAGCTGTGCTCCTGCTCGCTGGCGAACCTGGCGTCGGCAAGTCGACACTGCTGCTCGAAGTTGCAGCCCGCTGGGCCCGCGCTGGCCGCCGCACCCTCTACGTCTCAGGCGAGGAGTCAGCCGCACAGGTTCGGCTCCGAGCAGAACGTACGGGCGCCGTCCATGACCTCCTCTACCTCGCCGCCGAGACCGACCTCGGTGCGCTGCTCACCCATGTCGAGACGGTCAAGCCCGGGCTGTTGATCGTCGACTCGGTGCAGACGATCGGCTCGGCCGACGTCGATGGAGTGCCGGGAGGTGTCACGCAGGTACGCGAAGTGGCGTCCGCCGTGATCCAGCGCGCCAAGTCCGAGAACATCGCAACCCTTCTCGTCGGGCACGTCACCAAGGACGGATCAGTCGCCGGGCCCCGAGTCCTTGAGCACCTCGTCGACGTCGTGCTGCAGTTCGAGGGAGACCGCAGCTCCCGCCTTCGCCTGCTGCGCGCCGTCAAGAACCGCTTCGGCCCGGTCGACGAGATCGGCTGTTTTGACCTGGTCGATGACGGCATCGTCGAAGTGCCCGATCCGACCGGCCTGTTCCTGTCCCGTCACGAGACACCAGTGCCCGGCACCTGCGTCACCGTCACGATGGAGGGTCGCCGCCCCCTGCTCGCGGAGGTGCAGGCGCTGAGCGTCGAGACTCCCAACCCGTCCCCACGCCGTACGTCGAGCGGACTCGACTCGTCCCGGGTAGCGATGATCCTCGCCGTGCTGACCAAGCACTGCCGCGTCGACCTTTCCAAGCACGACGTCTACACCGCGACCGTCGGTGGCGCGAAGCTCACCGATCCGTCGGTCGACCTCGCCGTCGCAATCGCGACCGCCTCGGCCTACACCGGCAAGGCGGCCCCGGCCGACCTGGTCGCCTTCGGCGAAGTGGGTCTTGCGGGTGAAGTCCGCAAGGTCAGCAACCTCAAGGTCCGCCTGCGCGAGGCCGAGCGCATCGGGTTCACGCGTGCCGTCGTACCCGCTGGTTCTGAAGGCATTGACGACTTCAAGGGCGCCATGGCCATCAGCGCGGTGCAGACCATCGCCGAAGCCGTGGCGTGCCTCGATTCGCCTCCTCCCTACTGAGTGCCTCTAGACTGTGCTGGACTCAGGTGAGGGGGTGAAGAGCCAGATGGTTACTCCTGCAGATCGTGGCGTGGAAAAGCCCGATTCAGCGGCACGACTTCGTGCGACGCTGGCCTCTGTCGCGCCCGGAACGGTATTGCGCGAAGGCCTCGAGCGCATCCTCCGTGGCCGCACGGGCGCATTGATCGTGGTCGGCCACGATCGCCAGATCGAAGCGATCTCGACCGGCGGATTCCGCCTCGACGTCCCCTTCACCGCCACCGGCCTTCGCGAGCTCGCGAAGATGGACGGCGCGATCATCCTCGACAAGGATGCGAGCCGCATCCTGATGGCCGGCGTGCACCTGATGCCCGACCCGTCGATCTTCACCGAGGAGTCCGGCACGCGTCACCGCACCGCAGACCGGGTGGCGCGACAGACCAGCGTCCCGGTGATCTCGGTTTCCGCATCGATGCACATCATCGCCCTCTACCAGGACGACCTCCGCCGCGTGCTCGAAGAGACCGCTGCGGTGCTCGGCCGTGCCAACCAGGCGCTCCAGACACTCGAGCGCTACCGCAATCGCCTCGACGAGGTGTCCGACGCATTGTCTGCGTTGGAGATCGAGGACCTTGTCACCGTCCGCGATGTTGCGGCTGTGGCCCAGCGACTTGAAATGGTCAGCCGCATCGCCGGCGAGATCGACACGTACGTACTCGAGCTCGGCACGGACGGACGCCTGCTCGCCCTCCAGCTCGAAGAACTCATCGGTGGCGTCGACGCCGAGCGTGAGCTGATCATCCGCGACTACATGCCGACCGGTCGCCGCGCGCGTACGACCGAAGCCGTCCTCGGGGCACTCGCCGACATTCCGTCGCCAGACCTCGTCGACCTCGGCACAGTCGCCCAGGCGCTGCGGATCGGTTCGGTCGACACTCTCGACAGCCCGGTTTCACCGAGGGGCTACCGCCTGCTGGCCCGAATCCCCCGCCTCCCCTCGACTGTCGTCGACGGCCTGATCGAGCACTTCGGCTCGCTGCAGAAGCTGCTCGCCGCCAGCATGGAAGACCTGCAGATCGTCGAGGGCGTCGGCGACCTGCGTGCCCGCGGCGTACGCGAGGGCCTCTCTCGCCTGGCAGAGTCCAGCATCCTCGAACGCTACGTCTGAGCTGCTCGCCTACTCGTCGGCCGGCTTGGCCGTGTTTTTCGCGGTCGGAGTGGTTTTCGGCTTGGGCTGCGGGTTGAGCGTGAACGTCGTCTTGCCGGGTTCGCCGCCGAGCGTGCCCGCCTGGATCGTGTAGGTGCCCGGCGTCGCGAAGCCTTCCTTGGTCGAGCACTTGCTACCCGAGCCGCGACCTGACCAGGTCGCCTCAGCCAACGTTGCCCAGCCGGGCGATATGGCGACCGGGTTGGTGAGCAGCGACGTCTTGCACACCGTCGAGTCCCAGACAGCAACCTTGTTGGCACTGATCACGACGAGCAGATCCGCGGCTGCCGGTGTCAGGGTGCAGGCAGCATCCTCGGTCGAGCTGACGACCAGACCAATGTCGACAGGCTCCTTGATCAACTGGCGGGGCTTGACCGTCGGCGTCACGCGGATCTTCTCCGGGTCGCAGCTACGGGTCGCAGTCGTGAGCTTGACCGAGAGAGCACCTTCCGTCGGTGCCGGCTCGGGTGTCGCGGAAGCGGTTGCCGTAGTGGTCGGCTTCGGCTCGGCCTTGGGGTCGTCACCGCCGCCAAAGGCCTTCGTACCCAGCCAGATCAGCGCAATGACGAGAGCCAGAAAGAGGAGTCGACGGCGCCAGTAGATCTCCGCAGGCAACCGACGCTGGCTCACACTCTCAAACTAATGCGCCTCGCTCCCATGCGAGGATCGACTCGCCATGAACGCCGACATCGCCGAGCTGCACGCCAGCATCATCAGCTGGTTCGATGACGCCGGCCGCGACCTCCCCTGGCGCCGCGATGCCTCCCCGTGGGCCGTCATGGTCTCGGAGTTCATGCTCCAGCAGACGCCGGTGTCACGAGTCCTGCCGGTGTACGAAGCATGGATCGAGCGTTGGCCCACTCCTGCGGATCTCGCCGCGTCGTCGACCGGGGATGCCGTACGCGCGTGGGGTCGGCTCGGATATCCGCGCCGCGCCCTCCGCCTCCACGCCGCAGCAACGACAATCGTCGAACAGCATGCGGGCAAAGTGCCCGAGTCACACGAAGCATTGCTCGCTTTGCCAGGGGTTGGTGAATACACGGCGGCAGCCATCGCATCATTCGCGTACGGGCAGCGTCACGTCGTGCTCGACACCAACGTCCGACGTGTGTTCGCCCGAATCGTCTCGGGCGAGCAGTTCCCGGCACAGTCGCTGACATCGGCAGAGCGTGAGCTGGCAACATCACTCATGCCAGAGCACGACGCCCATCGCTGGGCGGCCGCGACGATGGAGCTCGGTGCGCTGATCTGTACGGCACGCGCAGCGGTCTGCTCTGAATGTCCGGTGAGCGACCTCTGCCGCTGGCGTCAGACGGGCTATCCCGCATACGACGGTCCCCCGCGTAGAGGTCAAGGGTGGGCCGGCACCGACCGTCAATGCCGAGGTCGGCTGATGGCTGTGCTGCGGGACTCCCCCGCGCCCGTACCCAAGATCCAGCTCGACCTGGTCTGGCCAGATGAGATGCAGCGCGACCGCGCCCTCGACGGACTCGTTGCAGACGGTCTCGTCGAACCACTGGCGGACGAGCTCTATCGTCTGCCGGAATGACGAAACCCCCGCACCGAGGTGCGGGGGGTCCGTCGAACCCGGTGGTTGAGTAGCCCTGAGGGTCCCCCCACGAGGTACGAGTAGGGGGCGGTACGAGGGCGTTTCGAAACCTATTCGGCTGCAGCCTCGACTGCCGGGGGCGTCGTGACCTCGGTGAGCTCGAGCTCAGCCTTCGCGCGACCTTCGCCGGTGAAGACGGGTTCTGCGCCTTCGCCCTCGACGCCGACGAGTACGAGCTGACCTGCGCGCAGGTCGCCGTAGAGCAGCTTCTCGGCCATGACGTCCTCGATCTCGCGCTGCACGGTGCGACGCAGGGGTCGCGCTCCGAGCACGGGGTCGAAGCCTCGCGTGGAGAGCAGCACCTTGGCCTCGGTCGTGAGCTCGATGCTCATGTCCTTCTCGGCCATGCGCTTCTCCAGCGAGTCGATCATCATGTCGACCATCTGCAAGATCTCTTCCTGGGTCAACGGCGGGAAGACGATGATCTCGTCGACTCGGTTGAGGAACTCAGGACGGAAGTGCTGCTTGAGCTCGATCGAGACGCGTTCCTTCATCTTGTTGTAGGAACCCGCGGTGTCGCCGGCCTGGCTGAAGCCGAGGTTGACACCCTTGGATATCTCACGAGCACCGAGGTTGGTGGTCATGATGACGACCGTGTTCTTGAAGTTGATGACTCGACCCTGACCGTCGGTGAGGTGACCCTCCTCGAGGATCTGCAACAGCGAGTTGAAGATGTCGGGGTGGGCCTTCTCGATCTCGTCGAACAGCACCACGGAGAACGGCTTGCGGCGGACCTTCTCGGTCAGCTGGCCGCCCTCTTCGTAGCCGACGTAGCCGGGAGGCGAGCCGAAGAGACGCGAGACGGTGTGCTTCTCGCTGTACTCCGACATGTCGAGCTGAATGAGTGAGTCCTCGTCGCCGAACAGGAAGTTGGCGAGCGCCTTGGACAGCCACGTCTTGCCGACACCCGAGGGTCCGGCGAAGATGAACGATCCACCGGGACGCTTGGGGTCCTTGAGGCCGGCGCGCGTACGACGGATCGCCCGCGACAGCGCCTTGATTGCTTCTTCCTGGCCGATGACCCGCTTGTGGAGCTCTTCCTCCATGTTGAGCAGGCGGCTGGACTCAGCTTCGCTGAGCTGGCCGACCGGGATGCCCGTCGCCTTGGCGAGTACTTCGGCGATCAGGTGCTCGTCGACGACGGCGACGGTGTCGAGGTCGCCTGACTTCCACTGCTTCTCGCGCTCGCCCTTGGCGGTGATGAGCTTCTTCTCCTCGTCGCGCAGCGAAGCGGCAGCCTCGAAGTCCTGTGCGTCGATGGCGCCTTCCTTGCGGCGGCGTACGTCGGTGATCTTGTCGTCGAACTCGCGAAGCTCCGGCGGTGTCGCCATGCGGCGGATGCGCAGGCGAGCTCCGGCTTCGTCGATCAGGTCGATCGCCTTGTCCGGGAGGAAGCGGTCGGAGACGTAGCGGTCACCCATCGTGGCCGCGGCAACGAGTGCCTCGTCCGTGATGGAGACACGGTGGTGCGCCTCGTAGCGATCGCGCAGGCCCTTGAGGATCTCGACGGTGTCGAGCACCGACGGCTCTTCGACCAGGATCGGCTGGAAGCGGCGGTTGAGCGCTGCGTCCTTCTCGAAGTGCTTGCGGTACTCGTCGAGCGTCGTCGCACCGATCGTCTGCAGCTCGCCACGAGCCAGCATCGGCTTGAGGATGCTGGCAGCGTCGATCGCGCCTTCGGCCGCGCCGGCACCGACGAGCGTGTGGATCTCGTCGATGAACAGGATGATGTCGCCGCGGGTGCGGATCTCCTTGAGGACCTTCTTGAGGCGCTCTTCGAAGTCACCGCGGTAGCGCGAGCCGGCGACGAGGGCGCCGAGGTCGAGCGTGTAGATCTGCTTGTCGCGCAGCGTCTCGGGGACATCGCCACGGACGATGTCCTGGGCGAGGCTCTCCACGACCGCGGTCTTGCCGACGCCGGGCTCACCGACGAGGACGGGGTTGTTCTTGGTGCGGCGCGAGTGGGTGTGCATGCCGCGTTCGGCCTCGTCATCGCGACCGAGGACCGGGTGGTGCTGGCCGTCGCGGGGGGCCTGCGTCAGGTTGCGACCGAACTGGTCGAGCACGGCAGAGGTGCTGGGTGCGCTCTCGGCCTGGCCGCCAACCTGCTCGGCTTCCTTGCCCTGGAATCCGCTGACGAGCTGGATGACCTGCTGGCGTACGCGGTTGAGGTCGGCGCCCAGCTTGACGAGCACCTGCGCAGCGACGCCTTCACCCTCGCGGATGAGGCCGAGGAGGATGTGCTCGGTGCCGATGTAGTTGTGTCCGAGCTGGAGTGCCTCGCGGAGGCTGAGCTCGAGGACCTTCTTGGCGCGCGGAGTGAAGGGGATGTGTCCACTCGGGGCCTGCTGGCCCTGGCCGATGATGTCTTCGACCTGGCCGCGTACGGCTTCCAACGAGATGTCGAGGCTCTCGAGAGCCTTGGCGGCGACGCCTTCACCTTCGTGGATAAGGCCGAGGAGGATGTGCTCCGTGCCGATGTAGTTGTGGCTGAGCATGCGTGCCTCTTCTTGGGCAAGCACGACCACGCGACGAGCACGGTCAGTAAATCTTTCGAACATTTGGGCGTCCCCCTCTGCTGGACTATCAGGTCAGTTTAGTCGGGTATGGGAAACGGCGAGCCGAATGTCCATATGTGTAACTCAACCGTCACCACACGGTCGGTGTTCCGACGTTCGCTGTCGGCAGAATGGGCCTACTCGGCGCGGCTGAGTGGGAACAGGATGGCTTCTCGGATGCCGATTCCGAGCAGCAGCATGACGAGCCGGTCGACGCCGAGACCCATACCGCCGGCGGGCGGCATGCCGAACTCGAGAGCCCGGAGGAAGTCCTCGTCGATGTCCATCGCCTCGGGATCGCCAGCCGCGGCGAGCCGTGACTGCTCCTCGAGCCGTTCGCGCTGGATGACCGGATCGTTGAGCTCGGAGTAGGCGGGAGCCAGCTCGACCCCGTTGATGACCAGGTCCCAGGCCTCGACGAGCCCCGGCTTGGTGCGGTGCTTCTTGGCCAGCGGGCGTACGGCCTCGGGGTAGTCGCAGACGAATGTCGGCTGGATCAGCGTGTGCTCGACGAGCTTCTCGAACAGCTCGAGCACGATCTCGCCGGGACCCCAATGGTCTTGAAGTGCGACCTCGTGCTTGGCTGCGAGTGCCTTGAGGTCGGCTTCGGAGGTGTCGTTGTCGACCGACGTATCGGTGGCCTCGGAGACGAGCTCGTGGATCGACGCGCGACGCCAGGGCGCCTCGAGGTCGATCTCGGTGCCGTCGCGGCCTGGGACGACCGTGCGGCCGACTGCGCGTGCTGCGTTGACCACGAGATCGCGAGTCAGCTCGGCCATCGTGTCGTAGGAGCCGTATGCCTCATATGCCTCGAGCATCATGAACTCGGGGTTGTGGCTGTTGTCGACGCCCTCGTTGCGGAACGTCTTGCCGATCTCGTAGACCCGGTCGACGCCGCCGACGAGTGCGCGCTTGAGGTGCAGCTCGATCGCGATGCGCAGCAGCATGTCCTCGTCGAACGCGTTGGTGTGCGTGGCGAACGGACGCGCGGCAGCGCCACCGTTGGTGTGCTGGAGCGTGGGGGTGTCGACCTCGACGTACTCGCGCTCGTCGAGCGTCGCGCGCAACGACTGCAGCACCTTGGCCTTCACGCGTACGTTCTCGCGGGCCTCGGGACGGACGATCAGGTCGACGTATCGCATCCGGCTGCGTGCCTCGTCCGACAGCGGGTTGTGCTCATTGGGCAGCGGGCGCACGGTCTTGGCGGCAATCTGCCAGGTCGTGGCCTGTACGGAGAGCTCACCGCGGCGGCTGGTGATGATCTCGCCGGTCACGGCAAGGTGGTCGCCGATGTCGACCAGTGACTTGAAGGCCGCGAGGCGCTCCTCGCCGACCAGGTCGAGCGAGAGCATGGCCTGCAGCTCCGTGCCGTCGCCCTCGCGCAGGCGTACGAAGCAGAGCTTGCCGGTGTTGCGCAGGAAGATGACGCGGCCTGTGATCGAAGCGATGTCGCCGGTCTGCACGTCGGCACCGAGCGCCTCGGCGTCGTACGCGGTGACGATCTGCTTGAGCGTGTGGGTGCGATCAACGACAACGGGGTAGGGGTCCTCGCCGGCGTTGAGCAGCTGCTGGCGCTTGTTGAGGCGCACGAGCATCTGCTCGGGGAGGTCGTCCTCAGCCGGAGGTGTCGGAGTGGCGTCGTTCACGAGGAGCAAGCCTATCGGCCCGCGTCACTGGTTCTTTTCGTGGATGAGGCGCAGGCCCGTCAGGGTCAGCCAGGGATCACGGGTCGTGATCGAGCTGCACTGGTCGAGGACCGCTTCAGGGTACGAACCGGTCGCGATGACCGTGACGTGGTCGGGGTCGGCACCCAACGACTCGATGATGCGCTCGACCATGCCGTCGACCAGACCGGCGAAGCCAAAGATGAGTCCGGACTGGATCGCCTCGACGGTGTTCTTGCCGACGACGTCGCGCGGGAGGGCGAGCTCGACGCTTCGCAGCTGGGCACCGCGGCGGGCCAGGCCTTCCTGGGCGAGCTCTACCCCGGGAGCGATGGCGCCACCGATGTAGCGATTGGCATCGTCGACGACGTCGAAGATCGTGGCGGTGCCGTTGAGGTCCACGACGATCGCGGGTCCGCCGTACAGCTCGGCAGCAGCGAGGGCGTTGACGATGCGGTCGGCGCCAACCTCACGCGGGTTGTCAGTGTGGATCGGTACGCCGGTCTTCACGCCCGGGCCGACGATCGCGACGGGCATGCCGGCGTAGTAGCGCTCCTGCAGCCCGCGCAGCTCGAGCAGGATCGACGGGACGGTGCAGCACATGCTGACCGCCTCGACCCGCTTGATGTCGCTGTTCGACACCAGGCCAGTGATGAGCAGCTCCCACTCATCGGCGGTACGGCGCTCGTCGGACGAGACCTGCCAGTGAGCGATCAGCTCCTCGCCGTCGAACGCGCCAATCGTCGTGTGACTGTTGCTGACGTCCAGGCACAGGAGAGACATGATCAAACCGTGGCGAACAGCGGGTTGTCGACGATGTCGCCACGGATGAGGCCAGTGCCCGGCAGCGCCTCGGCGGGATCGCTGCCCGTACCGATGATCTTGTTCTCGGAGTCGACGAAGACGACGCTCGGCTCGAACTCGCGAGCCTCGGCGTCCTCCATCTGTCCGTAGGCGATGAGGATGACGAGGTCACCCGGGTGCACGAGACGGGCTGCGGCACCGTTGATGCCGATCACGCCGCTGCCACGCTCGCCGGCGATCGTGTAGGTCACCAGGCGTGCACCGTTGTCGATGTCGACGATGTGCACCATCTCGCCGGGCAGCAGGTTGGCTGCGTCGAGGAGATCCTGGTCGACCGTCACTGAGCCGACGTAGTGCAGGTCGGCCTGCGTCACCGTCGCACGGTGAATCTTCGAGGTCATCATGGTCCGCAGCATGGTCAGCTCCCTAGCTTCGTTGCGCCGATGGTGAGTGAGGTGTTGTCGAGGAGGCGCGGCTTGCCGACGCGGGCAGCGACGAGCAGGCGAGCCTCCTGGCAGGGCTCGGGTTCTCCGAGCTCGGGGTTGGTCAGGACGAGGTAGTCGGGGGTGATGCCGGCGGCATCGAGCACCGCCTGAGCGGCGGCGAGCACAGCTTCGGCGCCTTCGGGTCCGGCGGCGACGCCAGCGCGAAGGGCGGCCGAGACGGCGGTAGCGCGTACGCGGTCATCGGCTGTCAGGTAGACGTTGCGCGAGCTCATGGCCAGGCCATCGGCCTCACGCACGGTCGGGCAGCCGACGATCTCGATGTCGAGGGCGAGCTCGCGCGACATCTGGCGGATGAGCGTGAGCTGCTGGTAGTCCTTCTCGCCGAACACGGCGACATCAGGTCGTACGAGGCCGAACAGCTTGGCCACGACCGTCAGGACTCCTCGGAAGTGAGTGGGACGGGCTGCGCCTTCGAGGATCGAGCCGGACGGGCCCGGGTCAACGGTGACGGTGGTGTCGAAACCAGACGGGTACATCGTCTCGACGGTTGGCGCGAAGACGACGTCGACGCCAGCTTCGGCGCAGCGCTCGAGGTCGGCGTCGAACGTACGGGGATAGTCCTCGAAGTCCTCGCCCGGCGCGAACTGCGTCGGGTTGACGAATATCGATGCGACGAGCACCTCGCCCAACGGGCGGGCGTGCTTGAGCAGCTGGACGTGACCGTCGTGCAGCGCGCCCATCGTGGGTACGAACGCGACAGAGGCATCGCCGACAGCAGCGGCGAGGTCGGCGCGTGTCCGCGCGATCGTGATGGACATGGCTAGATGCCCGCAGCGATCTGAGCCATGGTGTCCCAGTCGGCCTCGTCGAGGACCGAGCGGATGCTACCCGCGGTGGCGGGAGCGATACGACCATCGGCCTCGGCACGGCTGGCCGTCGCACGAGCGAGCTCGAGGTAGGCATCGACCGTTGCGTCGTCGACCCCGGCAGCAGCGAGCGCGTCGATGTGGGCGCGGATCGTGGTGATGTCGCCGCGTACGACAGGACCCGTGAGCGCGGCATCGCCGTAGGCGAGCACGTTCTCGAGCGACGCAGTCAGCAGCGGACGGAGGACGGCGGCGGGATCAGTCGCGCCGGCCTGACGCAGCAGGTCCATCGACTGAGCGACCAGTGTGCCCAGGTGGTTGGCACCGTGGGCAAGAGCTGAGTGATAGAGCGCGCGATCTGTCTCGGCGACCCACATCGGGGTGCCGGCGAGAGCGGCGACGAGCTCTTCGGCGAACGCGCGGTCGGAAGTGGCCGCGGTCAGTCCGAAGACGCAGGAGCGCTCGAAGTCGACCGAGGTGCCGGTGAACGTCATGGCCGGGTGGAACGCGATGGCGCGAGCGCCGAGGCGCGTCAGCGCAGCGAGGGCATCCGTGCCGTGTCGGCCACTGGTGTGCAGCACGAACTGGCCGGGGCGCAAGGCGCCGGACGCAGCGAGCTCCTCGGCGACGGCGATGAGGCTGTCGTCGGGAACCGCGATCAGGATGATGTCGCTGGCGGCGGCGACCTCAGCAGGCGTGAGGACGTCGACACCCGGAAGCATTGTGTCGATGCGCAGCTGACTGGCGTCCGTACGACCGGTGGCGCCCGTGACGGGGTAGCCGGCGGTGCGGAAGCGAGAAGCGAGAACGGCGCCGACCTTGCCGGCTCCGATCACGCCCAAAGTTGGACGCATCATGCGCTGTTGCCTTTCGTTCCAGTCCACGGTGGGTACCAGACAAATTGACACTTCTATCCTACGTCCGCCTCACCGACGTCCGCACGCTTTAGGCCCTATGCCGTCGATCACACAGCCGCAGGTTGCTTGTCCCGGAGGCCGAGCCACAGGAGGTAGCCGCCGATCACTGCGTCGGTGCCGATGCAGGCCATCGGGTACCAGCCCGGGACCCCGGGATTGATGAAGATCTCGTCGTGCACGAAGTCGTAGAACGCGTGCAGGATCCAGAACGCACCGACCATGACGGTCGCGTACGGCACCTTGAACCACAGCAGCGCGATGCCGGCGATGATGAATGGCAAGCCCGCCACGAACTCCTTGCCTGCAGCGTTAGGCGCTTCGTCGACCACCGCGAACACGATGTAGACGAACGGCAGCACCAGCAGCGCGTACGCATACATCCACGGCTCGCCCTTGAGCCGACGGACGAGAAGGATCGAGGCAACGCCGAGGGCGACACCGAGCAGCAGTCCGATCACGTCCGAATCCATGTGGGCATCATGCCACCGGCCGCAGTTCGTATGGTGGGGCAATGAACTCCCCGCACCCTTCATGGCGGGATGCGTGGACGGATGCGCTGTACGCCGACGAGGGGTTCTACCGCACCGGCCGACCGATCGACCACTTCAGGACGAGTGCCCACCTCGGACTCTTCGCGAAAGCGATCAGCGAGCTCGCACGTCGCGAGGAATCCGCCACCGTCGTAGACCTTGCAGCCGGCGGAGGCGAGATGTTGACCGCTCTACATGCGCTGGTCGGCGACGGCGTCGAGCTCATCGGCGTCGAGATCGCCGCCCGCCCGGCGTCGCTCCCATCATCGGTTGGCTGGCTCCCCACGCTGCCCGATCGCATCGACGGCCTGTTGATCGCCAACGAATGGCTCGACAACGTCCCGTGCGACGTCGTCGAGGTCGACGAAGCCGGTGTCGTACGCGAGGTGCTGGTCGAACCGAAGACCGGTGCAGAGACATTGGGCAGCGCAGTCGACTCTGCGTGGCTCCGCGAATGGTGGCCGGTCTCCCAGCCCGGCGAACGAGCAGAGATCGGCGACACCCGCGACGCGGCCTGGGCCGATGCCGTCCTCCGAGTCAGCGGAACCGCCATCGCGATCGACTACGGCCACACTCGCACCGACCGACCCCCATACGGCAGCCTGCGCTCGTACGTTGGCGGCCGCGAGACCGACGTCATCCCGGATGGTCGCCGCGATGTCACGGCCCATGTCGCCGTCGACTCCGTCGCCTCAGCAGTCGACGCGGCAGTCCTCACGCAGCGGGAAGCCCTCGGCAGACTCGGGCTCGACGCGAGCCGGCCATCGCTGGACCTCGCGACCGCGGATCCCGCGGCATACCTCCACGACCTCGCCGCAGCTGGGGAGGCCGGCGAGCTTGTGGCAAAAGGCGGGCTCGGAGACTTCTGGTGGCTCATCACAGACAATCGCGGTCATGGAACACTGACCGCATGAGTGAGCGCCATCGAACGAACAATCGGGCTGTCATTCCGATGCCTCCGTATCGTGGTTTCTTGTTGGAGGCTTCGGAATGACGAGAATGCTGATCAGGTCCGGCAAGGACCCGTTCACACCAGTTCTGGCCGAGGCAACGCTCACGCAGGACGTCTTCAACAGCAACAGCGGCAACTATCTGTTCCAGCACTCGGTCTGGAAGGCGCTCTCGGTCGAGGGTGCAGAGCTCACCTCCAACGGCACGCTCTCGGAGCGGGTGCCACCCGAGGAAGGCGATGCGGCGCGCGTCAACGAGTTCGACCACTTCGTCATCCCACTCGCCAATGCGTTCCGACCCGATTTCGAGTCCCGCCTCGAGCGGCTGAGCGAGCTGCTCGAGGGCGTGACCATCCCCACCACAGTCGTCGGCATCGGCGCGCAGGCCCCGCACGGTCAGGGCATCGAGTCGCTCGCACCGATCGCCGAGACCGTGAAGCGCTTCGTCGGCCTGGTGCTCGATCGTTCGGCGTCCATCGGCGTACGCGGCGAGTTCACCAAGTCGTACCTCATGGATCTCGGCTTTCCCGCCGACTCGATCGACATCATCGGATGCCCGTCGATCTACCTTCACGGTCGCGACTTCACGGTCACGAAGAAGATCGACGCGATCACGACCGACAGTCCGCTGGCGCTCAACCTCACCCCTGAGGTGCCCGGCATCGGCGCATTCGCCACGGCTCAGGCGGCGCGGCACCCCAACCTCACGTACATCGCCCAGGACTCCCACGACCTGCGGCTGCTGCTGTGGGGAACGCCGTCGCCGAAGGTTGACGACCCTCTGGTCCCGGTGCACTTCGATCACCCGCTCTACCAGGACGATCGCATCCGACTGTTCCTCGACACCTGGACTTGGTACGACTTCCTGGCCACTCAGGACTTCGCGTACGGAACGCGATTCCACGGCAATGTCGCGGCCTTGCTCGCTGGCACTCCTGCGATGCTGCTCGCCCATGACTCGCGCACGCTCGAGCTCGCCGAGTACCACCGCATGCCCTACACGGTGATGCCCGAGTTCGGCACCGACGTGAACGCAGCCGACCTCTATGCGGCAACCGATCTGACGCAGTTCAACGCGGCTCTTCCTGAGGGCTTCGACCGCTACACCGCCTTCCTGGACCGCAACGGTCTCGACCACATCTGGAAGTCCGGTTCAGGTGAGGCCGAGTTCGACGCCCAGATCGCCGCGGCCACGTTCCCGCCGCCAGTGCAGCCACTGGTTGCGTCCGACGGCCACGAGATCGCCGCGAGACTGCGATGGCTCTCGACGAACCACGTCCAGGACATCACCCGGAACAAGCAGGCCTACCAGCACCCGTACCCGCACCCCCTGTGGTCCGGTGCCGGCAGCAGGCACGCCCGACTCCAAGCCGCGACGTCGAAGAAGATCTCGGCACAGAACGCGGTGATCGCCGCCCAGAAGAAGCAGATCGACGCGCTGGCTGCCCGGATCAGGAACGTCGAGGAGTTCGAGAGGACGTCGCCCTGGGGAGTCACCAAGCGGGCGTTCAACAAGTTCAAGCGTCTGTTCTCACGCTCATGACAGAGGTCACCGCGAGCGTCGGTACGGGCTTCGCCACCACCGACATGGTGCTCAACATCGGGCCCCAGCACCCAGCCACGCACGGCGTGCTCCGTTTGCGCCTCACGCTCGACGGCGAACGTGTCATGGCCTGCGAGCCGATCATCGGTTACATGCATCGCGGCGTGGAGAAGCTCTTCGAGGTGCGCGACTACCGACAGATCATCGTGCTGGCCAACCGGCACGACTGGCTCAGCGCATTCAGCTCCGAGCTCGGAGTGGTCCTCGCCGTCGAGGACATGCTCGGTATGGAGGTGCCCGAGCGTGCGACGTGGATCCGTACGCTCCTCGCCGAGCTCAACCGCGTCCTCAACCACCTGATGTTCCTCGGGTCATACCCGCTGGAGCTGGGTGGCATCACGCCGATCTTCTACGCCTTCCGCGAGCGCGAGACGATCCAGGAAGTCATGGAGGAAGTCTCCGGCGGCCGGATGCACTACATGTTCAACCGGGTCGGCGGCCTGAAGGAAGACCTCCCCGCAGGCTGGACCGGACGCGCATCAACGGCGGTCTCGACCGTACGGAGCCGCCTGCAGCAGATCGAGGACCTCGTGTTCGGCAACGAGATCTTCGGGGCACGCACGAAGGGCGTCGGCGTGCTCTCCAAGGACCTCGTCGCGGCGTATGGCGTGTCCGGGCCGATCGCCCGCGCATCGGGCCTCGACTTCGACCTGCGTCGCGACGAGCCCTATCTCGCGTACGGCGAGCTGCAGGACACCCTGCGCGTGCCGGTGCGCACGGACGGCGACTGCTTTGCCCGCTTCGCCATCCTGCTCGAGCAGACCAAAGTTGCCCTCGACCTCGCCGATGCCTGCCTGGCGCGTCTCGCCGAGCTCGAGCCGGGGCCGGTGAACGTACGACTGCCCAAGATCCTCAAGGCGCCCGAGGGCTCGACGTACGTGTGGACCGAGAACCCGCTCGGCCTCAACGGCTACTACCTGGTGTCACGCGGCGAGAAGACACCGTGGCGACTCAAGCTCCGCACCGCATCGTTCAACAACGTCGCCGTGCTGCCCGAGATCGTCCAGGGCTGCGTCGTCGCAGACCTCGTCGCGATCCTCGGTTCGATGTTCTTCGTCGTCGGCGACATCGACAAGTAGGCGACACCAGCTGCGTCATAGGTTGGAGTTGTGGCTGATCAATCTCGGAACCCAACCGCCCTCGACTCGCTCTCTGAAGAGTGGCTCAACACCCTGCTGGACCTCGAACCGGAGCTCCATGTCCATCTCGGGCGCCCTGGTCGCGAGTCCGACTACGCCGACCGCTCCCCCGACGGCCATGCGGCATCAGCTGACGCTGCTCGATCGATGCTCGCTCGTGTACGTATGTCTGATCCTGCCGATGAGGTCGACACCGTCACCAAGGCAGAGCTGATACGCACGCTCAGGCTCGGCATCGAGAAGTACGAAGCCGGGTTCTGGCAGCGCGATCTCAACGTGATCGCGTCTCCGGGTCAGGATCTTCGCGACATCTTCGACCTGATGCCGACCCGGACCGAGGACGACTGGGCGCATGTCGCGCGGCGAATGAGCAACATCCCAGCGGCCATGGCGGGCTATCTCGAGTCGCTCCGCGCCGGCATCTCGGCCGGCAACACGCCAGCGATCCGTCAGGTACGCGAGGTCTCGGCTCAGGCCCGCAAGCAGATCGGAGCCGACAGCTTCTTCCGCAAGCTCGCAGCACGACCTGACGCCCCGACGTCCCTGGCAGGCGAGCTCGAGAGCGGTGCAGCGTCGGCAGTCGAGGCGTATGCCACCATGGTCGACTTCCTCGACAACGAACTGGCACCGCACGCGCCAGAACCCGATGGCGTGGGCCGAGACCACTACGCGCTGGCCTCGCGCTACTTCGTCGGTGCGGAGATCGACCTCGACGAGACGTATGAGTGGGGGCTTGAAGAGCTCGCTCGGATGGTTTCCGAGCAGGAGGCAATTGCCGACCAGATCAAGTCGGGCGCCACGGTCGCCGAGGCGATCGAGCTCCTCGAGGCTGACCCGGCGCGCAGGCTCTACGGCACTGACGCGCTGAAGGCCTGGATGCAGGAGACCAGCGACAAGGCAGTGGCGGACCTCGGGCGTAAGCACTTCGACATCCCCGAGCCCATGCACCGACTCGAGTGCCTGATTGCCCCGACGCAGGAGGGCGGGATCTACTACACACCGCCGAGCGAGGACTTCGAGCGCGCCGGCCGCATGTGGTGGAGCGTGCCCCAGGGCGTCACGGAGTTCGACACCTGGCGCGAGCTGACGACGGTCTTCCATGAGGGGGTCCCCGGCCATCACCTCCAGTGCGGGCTGGCGGTCTACAACAGCGCCGAGCTCAACGGCTGGCGTCGGATGAACTGGAACTCGGGCCACGGCGAGGGCTGGGCTTTGTATGCCGAGCGACTCATGGCGGAGCTCGGCTACCTCGACGACCCCGCCGACCGCCTCGGAATGCTCGACGGGCAGCGCATGCGGGCTGCTCGCGTCGTTGTCGACATCGGCGTCCACCTCGGCAAGCCCAAGCCGGACGGGTCAGGCACGTGGACGGGCGACGATGCGTTCGGGTTCATGGCTCAGCACGTCAACATGAACGAGCCATTCGTACGGTTCGAGGTCAACCGCTATCTCGGCTGGCCAGGACAGGCTCCGTCCTACAAGGTCGGCCAGCGCATCTGGGAGCAGCTCCGTACGGACTGGGTCGCTGCGAACGGAAATGACCTGAAGGAGTTCCACCGTCGAGCGCTCGGCGTCGGCAGCGTCGGCCTTGGCACGCTGCGCCAGACCCTGCTCGGGTAGAACCTAGCGTTCGCAGTGCTAGCGGCTGCGCCGCGGAAGGCTCTCTTGTGCGGCGCGAGGCTGGCCGCAAGCGGCGTCGTTCACGCCGGGTTGGGGACGGTCTTGCCGCCGTCGGACTCGTCGTCACCGCCGGGGATGCGCAACGAGCGCTCGAGCACCAGCGCGGCGATGAGCATGAGGAGCCCGGCGATCGCCGCTGCGCCGGCATGAAAGACGCGATCCTCACCCAGCGGAGAGTCGAGGGCGTCGAGATAGGCGATCGCGTAGCCGCCGTAGGCACCCGCGAACAGGGCTGCGACTGCGGAGCTGGCCTTGGCCAGCGCCAGCATCGTCACACCGTGGTCTGACGTCATGCGCTGGTTCTTCTTGTGCAGGCTCTGCCACGTGTTCCATGCCAGACCGCCGAGAACGACAGCTCCCACCAGGAGCGTCACCGAAGGACCCCAGTTCACGACCGGGACGTTGCGATCAGCCCGAATGAAGAGCTCGGGGATCAAGCGGCCGACAACCAGTCCGATGCCGATGAGCGACGTGATCGCGAGCGCGGACGTACGCCTGGACGTGTTCATGCGCTTGGCCTAACGGCTCACAAGATGATCTCGAGATCCTCGCGCTTGGTGACTCCTGAGGTGTCGACACCGCTGATCAGGTCTGCCACGAAGCCCTTGCCCGGGATCTCACCCTCGGGGTCGATCTCCAGCCACGGCACGAGGACGAAACCGCGCTCGTGCGCTCGTGGGTGAGGAAGGATCAATTGTTCGTCGTCTGCGATGCGATCGCCAACGATGATCAGGTCGACATCGAGAGTGCGCGGGGCACCCGGCTCTGAACGCTCGCGGCCGAAGGCATCTTCGATCGCAAGGGCGCGATCGAGCAGCGTGTGCACCGTCAGGGTGGTGTCGATCAGGACGACAGCGTTGAGGAACTTGTCGGACCCGTCGGTCGCACCGATCGGCTCCGTCTCGTAGACAGAGGAGATGCCGACCACGGTGACCTCGGGCGTGTCCTCAAGGGCGGACACGCCACCCTGGAGCTTGCCGTGACGGTCGCCCAGGTTGGACCCGAACGCCAGCACGGCCTGACGGATGGGCCGCATACCGCCGGTCATCGTGTCAGCGTCCAGCACGTAGGGGGTAGGCGATTCGGTCACTGTCTGCTCCGCTCGATCGTGACGGCGACGTCTGAGAACGTCACCGCGATGGGCGCTTCTGGTTTGTGCACCGTCACGCTAACCCATTGCACCGACTCGTCGGCGAGGCACATGTCCGCGATGCGGAGCGCGACCGTCTCGATGAGGTCGACTGGGTCATTGACGATGGCGTCGTGCACGCCCTGGGCGAGGACGCCGTAGTCGACCGATTTGGTCAGATCGTTGTCGCGGGCGGCCGGGCCGAGGTCGAGACCGAGGCTCACGTCGACGCTGAAAAGCTGCCCGTTTTCGCGCTCGAAGTCGAACAGACCGTGATGTCCGTGGGCGCTGACACCCCGCAGGTCGATGCGGTCGAGCCCTTCGGGAATCGCCATCAGCCCTCCGAATCCAGGTTGCCGAGCTCAGCGACCGGCGACGCGTGACGAGACCAGAACTTCCACCCGGCGCCGTCACGTACCAAGATACTGGTGCACACCGCCTTGGCCCCCGTGAACGTCTCGCCCTGCTCTCCGGTCTCCGCTCCCCCGGACAAGATGTTCTCGGTGCACGTGATCACGACGACGGACGGGTCGTCGTCGCCGGGTGGCAGCGAGGTGACCTCTCGATCCGTCAGGAAGAACTGGATGTAGCCGACGTTGGCCATCAGCACGGTCCACGACCGCAGGACAGCCTGCGTGCCACGCAACGGAACCGCCCCAGGATGTACGCAGGACGTCTGGGGATCATCAGCCCACAGCGATGCCATCAGGTCGACATCACCGGTTTCGACAGCGTCATAGAACGCCCTGTGCGTCGCGAGAGCGGCCTCGGTCAAGAACGCTCCCGGTGCCTGCGGGCCACCACGCGGACAGCATCGGCAGACGCGGCCGGCTCATGCACTCGTACGCCCCACACACCTGCATCCGCGCAGATCGTCGTGATCGCCGTCGTGGCTTCCTCGCGCTGGTCAGTCGGCCGAAGCTCGCCGCAGTCGGCTAGGAGCTCGCCCAGGAACCGCTTCCGACTCGCGGCCACGAGCACGGGATAGCCCAGCGTCGTGAACGCATCGAGATGGGCCAGTACCGACCAGTTCTGGTCGCCCGTCTTGGAGAAGCCCAAACCCGGGTCGATGATGATGTGGTTGCGGTCGACTCCTGCGGCCAACGCCGCCTCGACCTGCTCCATCAGCTCGCGAATGATGTCGGCGATCAGGTCGTCGTACGTCGTGTGGTCCTGGTCCTGCATCACGGCAGAGTGCTGTCGCCAGTGCATGAGCACCAGCGGACAGCTCGCCGCTGCGGCGACGCCCACCATGGCAGGGTCTGCCCGCCCGCCCGAGACATCGTTGAGGATCGCCGCACCAGCGCCGAGCGCCTGCTCGGCGACGGACGCGCGCATCGTGTCGACCGAGACCGTGATGCCTTCGGCAACGAGTCCCTGGATCACGGGGATGACTCGACGCAGCTCTTCATCTGCGTCGATCCGGAGCGCCCCGGGTCGCGTCGACTCTCCACCGACGTCGACGAGGTCGGCGCCCTGCTGGACGAGCTCGATACCGTGCCGGATCGCCGAGGCAGGGTCGAGCCACTTGCCGCCGTCAGAGAACGAATCGGGCGTCACGTTGACGACCCCCATGACGAGGCAGCGGTCGTTGACCAACCCGGGGAGCATGGCTAGTGCGAGGTGATGAGACCCATGGCCTCGGCTCGGGTCGCGGGATCGCGCAGCTGGCCGCGTACGGCACTCGTGATCGTCTTGGCGCCACCCTTGCGTACGCCTCGCATCGTCATGCACAGGTGCTCGGCCTCGATCACGACGATGACGCCACGTGGCTCGAGGTGCTTGACCAGCGCTTCGGCGATGTCGGTCGTCAGCCGTTCCTGCACCTGGGGGCGTCGGGAGAACACGTCGACGACGCGGGCAAGCTTGGAGAGGCCGGTGACCTTGCCGCCCTCAGACGGGATGTAGCCGACGTGGGCGACGCCGAAGAACGGCACCAGGTGGTGCTCGCACATCGACCACATTTCGATGTCCTTGACCAGCACGAGCTCGTCGTGGCCGACCTCGAAGACGGCGGTGAGGACGTCCTCGGGTGTCTTGTCGAGTCCGGCGAGCAGCTCGACGTACGACTTGGCGACCCGG
>JBBSJW010000026.1:0-38602 GCA_038256885.1 Propionibacteriales bacterium
GGTGGCGGTGCTCGCCCTCACGATGCTGGAAGGCGACGCCTCCGTCGCGGCAGCAGTCAGGGCGGGCGCACGTGGCTACGTGCTGAAAGGATCGGGGCACGCCGAGATCGCAGCTGCGTTGTCGGCGGTCGCTGCGGGGGCTGCATACTTCGGGCGTGGAGTTACCCTGGCTGGTCTGACCGCACCCAACACCCGGCCCACAGTCGCGCATCCCGCCTTTCCGGGGCTCACCGAACGCGAGCTCGAAGTGCTCGCACTGGTCGCTCAGGGACTCTCCAACGCCGCGATCGCCGGGCGGCTGCACCTGAGCGACAAGACCGTACGCAACTACGTGAGCACGGTACTCTCCAAGCTCGACGTCCGTGATCGGGCAGCAGCCGTTGCTCTCGCACGCGACCACGGCATCGCCGGGTAGCTCGTGGACATTCACATCGGGGTCAAGCGGCCGACCAGCTCGCCCTGGCGCTGCGCGCACCCAACGACCACCTGATGCCGGTCACTGACATCAGGTTCGCTGCGTAGTGGGTGTGACATCCTTGCCAGGCGCAAACTGGTTGGTAGCCAAATAGCAGATCAGAACGAGGAGTCGGTCAGGGCGGCAATCTGCACGAACTCAGGCCACGACGAAGGCCCCTGTCCAGCATCTCTGATGATCAGGGGGCCTTCATTTGGTAGCGGCGACAGGATTTGAACCTGTGACCTGTGGTTATGAGCCGGAGAAGAGGGCTGGCGCGACGGGCACTGGTGGTGTTCACTCGCCACATGAATGTCGCGCCAGAGGGTGCAGCCAAGTGCTGGCGAGATGGTGGGATCGGATGAGTCCGCAGTTCGAGGTTCTTGACGCCGAACCTTGGTCGATGCCGTTCGGCAAGGCCATGCGACCGTTCGGTCTGGAGGCCATGATCCGTCTCAATTGGGCCGGCGCACTTCTCCCAACGGCGAGCGGTGCCGCCGGGCTCCTCTACGCCCTGGCTGTGGACACAACTGCCCGCCACTCGACGGTCTTCGTCGTCTTCAATATCTGCGCGATCGCCATGGGTTTGTCGATGGCTGTCTATGTGTTCGTCAGCCCGGCGGAGCGAATCCGTCGCACGGCGCCGGCGTTCACCCTGCTGGTGCTCTACTTCTCGGTGCTGATGGTCACCGTTGGCGTCTGGTCGGCCGGCCCTGACCTCGCTGTTGTCGTGCTCGCCTACATCGAGGCACCCCTGTTTGCGTTCTACATGCTCCGGCAGCGCTGGGCCATGGCCCACGCGACGTTCGTGCTGATCTGCTTCGGGCTGGTCCTCGGCACGCAAGACGGCTGGGCGTCACCCGTACAGGCATGGCTGTTTGCCGCGGCGAACATCATTGGCACGGGTGTCGTCATGGGCCAGATCGCGGCTCGAAACAACCAGCTCGCCACCTCCGAGCGGGGAGCCCGGATGGAGCTGGCCGATCTCAACCACGCCCTGGAAGATCGGGTGGAGTCCCAAGTTGCGGAGATCGAACGCCTTGGGGGCCTGCGCCGGTTTCTCTCGAGCCAGGTAGCCGACGTGGTCCTGGCGGAGGACTCCGCCGAGCTCTCCAAGCCCCATCGCGCGCGTATTGCGGTGTTCTTCTGCGACCTTCGCGGATTCACTGCGTTCACCAACAGCGCCGAGCCGGAGGAGGTCGTCGAGGTCCTCGGCAACTACTACAGCGCGGTCGGGGGACTCCTCCAGCGATACGAGGCGACGGTCGGCGACTATGCGGGAGACGGAGTCATGGCCTACTTCGGTGACCCCGTGCCGCGAGAGGACGCAGCCATGGCCGCCGTCGCGATGTCCGCAGAGCTCAGGGACACCATGGCGGGCGTCGTGACGGACTGGCAGCGCCGGGGCTACGACCTGGACTACGGCGTCGGACTGGCCTACGGCTACGCAACTCTGGGAATCGTCGGCTTTGACGGACGCTACGACTACAAGCCTGTCGGCGGACTGGTGAACCTCGCGGCCCGCCTGTGCGCGCACGCAGGACCGAGACAGGTGCTGCTCGACCACGCGACGCATGCCGAGACCAGCGACACTCACGTCAGCACGCCGCTCGGCGATCTGAGCCTCAAGGGCTACGGGACGCCCATCCGCGCCTACACCCTGGACGCCGGATAGACCCCAAGCCATTGCGTGAGAGAGCACCGGAGATCTGGGAGCAGGACATGAAGAAGGCCGGACCTATTGGTCCGGGCCTTCATTTTGGTAGCGCGGACAGGATTTGAACCTGTGACCTCTGGGTTATGAGCCCAGCGAGCCTGACGTCCCATAGTTGAGCGTCGCGGTCGGCGTCGCTTCCTGGCGCCCGCGAAGCACATGCTCCCCGGCCGTACGCCAGTATGGTCGCTCGTCAGCGGACGCTGCTTCCACCGAGGCGGCTGCCACGAGCACGAGTGAGTCCTCGTCCTTGGACAGGTCGCAGAGCCGGGCGGCGGTGTTTACCGAGTCTCCGATGACGGTGTATTCGAAGCGGGACTCGTCGCCGATGTTGCCCGCCACGGCTTCGCCGGTGGCGACGCCGATCCCGGCCCTGATTTCGGAGACCTCGGTGCCGAGGCGCGCGGCCATCGCGCGGGCCGCTCGGAGTGCCTGGGTGGCGTGGTCCTCCAAGTCGGCGGGCGCGCCGAAGATCGCCAGGGCAGCGTCGCCCATGAACTTGTTGACCAGACCGTGATGCCGGTCGACCTCTTCGACCACCACGGCGAGGAAGGCGTTCAGGGTGTTCACTACGTCCTGCGGTCCCCGTTCGGTCGCGTACGTGGTGGACCCGATCAGGTCGATGAAGAGCACCGAGACGATCCGCGTCTCCCCACCCAGTACGACGCGGCCGGCGGACGCCGCGGCTGCGACTTCGCGACCGACGTGCCGCCCGAACATGTCCCGCAGCGCCTCGCGCTCGCGCAGCCCCCGCACCATGTCGTTGAAGCCGGCCTGGAGCAGCCCGAGTTCGGTGCCGTCGAAGACGGTCACCTCGACCCCGAAGTCTCCCTTACCGACCCGGTCCAGCGCGCTGCGCACCGTCACGATTGGAGCCACCACCGAGCGGGCGTTGAGCACGGTCACAAACTGGCCGAAGACCAGCACCACGCCGCAGAGCGCGAGCGCGATGATCGCCAACCGGTCCTTGGACATCTCGTCACTGGTGAGTGCCACGATCGCGGCGACGCCGAGGCCGACCACCGGGGCTGCCGTCCCGATCATCCAGAACAACAGCATGCGACCCTGGACCCCGGTGATCCCTCGTCGACGCCGCGCCTGACCGGTCATCGCCTGGGCGGCGATTGGGCGCATCACGAACTCGGTCTCGAGGTAGGCGATGGTGCAAACAACCAGCCCGCTGATCGCGATCGCGAAGCCGGTCCCGAGGGTCCGGTCCGGCTGCAAGATCAGCGCCTGCACGGTGAAGACGATGAACGCGACGAACCAGAGACCACCCTGGATCAAGGCCAGCCGCAACGGGGTACGGAGGGCCCGGCGGCGGTCACGCGCGGTCGGCGCGCGACCTTCCAGAGCCCACCGCACGCCCCGCAGGCTGCTGCGGGTCACCCAGAACCCTCCGACCAGCACCGCGGCCGAGACGTACGTCGGCACTGTGATTGCCAAGCTGACCTTGGTGGCGTGGTTGAGCTCCGTGGTCGGCAGCACGAAGACCGAGATCACGACGACGACTAGGGCGCCGATCACGTTCGTGGTCACCAGGAGACCGGTGAGAAGCAGCTGTATCCGGACCCGTAGCTGCTTCGGTGATTGCGTGGAGGAACCGAGGATGGCCGATCCGAACGGAGTGTGCTGGCCTCTGGTCATGGCGGCCAGTCTAGGCACAGACTGACCCGTGAATTAATTCACCGTCGAGGTCCACGGCCCCGCGAATGGCGGGATCGCTGAGACTGTGGTCTCAGTGTCGGCGGGTCCTGTACACACTCGGTGGGGTGCCGCCTTTCCACCTCTTGAACGCGGCTGTGAAGCTCGATGTGTCGGAATAGCCGAGCTGGGCGACGCGTATCGGTCGGCCATGCTGGGGCCTCTCTCCTAGACCAATCCATGCTACGGGCCGATGACGCCGTAAATCGGGGATAGCGAGCAACACGTCGAAGGCCCGGACCTGTTGGTCCGGGCCTTCATTTGGTAGCGGGGGCAGGATTTTACAGTCCGTGGCGTTTCCACAGGTCAGAACGCTATTTGGCTTGGATCACGACTTAAAAGTAAGCAACGATGTAAGCAACCAGATACGTCTCAACCCTGATTGGACTTCAACAAGTTGTCCGGAACGCAGAGCATCTGGCAGTTCTCGGAGCTTGTTTTGCCACCTTTCGACCAAGGCTTGATGTGGTCGCCAGCCATCTGATCGATGGTGAAGGTCTCTCCGCACATGGGGCAAACCCCCTTCTGACGTTCGTAGGCTTCACGCTTCTGGTTGTCCGTGAATTGGCGGATCGACAGGTGTTTCTCTTCGCCCGTGAGCGCATAGGGATAGATGCCACGCTTCTTGGTGACATCCTCGTCCGCCATTAGCAAGGCGATCTGTGCTTCAAGCTTCGCTGCGTCGAGCTCCGTGTCCTTGAACTTGTTGTAGAGATCGCCCCAAGCGACCGCCTTCATCTCCTTGCGGTGCTTGGGGAAGGTTGCCTTGACCCAGTTGATGACGGACTGGAAGTAGAGCCACAGCGAAGCGGCGTCAGGCTTGTTCTGGTTGGTCCCCATGTAGCCATCGATGTCGCCGTCGCTGATCCACTTGATCACGGTTTCCAAGTAGTCCTGGCGGATCGGCGAACCAGTCATGTAGTCGCCGCCCATCAAGTAGGCGGCACAGTTGCTCTTGGAGAAGTAGCGCTTGGCGTCTGTGGTCCAAGTCCCCGCATAGACGGCGTTGCGGAGCTCTTGGTGGGTGAGCTCTTCCCCAGCGATGTTGATGGTCTTGAACCATTCCAACTTTTCGCTGTCGGATCCCGAACACAGATAGACCGTCAACTCGTAATCGAGGACCTTCTCCTTCTCGTCCGGTTGAAGGTTGTGGAAGTAGCGAGGTTGCTCGACCGATCCAAGCTTGACCGAGAAGTCACCCTCGACGAACTGGCAGATCGAGATAGTTCGCTGCTGTCCGTCGATGATCTCGAAGTCCCCATCTTCACGGACTGACCAATACATGACGTTGAGCGGTCGGTTCTTGGAGAGCGTGTCGATCACCAAGTCCCGCTGCTCGGGCTTGTAGACGAACTCCCGCTGGAACTTCGGACGGATGTCGAGTCGTCCGCCGTAGCCGACAACGCCGTCTTCGTCGTTGTCCAAGTAGTCCTCGGTCAAGTCCCGCACCTTGATGGTCGTCGGCTCGACCTTCATCTCGGCGCTCACTTCTGAACCTTCTTGTTTCGGACGAACAGACGCTTGTATGCCTGAACGAACGGAACTCCATCGACCTCGTAGTAGGTCTTTCCGGCTGGCGGGGCATCGAGTTTTAGGGCGGCGCCGTCGTTGAGCTTGGTGACATTGCTGCGGACACCCTTGGCACTGACTTGGACTTGCCGGTCGTAGGTTCGGGTTCGTCCTGCCTCCCAATCCTTTTCGGAGCCAAGGATCTCGAACTGGTCGGGGTTGTATTTGTTGAGGAAGGTGATCGGAACGCCCAGCACACCTTCGAAGTCCATCGGGATATCCGAAGTCTTCGCAACCTCGATGGCATCGAAGTTGTCGTAGTGCGGGAACTCTTCTGGTGAGTAGGTCTTGTAGAGGATCAAGTCTTCGTGTCGCTTCGGGAGGTCCAAGTTTGTGAACCATTGAACCCCGGCGACACGGACAACGCCCTCGCCGTCTTGCTCGATCCACTGGCTCGTCGGCGTGTAGGGCGTATTGAAGTGCGCCATATTGCGGGTGAAGCCGTAGCCCAGCCACATCTTGTTGGCCTTTATGAAGGGGAAGATCTCCTTGTAGGTAATGGCGTTCTGGTTGCCGACGATCAAAAACTTCTTGTCGTGTTCGATCAGTTGCGCCACATACTCACGGAACAGCGAAAACGGCGGGTTGGTAACCACGATGTCGGACTGCTTCAGAAGCTCGATGCTCTCGGGGGACCGGAAGTCGCCATCGCCCTTCAGGTGCTTGACCTCGATCTCGTCCGGGTCAGGAACGAAGTTGCCGTCCTTGTCGCCCTCGTATTCAAGGTAGATCGCTTGCTCTGACGCATTGGTCGAGAACAGATCCATCTCTTGGTTTTTGTAGCAAGTGGCGATCAACTTCTTCAAACCCAACTTCTCAAAGTTGTAGGAGAAGTAGTGGAAGAAGTTGCTGATCCGTGGGTCGTCGCAGTTGAGATACACCGTCTTGCCCTTGAAGTGCTTTTTATAGTGGCGTAGCTCTCGTTCGATGTCGGGCAACTGTGTGTAGAACTCGTCTCGCTTCGCCGACTTCGCATCGGAAAGGAGGCTGTTGGCTGCGGGCTGGCTCACGGTCCCTACCGTAGTGGCGACCGCCCACTGTCCGAGGGAGATCAGTCGTGCGGCTCGGCGAGCGCTTGCTTGATGTGGTTGGCGACCGCCGTCCTCGATAGGCCGACCTCTTCACCGATCTGCGTGTAGTTGTAACCCTCTGCCTTCATCCGAAGCATCCGCCCAAGCTTCTTGTCGTTCACCTTGCTCTTGCGTCCCAGCGGTTCGAGGTGCTTCTTCTTGTGTGCGATGCGGACACGGGTTCGGTCCTGGATGTCTCGCATCTCCCGAGCGGCCAGCACGGCTTCAAGCTCGAAGCGGAACCACGAGGTGCTGTCGGAAGTCTTCGAGATGCGGATGCCTTGATCGTGCGCCACGAGAACCCCGTCAAGTTCGTCGGTGAGCCACCGTGCGAACGAGATCAGGTGAAGAGCGTCTCTTCCGAGACGATCCACCCGCCAGACGTTGAGCACCGGTGCCCGTTCAACTTCGAGTTCGAGCTTCAACTCATCGAACATCTTGGACTGATCGACCTTCGCCCCGCTGATGGTGTCGGTGTAGATGGTGATGTCGGGCACCCGTGCCGTCAGCAGTTCGTCTTGTGTGGTTGCCGTTTGCTTGCCCGTAGAGACCCTGGACCAGCCGAACTGTTTCCCGGTTCGTCCAAGTTCAGCAAGCAAGTCTCGTTCGGTCTCGGCCTCGGTTAGGGCTTCGAGTTCTCGATTTCGGATCGCTCGCAAAGTTTCGGTATTAGTTGCGGTTTCGCCTTCGCCAGATCCGATCGGGTTGCGGGTGTCAGGAACCGTTCGTTTAGTTGCGTCGTCCATCGTCTTCACTTCCGGTAGAGGAAGGCGCTGTCGTCGCACCATTCCACGAGCTCGCCGTCAGCGTTCGGGTAGTAGAGCGGCAACACTCGGACCTTCTTCTTCACGAAGTCAGGTTGAGCGTCGAGAAGGTTCGTCATCTGTGAGCGGTCGGTTTTGTCGGGGACGACATAGAGCACGACGTCGAACACTTCCTGTCGCCCGTAGAGGCGGAAGAGCGGCTCGGTGGTCTTCTTGCCCTTGTAGTGAAGCTCGACTTCAACGGCAACGTTCAGCCCGTTTCTGTTTGCCAGCACGAGGTCAGGCAATTTCCGTCGAGCTATTCCGGTGGGCGTCTTGGGGCCGAGATCGAGGAAAAACCGGGCTGGCGGTGTGCCGGTCTTCAAGGTGTGCGCCCGTTCCACCGTGTAGCCAGAGTGTGTCGTCCATCCTTCAAGTCCGCCCGGACGGTTCAGGGCGTTGTTCTTGCCTCCTTGAACCGAAGCAGCAACGTAGGCGGTTGCGAAGGTGTGTGGCATCGCAGCCCACGAGATTTCGCTTGGTCGCTTCGCACGGTGGGTGGCGAAGTAGTCGCTGCGTTTGAGCGCTTTCGGGGTGGGAATCCAGATGTTCGCCGTGTCGTGTAGCCCACGGCTTTCGACATAGCCGTATTCCTCCAAGCCCTTCAACCGCTTGTAAGCCGTGTGGGTTGTTGTTCCGTGCAGGTGCGCCAAGTGCTGTGCTTTGGCGAAGCGGTATTGAACGAGGAAGTTGATGTAGTCGAGGTCCTTGCTGGTGATGCCCCGCTTAAACCACTTCGGGTGGTCGAGATGGTTCTGCGCCCTCTTGGTTGCTCGCTTCGCCTTGGCTTCCGGCGATTTCCAGCCGATCGGGTGAGCTTCGAGTGCGGTCCACGGGGTCTCATCAAATTCGGGGACTTCCATCGGCACGTAGCCGGCGTTGTCTTCGTCGGCGGGGTCGAGCATCGGGTTCTCGAAGGTCCCGACGCTCATAGCTCGTGACCGCCGAAGCTGTTCCAAAGTTCGGCGAAGTTGTCCACGCCGCAGGTCTTACAGCTGCTGTCATCCCAAAAGGGATCGTCGCCGCAGTATCGGCATTTGACTGCCTGCTCCAAAATTTTCGACATCTTTATTTCTCCTTGTGTCTCACTACTGAATATCAAAACTTTTGGAGACAGTTTCGGGAGAGCCAGACGGAAGGGACGTGGCGGATTTCGGGCCTTCCGTGCCACACACGCACTGGTGCCAACAACCAGTAATAGGCAATAGGGCAGCTTCGAGAAGACGAGGAGCAGGTTGCCGTCAGCAAGACTTTCCGCCATCCCATAGCCGTCAAGAGTGTGTCGATGATGTGTGCGGTCCGTTCCGCCAGGTCTTTTTTCGGTTGATATTCCTTCCAACTCACCAGGGAGGAGTTTCTTATGTTGGTGTTTGACTTGTTCGGCGGCGCATCGAGTGCGTGGCACTCGTTCGGCTTGCTCGCTTGTGGAGCGCTTGCGGTCGTCTTCACGGCTTACCCCCTGCTTCAAGGACACTTCGGCAGGGCGATGACTTCGCTCGTGATGGCGAGTCTGTTCTTCTTCGGCGGGTCGCGGCTGTTGGACCACGACGCACACAACGCTCGACAGCTTCTCGGCAAGACCCAAGCAACCGTTGCGAAGCACGCCGACGGGATCGACAAGCCAGTGAAGCCGAACGCTTCACCCAGCAAGGACAAGAAGTGATGCTGTCCTTCCACATCGACCCGAAGACCATGGAACCTCGTGTGTGCGAGTTCGCAGAAGGGCGGTGTCCGCTTGAAGCTTCGGTGGCTCACATCAGGGAAAGCGACATCCAGGAACACTTCAAGATCTACGAGATGACGATGAGCGACTTCGAGTTGGTGTCGTTCAGCCGGAAGGGCGCAGAAGTGTCACGCCGCTACGACATCAAGGAAGCGTTCGCTCGCAGAAACTTTCCTGGAAAATGTTGATATAACAATACTGTCCGATCAGAACCAGTGATCAGTCGGACCGCTTCCGGTGGCGTTAGAGAGTAATGGTCGTCCTTATCTACAATTGGGCGTAGGACAAGAAATCACGGGGCAGATAGGCAGCCTTATTCCGGGTCCCCAGAGAACAACGCCAGCAAGTAGTCAAAGTCGAAGCAAGACCGTTCATTAGCCCGGGGATGCCAAAGACAGCAGTGTCGGCGGGTTCTGGTGTAGCAGTTCGGATGAGTGGCTTTCGCCCCTTGATAAGTCGTTCAGACCTCGGGGTTAAGGACTACCCATGCCTTCTTCGACCACGCTTGTCGCAGATCCGGACCTACGCTCGGCGTCCGGATCGAAAAATCTTCCACTCGGGACCCCAAAATCTGGGTGTCCCGATCTTGCTCAAATCGACTTACAACGAGACGCTCCACAAGCCCGACTGGATCGGGGCCACACATGGCGAACTTCGAGCTTCTGACTGTCTTTGGTCCAGAACTGTGATTCTCGGACCCGACATCGCCAAGATCCGTTTTTCTCACCAGATCGGCTTACGGCGATTAGTCCTCCGTTGCCTTCGGTCGCAAGGTGTCCCCGATGGACGCTGTGGTTCGACGGGTCGCTTCGGCGCCAGCCTTGCCATAGACCTTCAACATCTCTGCCGAGGACCATCCTGTGAGCCGCATAATCTCGTCGTTCGAGAAGCCCCGTGCGATCAGAAATGACGCAGTGATGTGTCGGGCAAGGTGGGGGCGGAAGGACTGGTCGAAGCCGAGGCCTTCCAGCCGTTCATAGACGCCTTCGTCTTGAAGCATCTTGTGCCAAGCAGAGTTATCCGCCGTGTGCCGCCGTGCCTTGCCCTTGCTGTCGGTGAAGAACAGTTTGTCCATCTTCCAACCGTCTTCGGGTTTGAAGCTGTCTGTTGCCCGCAGCGCCTTCTGTCGAGCGACGTGTCGGTCAAGGACATCCATCAAATAGTCATCTACGGCCACTTCTCGAACGCCAGCCGCAGTCTTGGTCTGGTCGTCCAGGAATACCCCTCTGGTTCCTTTGGCGTCGGGGCAGTTGCTGGCGGTCTTCCTGCCGCAAGTCCATTGACCTTTGGCGTTGTAGCCGCAGCCGTGTTCTTGGTGCTTCTTCTTCAACTGCTGACGGACTTCGAGCCGTGCCTTGCCCTTGTGCTTGATGTAGCAGTCATCGGTGAGCCCGAGGACTTCGCCTTGTCGTAGCCCGTAGAACGCCAGAGCCCATCGAGCTTCGTCGTCCCTGCCTTGTATGCGGGTCATCAACATATGACCAAGCCACGAGTGGGTCTTGCGGACGGCGCTGGTTTCGGCCTTGTCTTGTGCTTGCTTCTGCGGGACGTTCTCCACCGCTCGGCACGGGTTCTCGTAGATGTATTTGCGCAGCAGTGCCCGTTCGAAGGCTTCGTTCAACAACCAATAGACAGCTCTCGGGGTGCTTCCTTCTCCAAGCAGTGCGCCCGTAGTGCTCTTGGGGTTGGGCTTGTTGGGAAGGGTCGTCTCGATGAACTTGCGCATCTCGTGCCCGTTGATTGTCGTGATCAGGCGGTTGCCGAACTCGGGGACAATGTGAAGGCGGATGAGCCGTTCGTATTGCTTGCGGGTGCTGTCTCGTAGGTCGGGCTTCTCCGCCACGAAGAGGCCGACCCATTCTTCGACCGTGTAGGTCTGGCTCGTGCGAACGATTTCGTCGGGGTCTCGAACGCCCCACTTGATTTCCCGTCGGGCGATGTTCTTGCCGAGCCGTGTGCGGGCTTCTTCGGTGCTGCGACCTTCGCCGCTGATGCGGATGGTCTTGCCCGTGGTCGGGTCGACAACGCTGCGGGAGGCTCGCCAAACCTTGCGTTCAGGGATGTAGAACTCGGTTCCGTCGCCGTTTGAGCGCTTTCTACGGCCAGAAGGTGTCGGTTTTGCGGGGGTTCTCACGCTCACAGCGTAGGCGGTTGGACCCCAAATGTAAGCAACAAAGTAAGCAACGGGTATGAAAAATGGCAGTTCCCACGGTTGTTTTGCCGTGGGAACTGCCTATAAGTAGCGGGGACAGGATTTGAACCTGTGACCTCTGGGTTATGAGCCCAGCGAGCTACCGAGCTGCTCCACCCCGCGTCGCTCTCGCTACTTTACGGGGCGGCGACCCGCGGATCAAATCCGGGGTCGCCGGGTTTCGATACGCTCCGCCCCCGCAAGCGGGAGGTGCCCCCAGTTCCTCGGAGCTACTCGACCACCGGCTGGTTACTTCTTCGGAGCGTCGATCAGCTTGCGTGCTGCGTCGATCGCATCGTTCATCTGGTTGATCCGGCGCTGGTACGTGGCCAGGTCGCCATCCTTCAGCGCATCCTGTGCATCGTTGAAGTATCCGGATGCCTCCGCGAGCAGCTGCGATGCCGTCTTGGCGTCGCCCGGCTCGTCAGGTGTGCCCGGCGTCCCTTCATCCGGCGTCGTACCCTCGGCCAGGCCCAACGCCACCCGCAACGCCTCGTCGAGCGTCGTGCCGAAGCCGACATCGCCGCCGAACGACGCAATGACGAACTGGAGAACGGGATAGGAGCCTTCCACCGCACTGCGCTGGATGTAGACCGGCTGGACGTACAACAGGCTGTTGCCGACCGGCAACGTCAGCAGGTTGCCCGGCTTAATCGTCGCGTCGGACTGCCGGTACTGCAGCAACGCCTGCGAGACACCGCGGTCGGTGTTGAACGCGTTGGCGATCTGACTCGGACCCGAGATCTGCGTTTCGCTCGGCAGCTGCAGAATCTGCATCTTGCCGTAGTTCTCGGTGTCAGTCGCCTCGGAGTTGACCGAAACGAAGGCTGCGAGGTTCTGCCTGCTGTTGGGCAGGTAGACGCTCGTGACGGAGAACTTCGGATCGTCTTCGCCCGGGCGTGCGGTCGACAGGTAGTAAGGCGGCTGGAGGACGTTGGTCTTCACGGCCGGGTCCTCGGGAACCTTCCAACGCTCGCCGTCCTCGTAGAACGTCTGCTCGTCGACCACGTGGTATCGCTGCAGCACGTCACGCTGCACCTTGAACAGGTCGACCGGGTAGCGCAGGTGCTCCAGCAGAGCGCTGCTGATCTTGGACTTCGGCTCCACGACATCGGGGAAGACCTTCATCCAGGTCTTGAGCACTGGATCCTTGGTGTCCCACTGGTAGAGCTTGACCGTGCCGTCGTACGCGTCGACGACGGCCTTGACGGAGTTGCGCATGTAGTTGACCTGGTCGGTCGGCAGCGCAGCCTGAGAGTTGCCGTCGGTCAACGTGTCGGCTGTCGCCTCACGCAGTGAACGGTGCTCCGCATTGGGATAGGAGTTGCTGGTCGTGTAGCCGTCCACGATCCACACGACACGTCCGTCGACAACCGCGGGATAGGAGTCACCGTCGACGGTCAGCCACGGCGCGACCTTCTCGACGCGTTTGCGCGGCTCGCGGTCGTACAGGATCTTGGAGTCAGCGTTGACTCGGCTCGACAACACGATCTTGGGCTCGGCGAACTTGAACGCGTAGAGCGCCTTGTTGAATATGCCCCCGATCGGGACGCCACCCTTGCCGTCGTACGTGTTCTGGGTCGCGTCGACCTTGTCATCGTCACCCGATGCGCCACCGCGCGGGATGTCGACCTCGATCGGCTTGGCACCATCAGCGGCACCCACGATCGAGTAGGTCGGCGACTGCTCGCCGAAGTAGATGCGCGGAGCCGTGGTCGTCTTGAGCTCGCCGACCGGCGGGATGTCGCGCTGAACGAACACCGGCTCACCGTTGGGGCCGCGCTGGTTGCCTCGGGCAGCGATCACGCCGTAGCCGTGGGTGTAGACCGTGTGGTCGTTGGCCCAGTTGCGTTGTGATGCCTGCAGACCTGACAGGTCCAGCTCGCGAGCGGCGATCAGGATGTCCTGAGGCTGGTCGTCGTCAGCGAGCTTGTAGCGGTCGACGTCGAGGGTCGGTGGGACGGAGTAGTAGCCGCGCACCTGCTGGAGCTGCTCGAACGCCGGCGAGATCAGCGTCGGGTCGAGCAAGCGGGTGCTGACGCGGGACTCGGCAGACTCGGCCAGCTGGGTCGGTGTCAAAGTCGTGGTGGCCGTGTAGGACTCCACCTCGACGTCTGCCACGTCGTATGCAGCTCGCGTCGCGGCGATGTTGCGGGCGATGTACTTGCCCTCCTTGTCGGGCTCCGACGGGTTGACTTGGAAGCCCTGCATGACGGCAGGCCAGATCGCACCGATCAGGATCGATGCGATGGCCAGGAGGCCCAGGCTCATCGCCGGCAGCGCCCACGAGCGGATGAAGATCGAGGCGAAGAACAGGACGGCGCACAGGATCGCGACGTAGATCAGGATGTTCTTGCTGGGGATGCGAGCGTTGGCATCCGTGTAGCCGATGCCGTCGAAGAGCTTCGACGAGGCGATCGCCAGTCCGAATCGGTCGAGGTAGTAGGACACCGCACGCAGCAGCACTCCGAGACCGACCAGCACCGAGAGGTGCACCTGGGCGGCGCGGGTGAGCTTGGGGCCGCGGCCGGAGATGCGAATGCCGCCGTACACGTAGTTGACGAAGATCACCGCGAGAACCGTGATGACGATCATCGCGAACGAGAACGAGGTCAGGAACCTAAACCACGGGTACTCGAAGACGAAGAAGCTGACGTCCTTGCCGAACTGCGGGTCCTTGATGCCGAACGGCGTGCTGTTGCTCCACATCTTGAACGTGTCCCAGTGGCTGGCGGCCACGGATCCGGCGAATCCGGTGAGCACGACGCCGACGACGATCAGAACGGGGCGCAGGATCGGGGTCAGCGCGAGGCGATAGCGGTACGCAGGGTCGTCACGGCGTACTGGCACGGAATCGGGGCGGGTTCGATAGGCGATGTAGAGGTTCGCCACGACGAAGAGTCCGAAGATCAGTCCCATGATGAGGAACAACGCGATGCGAGTCGTCAGCACGCTCTGGAAGACTTCGCTGTAGCCAACGGACTTGAACCACAGGCGGTCGGTCCACACGCTCGTGAAGATCGAGCCGAGGAACAGCAGCACGGCGAGGGTGACCAGCGTGGGCACCAGTACGCGACGACGGTTGTCGGGCGGGCGCGGCTCGGATCGCGGTCGGGGTGTTCCGAAGATGTCGCTCACGGTGCTCCTGTGTAGGGGTGAATTAAGACTCTATGCCAGTGTCTGCCGGAGCTGCTCGATCAGCCCGGGTACGAGATCGGGGCCCTCGAGCAATGCGGCGTCGTCGGGTTGGCGCGCACGTACGGCGCTGTGCGCGGCACCGTCACGGGTGACCGCCGCGATCAGCCGTACCTCTTGTCGATCCGGGTGGGCAGCGGCTGCCATGAACATCTCGTCGGGATCCTCAGGCAGCGCTGCTTCAGCCTCGGGCGGAAGCATGATGCGCTCGAGCACGGCAGCGCATCCCATCACGCTGTCGGGCCACGCGATCTCGATGAGCAAGTCCTCGATCGGCCGGTCGGCCGGCACGCCGTCCTGCTCGACCAGCGTGATCTCGCCGGAGTCTGAGGACAGCTGATCGGCCAGGTCGGGCTGCTTGGAGACGAGATCAGCGGTGGCCACGAGAGCGAACAGCCGCGGCGCCTGGTCCCAGCCGTCGGCCGCGACGTACGCCTCCATCTCCAGTGCCGCCCTGCGCAGCGGCGAGTCGGGCATCAGCTGCACGACGGCACCTTCGCCTGGGGATCCTTGGCCAAAGCCTCGAGCGAGCTGATCGCGTCGTCGAGCTTGGTGATCTTGATGAGCTTCATTCCGAAGTCGTCGCCGTCTGCGGCTTCGGCGCAGTTGGCGGCGGGTACGAGGAAGATCTTGGTGTCATGCTGCGCTGCTCCAGCCATCTTCTGACGTACGCCGCCGATCGGCCCGACCGTGCCGTCGGGCGCCATCTCGCCGGTGCCGGCGACCTTCTTGCCACCGGTCAGTGCGCCAGGCGTCAGCTTGTCGTAGATCGCCAGGGCGAACATCGCGCCGGCACTCGGTCCGCCGATGGTTCGGCCGACGTTGTTGTTGATCGTGAAGGGGTACTTGTACTTCGTGCCCAGGGTGACCCCGATGCGCGGGAGCTCGGGATTGTCGGCCGCGGGCTTGGTCGCGATCGGAACATCCTGCGCCTTGCCCTTGCGGGTGATCGAGACTGTCACCACGTCGCCGGGCTTGCGCTCGCCAACGATCTTCACCAGCTGTTCGGCGGTCTCGACCTTCGCTCCATCGACACCCGTGACGATGTCGCCGGCCTTGAGCTTGCCGTCCGCGGCGCCGCCCTTGACGACGCCGGCGATCTGCGGCGTTCCGGTCACTGTGTAGCCGGCAGCTCGCAGCGCGGCGACGCGCGAGGAGTCCTTGGAGCTGTCGAGCTGGGCGGCACCCTCCTTGGTGGACTGCTCAGCGGTCTCCTCGTCGGGATATATCAGCGACTTGGGCACGACGGCGTTGTCGTTGCCGAAGTAGGCCAAGACAGCGTCGCCCAGCGACACGTTGCGGTCAGCGCGGGTGACGGACACGGTGGTGAAGTCGAGCGAACCTTCGGTCGGATAGGTCTTGACGCTCTTGTCGAACGTGAACATGGCCTTGCCCTCGAACTCGCCGAGCGTGTCGAAGGCGGGCCCGGGGCGCATCATCACGTACGGGACGGGCACGAGCATCGCAACGCAGGTGAGGGCAATGAGAGAGAGCACCGCGACGAGCATCGTCGTGTAGCGGCGGCTCAACGTTGATGCGTCGGACACAACCCGAGCCTAGTCAGTGACGGCAAGCCAGATGGACGAGGTGCACCGATTCCTCGCAGGGCGAACACGGATTCTGTGGAGTCCCGCGAACGGGTGGCTACTGTTGAGATATGTCCGAGGACGATAAAGACGACGAAGCGTTCGATCCGCAGAACCCCTTCGCCGGTACGCCGATGGAGCAGATCTTCGGCGCATTCGCCGGCGGTCAGCTCGACATGACTCAAATCATGGGGCAGATGCAGAAGATGTTCGCCCCGCACGAGGGCAGCGTCAACTTCGACCTCGCCAAGGACGTCGCGCGCCACACGGCTGCGGCTTCCGGCCCGGACCCGACGCCCAATGCGGCGCAGCAGGGTGCAGTGGACGATGCCGTACGCCTCGCCGAGTCCTGGCTCGACACCGCCACGACCATCCCCGCCGGAGCCACGACGAGCACAGCGTGGAGCCGTGCCGAATGGATCGAAGCAACTTCAGGCACCTGGCAGACACTCGTCGAGCCGATCGCCGAGCACGTCGTCAAGGCGATGGCCGACGCGTTGCCCGAGGAAGCCAAGACCCTGGCTGCTCCTCTGATGGGCATGCTCAATCAGGCCGGCGGCGCGATGTTCGGCCAGCAGGTCGGCCAGGCACTCGGCGGTCTCGCCGGTGAGGTCCTCTCGTCAACCGACATCGGCCTGCCGCTTGGCCCCGAGAAGGTCGCCGCCGTGCTGCCCGAGGGTGTCAAGGCGTTCGGCGAGGGTCTCGAGCACTCGGCATCCGACGTCCTTCTGTACGTCGTGCTCCGCGAGTGCGCACATCACCGACTGTTCCAGCACGCTCCCTGGCTCCGTCCAGCCTTGGTCGGTGCGGTCGAGGAGTTCGGCCGCGGCACCCGTATCGACGTCTCGGCGATCGAGTCCCAGATCCGCGACATCGACCCGTCTCGCCCCGAGGCGATCCAGGAAGCAATGAGCGGCGGACTCTTCGAGCCCGAGAGCACGCCCGAACAGCTCAAGGCGCTCGAACGACTCGAGACCCTGCTCGCCCTGATCGAGGGCTGGGTCGACGAGGTCGTCGCCCAGGCCACCAAGGACCGTATGCCCGCCGCTGCGCCTCTCGCCGAGGCCATGCGTCGTCGTCGTGGCGCCGGCGGACCCGCCGAGCAGACGTTCGCGTCACTCGTCGGGCTCGAGCTGCGACCCCGCAAGCTTCGCGAGGCCGCAACCCTGTGGGCTGCGCTACGCGATCGTCAGGGTTCCGACGAGCGCGATGCGCCGTGGAGCCACCCCGATCTCATGCCTTCGACTGCGGACCTCGACGATCCGCTGGGCTTCGCGCAGGGCGAGAGCCGTACGAAGAGCGATGACGACTGGGATGCCGCCATCGGCGAGCTGCTTGATGGCCCGCGCGACGACACTCCCGACCCTGAGTCCGACAAGAATGGCGGCGAGTGACGCTTCACTCCGATGCGCACAGCGTGCTGACACGCTGGGCGGCACCAGACGACGAGCAGGAACGACTGCGAGTCACATACCTCTCCCACCTTGACGGGCACGCCGACGCAATGAGCCGCGACTGCCATCCAGACCACCTGACGGCAAGCGCGCTGATCTTCTCCGCGGACCACCAACAGGTGCTCCTCACGCTGCACCACGTCATCAAGCTGTGGTTGCAGACCGGCGGACATTGCGACCCTGAGGACGGGTCTCTGACGGAGGCTGCTCTGCGCGAGGCGCACGAGGAGAGCGGGATCGCGAGCCTGACGCTCGACCCCGTGCCCGTGCTGCTGTCACGTCACGAGGTGCCGAAGTGCGGACCCATCAGACCGTCGCATCACCTCGACGTGCAGTTCGTCGCCGTGGCCCCGGCTGACGCCCGGCACGTCATCAGTGATGAGTCGGACGAGCTGGAGTGGTTCGCGATCGACAACCTTCCGGAAGAGACCGATCACTCGGTGCGGGCGCTCATCGCTGCGTCCACGACACGCCTTCGAGGAAACCCTTAGCCAACGCCACCTCGGGATAGGCGTCGACGAGAGCCCAGAACCGCTTGCTGTGATTGGGCTCGATGAGGTGCGCGAGCTCGTGCACCAGCACGTAGTCGACCACGTATGACGGCATGCCCTTGAGGCGGTCGGACAGCCGGATGCTTCGATCGGCGCTGCTGCAGGAGCCCCAACGAGCGTTCTGGTTGGACACCCAGCGCACGGTCAGTGGTTGCGCCTTGCCGTCGAACCAGGCCTGCGAGAGCTGGGCCGCGCGGGCCATGAGCTCCTCATCGCTGGGGCGGGAGCGCTGCTCCCTGCGGTCGAGTCGCTCGACGAGGCTGCGTACGGCCTTGTCTTCCTCAGCCTGTGAGAGGTGCGCAGGGACGAGCACGATGGTCTTGTCACCCTCGCGGTGCGCACTGATCGTGCGCTTGCGCCGCCGGCTGCGCCGGATCTCCACCTCGCCCATGCCGCAAATCTATCCGGCGGGCTCGACATTTTTTTCCTCCACAGCGCGTCCCCCACGTTTTTGCAGGTCACCAAGCCTGTCCAGCGCAGGTCCGAAACGACCGCCCACAGGTTGTGCACCGGCCACCCCCATGGTGTCCACACGAAGGGCGGGCTTTCCCCACAACTTGTCCCCACTGTTATCCACAGGCGTGGACAACAGTCTCCCGATTTTGCTTGACGGTCAGCACACCCAGACCTAGCGTTTTGGGCAATCGAGGCTCTCGGCAGAGTGCGCAGGGGAAGGCACACTCCGCCGGGAGCCTCTTTTTGCCCAAAATCGGCTATTTCGCTCCCCCGCAACTCGCCGGAGAGTTTTACGCTCAGCTGAGCGTGAAACACGCCTGTCACGCGTACGCTCAGGATGACTAGCAACACAACGGCAAGGAGGCCGCAATGTCAGAAACATGGAGTGGCGATTTCTACTGCGTCAAGTGCAAGGAAAAGCGCGAGACGTCAGGCGAGGTCCACGTCAGTGACAAGGGCACTCGTATGGCCAAGGGCATCTGCCCGGTCTGTGGCACGAAGCTCAACCGGATTCTCGGCAAGGCCTGAGTCCCGCACCTTCCCCGAACTTCGATAAAGGCGACCCGCACCTGCGGGTCGCCTTTATCTTGCGCCGAGGGCTGTTGACGCGCGGCTGGTCGACATCGGGGCTGCGCGTCACGCTGACCGAATGACCTTTCGTCCCGCGCTTCGTCCCGGTGCCCCGCTGCTGCGCCGCGACCGAACGAGCCTGCAGATCGGCACCTCGCCTGGCGTCGTCATCGCTGACCGGCCGGGCCTCATGGCGCTGCTGCGGCTCGCGGACGGCACCCGAGACGTGGAGCGGCTCCAGTCGTACGCGCGAGCCAACATCCCAGAGCTGGACTGCGATGTCGCAGCCTTGATGCGCGAGCTGCGTGCCCTCGGGGTCGTCTTCGACTCCTCACGCTGGAGTGCGCCGCATCGACGCGGACTCGATGCCGAGGCCCGGCACACCGACCTCTCCGGCGGCGAGCTGGCCCGGCTCAGTCGGCGGCCGCTGTTCCGAATGGCATTCCACACCGACGCCGCGACCGAGCCGATCGCAGCCGCCGCGCGCAGTGTCCTCGGCAACGCCGGGATTCGCGATCTCGACTCGAACGATCCAGATCTCCTGGTCATCGCCTCGTGCGGCGAGACCGCGCGGACCGTGTTCGAGCGACCGACATTGGCTGGCCTCGATCATCTCGTCGTGATGATCGACGAGGACCGCGTACGCATCGGACCATTCGTGCGACCGGGGCGGACTCCCTGCATGTCGTGCTACGACCTGCATCGTGCCGATTGGGATCCCGCGTGGGGTGCGTTGCTCCCCCAGCTCGGCAGGTACACCGGCATCCTCACGCCTGCGGCGCTGGATGCGGTGACCGTGCACGCGGCAGCGCTCGAGGTCGCGATTGAAGTGCTGGCGCACTGCGACGGACGGCCCGCCCGGACGATCGGTCAGTTCCTCGCCGTGGGCCCCGGGCACGACGAGCGGAACAGCTGGCCGCTGACGTTCCATCACGGCTGCGCCTGCGACATCCTGAGTGCCGCCTGACATTCGTCCGTCCCGACTATCCTGATTCGGTGGCAGACGATGAGAAATCCGAGGGTCGACCGCTGAGCGGTAGCGCGTTCGCGCGCACGGCCAGGCTTGCGTCGTTGCCCATCGGATTCGCCGGCCGTACGACGCTCGGCGTCGGCAAACGCATCGTCGGCGCACCCGCTCAGGGCGTGCTCGACGAGGTGCAGCGGCGTACGGCTGACCAGATCTTCACCGTGCTTGGCCAGCTCAAGGGCGGCGCGATGAAGTTCGGGCAGGCCATGAGCATCTTCGAGGCCGCGCTGCCCGATGAGCTGATCGGCCCGTACCGCGAGACGCTCACCAAGCTGCAGGACTCTGCGCCACCGATGCCGCCTGGCGTGGTCCATCGGGTGATGGTCGAGGAGTTCGGCGAAAGCTGGCGAGACCAGTTCCCGACCTTCGGCGACGCCCCGGCCGCCTCGGCGTCCATCGGGCAGGTACACAGAGCGACCCGGCTCGACGGAACTGAGGTGGCGGTCAAGATCCAGTACCCCGGTGCTGCCAGAGCACTGACCGCCGATCTGCGCCAGATCGCCCGGATGGCTCGACTGTTCGGCATCCTCGCTCCCGCCCTCGACGTCAAGCCGCTCATCGCAGAACTCCAGGACCGGGTGGCCGAAGAGCTCGACTACTCGCTCGAGGCTGGCGCGCAGAGTGTCTTTGCCGGAGCCTTCGCCGACGATCCCGATGTCGTGATCCCGGAACCACTCGCTCACACCGAGCGGGCACTCGTGTCGGAATGGCTCGAAGCGGACTCGTCGCTGGCGCAGATCATCTCGACCGGCACCCAGGAAGAGCGCGATCTCTACGGCGAGGCGTACGTACGGTTCCTGTTCGCCGGGCCGGAGCGCGCTGGGATGTTGCACGCCGATCCGCATCCGGGCAACTTCAGAATCATGCCGGACGGTCGACTCGGTGTCGTCGACTTCGGCGCCGTCGCTCGACTTCCGGACGGGCTGCCCGAGTCGATGGGACGACTGCTCCGTCTCGTGGTGGACGGTGATTTCGAGGCCGTCGTCGCTGGCCTGCACGATGAGGGCTTCCTCAAGCGCGGTGTACAGCTCGATGCCGACACGATCGCCCGCTACCTCGGGCCGTTCGCCGAGCCCGCTCGAGTGGAGCGGTTCACGTTCAGCCGGGACTGGATGCGCGAGCAGATGCAGCGCGTCAGCGCACCGACTGCTGAGGGCATGGGCACGGCCATGAAGATCAACCTCCCGCCGCAGTACCTGCTGATTCACCGCGTGTGGTTCGGCGGCATTGGCGTGCTCAGCCAGTTGGGGGCGACGGCGCCGTTCCGTTCGATCCTCGAAGAGTCACTACCGGGGTTTGCCTGAGCCAAGCGAGCTCTGCGAGCGCGCGCGAAGGCAGGTTGAGCGAATCACGCGCGGAGCGCGTCAGGAAGGTCGAAACCAGGTGACCCGACAGCTCAGCCCTTAACCAGGGCTAGTACGGACTCGGCGTACTTCTCGAGCTTGGCCGGCCCGATGCCGGGCACCGCAGCAAGCGCGGCTTCGTTCGTCGGCTTGACCTCGGCGATTGACTGCAGCGTCGCGTCGGTGAAGATCACATATGCGGGTTTGGCCTGCTGCGTGGCCTCGGTCGTACGCCAGGCGCGAAGGCGCTCGTAGAGTCCTTCGTCGTATGTCGGCGGGCAGTCGGCGCACCGGCCGAGCTTGCGGTCGGCGACGGCGAGGACCGTGTTGCAGGCCCGGCACGTTTTGGATGAGCGCAGTGCGACCTTGCGATCGCGCGGCTGCTTGGTTGCCTGTCGGGCCTCGTGGTTGGCCGGGAGCAACGTGTCCAGGAACCGCGTCGGTCCGCGGTTGCCGCGGCCGCCTCGGCGGCGGGTCGTGGCCCACGAGATCATCAGGTCGTTGCGAGCACGCGTCAGGCCGACGTAGAAGAGCCTGCGCTCCTCCTCGATCGCGACCGGGGTGTCAGCGTGGACGCTCGGCATCATGCCCTCGTGCATGCCGACACAGAAGACCGCGTCCCACTCGAGTCCCTTGGCTGAGTGCAGTGTCGCCAGGGTGACACCGTCGGCAGCGGGCGCGTGCGCCTGCTCGGCTCTGCGGGCAAGATCGGCCACCAGCGCATCGATGTCGGCTGCGGGATCGGCCTCCACCAGGTCTGCAGCCATCGACACGATCGCGTGCAGCGACTCCCACCGATCACGCACCGCGCCTGTGCCATTCGGCGGCTTGTCGGTGTGTCCCATGCTCGACAGCACGGCGCGTACCTCGTCGACGAGCTCGCCACCACCCTCGCCACCACGGGCGGCACCGCGCAGCAAGGCCACCGCCTGCCGAACCTCAGCCCGGTGGAAGAACCCTTCAACGCCACGGAGCACATAGGGGATGCCGTGCTCGCCGAGCGCCTCCTCGAAGGTCTCGGACTGGGCGTTGATGCGGAACAGGATCGCCATCTCCTTGAACGGCACGCCACGGCGGTTCAACAGCGAGATCTCGCTCGCGACTGCGGCGGCTTCGGCCTGCTCGTCGGGGAAGCCGGCATAGGTCACCGGATTGCCCGGCTCCTGCTGCGACTGGAGGCGTACGCCCTGGTTGACGTCGGTCACCTTGCTGAACACGGCATTGGCTGCATCCACGATCTGCGGAGTCGACCGGTAGTTGCGCACGAGCTCGTGGCGCTCGGCTCCCTCGTGCTTGCGGGCGAAGGACGCCAGGATCTGCGGCGAGGCTCCGGCGAAGGAGTAGATCGTCTGGCGCGGGTCGCCGACCACACAGATGTCGTTGCGTCCGCCGAGCCAGAGGTCGAGCAACGTCGACTGGAGCGGGTTGACGTCCTGAAACTCGTCGACGACGAACCAGCGATATTGGCTGCGGACTTGTGCGGCGATGCGCTCGTCATCGGCGAGGATCGCGGCGGTCACGAGCAGGATGTCCTCCATGTCGATACGCCCCCGCTCGCGCTTGACCTCTTCGTACGCAGTCAGCACGTTGGCGACGTCGTCGTGGTCGAGGTCGGCGACTTCGCGTCGAGCAGCTGCCGCCTTGACGGCATAGGTCGACGGCGGGATGTTGCTGACCTTGGCCCACTCGATCTCGGACGAAAGGTCGCGGAGCAATGGGGTGTCGCCGCGGCGCCCGAGCCTTCGGAGGGCGTCGGCGACCAGGGGGAACTTGGACTTCACGATCTCGGGGAACGGACCGCCGTAGACGTGGGGCCAGAAGTATTGCGCCTGACGCAGCGCCGCAGAGTGGAACGTCCTGGCCTGCACTCCATCGGCACCCAGGGTGCGCAGGCGTGTGCGCATCTCGCCGGCCGCGCGAGTCGTGAACGTGACAGCGAGGACCTCAGTCGGCTTGTAGACACCGGTGGCCACGCCGTATGCGATCCGGTGCGTGATCGCCCGGGTCTTGCCCGTGCCGGCACCCGCGACGACACTGACCGGCCCGCGCAGTGCTCGAGCGACATCTCGCTGTTCGGGGTCGAGACCCGTCAGCAGCTCGTCGGCATCAGGCACACGGGCTCCTCAGGGAATGCGGTGAATCTGGCTGGTGTTGAGACAATGAAGACTAGTCGTCGAAGGAGACAGTTGATGTCCAGCACGTTCACGCTCTACTCCACTCCGTGGTGCGGCTACTGCCATCGCCTCAAGGGGCAGCTCAAGCGTGAGGGCATCGAGTTCGACGAGGTCGACATCGAGGCTGTGCCGGACGCCGCTTTCGTGGTGGAGAAGGCCAACAACGGCAACCAGACCGTCCCGACGCTCGTCTTCACCGACGGCACTGCCCTGACCAACCCGTCAGTCGCGCAGGTCAAGGCCCAACTGGCGTCCTAAGCCCATTTTCCGTGGATCACGCCTCCGTGCCACGTCTGCAGGAGCCAGCGGGAGATTGAGACGTTCGGCGGCAGCAACAGGTCGCTCGACGCAGTCATTTCGGTGACTTCGTCGCGGGTGAACCACCGCGCTTCGGCGATCTCGTGCTCGTCGACAGTGATGTCGGTGCTGAGTGCCTCGCCGAAGAACCCGAGCATCAGGCTCGACGGGAACGGCCAGGGCTGGCTACCGGCGTACGTGACCTTGCCGACCTCGATACCGACTTCTTCCATGACCTCACGGCGTACGGCGTCATCGAGGGTCTCCCCCGGCTCGACAAATCCGGCCAGGGTCGAGAAGCGCCCCTCGGGCCAGATCGGCTGACGCCCCAAGAGTGCCCGGTCGTCGCCATCAGTGATGAGCATGATGACGGCGGGATCCGTACGCGGGAAGTGGTGCGTACCGCATGATGGGCAGATCCGCGTATGGCCTGCCTCGGCTTGCTCGGACGGTGATCCGCACTTGGCGCAGAACTGGTGGGTCTCGTGCCAGCGGGAGAGCCCGATCGCGTGCACCGCGAGCGAGGCCTCGTCGGGTGCCACGTTCGGGCCGAGAACGCGCAGGCTCACCGGCTCGAGCTCTTTGGATACGCGACCGTTCACCACGACCGCGGCGTGATGAACGCCGTCCTTGGTGCCGAGGTAGATCCAGTCGCCTTCGGGCGCCTCGTCGATGGTGATCCAGCGAATGCCTTTGCCACCCTCGGTCGCCACGTGCTCGCCGCCAATCACCATGACGCGCAGCGGATCGGCCGTGCGCCAGGCATCGTGCTTGCGTAGATGTGCGGTGCGGTCGTGCTGGGTGTGATCGAAGGCGTAGTCCACACGTTTCAGATTAGTTGCCTCTGAGCAGCGCCTCGAGCGCCGGGCGGTCCAGCAGGTCGTCGGCGCCATATCGCACGGTCTTGCCGAGTCGCACGTAGTAGAACGCTCCGGTCACATCAGCGGGATCGACGCCGTTGAGCTCAGCCCAGGCGAGTCGGTAGATCGACAGCTGAAGCGGATCGGCCGTCGCCGACTTGTTGGTCTTCCAATCGACAACCTCGAACGTGCCAGGCGCAGACGAGAACACCGCGTCGATTCGACCGATTACCTGCTGCCCAGCCAGCACGATGGAGAACGGCGCCTCGATGGCGTACGGGTTGCGCTGTCCGAACTCACCATCGCTGAACATCTGAATGACCTCGTCGAGCTCAGCGTCGGAGTTGAGGTCGACGTCACCCTGACCGGGAAGCTCGGCTGGATCGAGCAGCACCTGCTGTCCATAGTGCGCCTCCACCCAAGCATGGAATCGCGTGCCGAATCGCGCGGCAGGCGATGGTTCGCGTGGCATTGGACGAGCCAGCTCGCGGGCGAACTTCGCCTCGTCCTCGGCGAGCCCCAGCACGGACGTGGTCGACACTGAGCCGGGAAGGGTGACGATCCGCTCCTGGGCAGCGACCGCATCGGCTTCCGCGAGCAGGAGATCGACGTCCGCACTGAGCTGATCGAGCCGATCGACAGGCAGCATGGGCACGTCGTGAGCCGGCTGATCGGGGCTGTGCAGGACCTCGCGTACGGCGGCAGCAAGGGCGTGGCGTCGGGCAAGTTGTGGAGGCGCCGCTGGCCAGTCGGCGCGCTGCACCGTCTCGAGGTGCGGGTTGGTCGCTCCATCCGCTGGCTCTGGTGCCCACACGGTGGCGTCGCCGCCGTTGTCGACCAGCCACTGACGTGTCTCGATCAGGAACTCCGACGGACCTCGAGGCTTGATCTGCGTACGGCCCCACCAGTGGCCCGACAGGACGAGGCGCTCCTCGGCACGGGTGTAGGCGACGTATGCGAGCCGACGCTCCTCCATGTGACCGAGCGACTTGACCTGATCGTCGTGAACGCCACGGGAATCGTCGGTCCAGTCCTGCGGGTCATCTGACATTTGCGGAAGGCTAGACCGGTCTCCCCGCAGCGCGGTCGGCACGGAGCTGGCCACCGTGATCCAGTTGGCCCGGCTCTGACCGGTCGGGAACACCGTCGCCGACATGAATGGGACAAAGACGGTGTTCCACTCCAGCCCCTTGGCGCGGTGGACCGTCAACAGCTTGACCGACTCGGCCTCCGAGGGGGTAAACACCTCCATGCCCTGGTTGTAGACCTCTTCGGCGTTGAAGTAGGACAGCAGCCCGGACAGTGAGGCATAGCGGTCGCTCTCTGCGTAGGTTGCGACCGCGTCGAGGAAAAGCGCGAGGTTGTCGCCGCCACCTTCGACGTCGCCGGCCTCCAGCTCGATGTCGAGGTCAATGGCACGTACGGCTCGACGGGTCAGGTCGATCAGCGGCTCACTGCTGTGGCGCCGCACGGACGAAATGAGGTTGGCGAGCTCGGCGAACCGTTCACGTGCAGCCTCTGAGTAGCCGAGATCGCCGAGGTCCTCGAGCGCGTCTGCGAGCGCGACGATCTCTGTTGGGTCAGTCCCCTCGACGGCATGGGCAAGGTCGGCGGCCAGGGATGCTTCGGTCTCCTTGGGACCCATCGAACGGCTGAGCTGCGACGCCCTTCGACCGAGCAGGGCGAGGTCACGCGGACCGATGTTCCACCGCGGACCGGTCAGGAGTCGCAGCGTCGCAGGGTTGGCGGTGACATCGTCGACGACCTCAAGCAACGACACGACATCCTGGACCTCGGGCTGGGCCAGCAGACCCTGGAGTCCGACGATCTCGAACGGGATGTGCGAGTCACGCAGTGCCTTGACGATCTCACCGTTCTCAGCCGCCACTCGTACAAGGATCGCGACGCTGCGCAATGGCACGACGCCCTCGTCACGGATCTGCTCGATCTGACGCACCATGGCACTGATCTCCTGGGACACCGTCGAGTACAGCGAGACCTCGACCCGGCCGCCGGGCTCCTTGCCGGAGCTGAGCGGCTCGACGCTCCGAGTGACCTTTGCGTCCTCGTAGAACGCCGAAATGATGCTGTTGGCTGCGCCGATGATCTCGGGGCGGCACCGATAGGTCTGCCGCAGCGTCAGTCGCTCCCCCGGTACACCGTCGATCGCGAAGTCGTCGAGGAAGTCCTCGAGGTTGCCTGTCGCCGCACCGCGCCAGCCGTAAATGCCTTGCGCTGGGTCGCCGACCGCGGTGACGGGCAGACCGTTGAACAGGCCAACCAGCAGGTCGCGCTGTGCAACTGACGTGTCTTGGTATTCGTCGAGGAGCACGACGTCGTACTTCTCGAGCATCGACTCGCGAACCTCCGGCAGCATCGCGAGCTGCGCGCCCCAGGCCATCTGGTCGGAGAAGTCCATGACGCCATCGGATTGCTTCGCGAGCCGATATGCGTCGACCAGCATGCTCAGCTCGGTGCGCTTTCGAGCCGTGGCGGCAGCGCCGGCGACGACCTTCTGGTCGGAGACTGCCGCGATGATCCCCGCGTCATACTCACGGAGCGCCTCGGGGGTGACGAGATGCTCCGACAGCTCGGAATCGAGCTTCATGGCGTCGGGCACGAGCCGCGGGACATAGGTGGTGACCAGGTCGAGGTTGCCCTCGTAGGACTCCACAGCGCGGGCGAAGCGCTGGAAGCGCGATGCGTCGGTGACCACTCGAAGGTCAGGCTCGACGCCGAGGCGGAGGCCGTGCTCCGCGATGAGCGATCCAGCGAACGCGTGGTAGGTCGAAGCAGTGACCTCACCCCAGCCCGCCTGGGCGTGGTCGACACCGAGGGTCTCGAGGCTGGCGCGGATGCGCTGTCCCAGCTCCGCCGCTGCCTTGTTGGTGAACGTGAGACCGAGAATTCGTTCAGGTGGAATGCCGAGGTGCCCCACGAGCCACACGACACGGGCAGCCATGACCGTTGTCTTGCCGGAGCCGGCGCCAGCGATGATCGCACTCGGTGCGCCCAGTCCGAGGGTGATCGCATCGAGCTGCGCTCGGGAGAATGGTCGGCCGAGCAGCTCGACGAGATGCTGCTCGTCACGCACCAGTGGGCCGGTCATTGCTTCTCCTCGATCAGGATCGACGAGCCGTCGTCGTGCGCGGGGCAGATGCGCTTGAAGGCGCAGTAGCCGCAGGCGTCGCCCACCGTGGCGGCGAACTCCTCGGCGCCGATCAGGCGTACGGCCTCCTGCACGTGCTCGCGAGCCGTCGTGGTGCCCTCCGGCGCCCCCGGCTGGTTGCGAATCGTCGCCGACTTGGTGCCGGTGCGCAGGTAGACCAGCTCGGCCCCGGCCGCACCTGCACCCGGAGCGATCGACTCGGTACCACCGGCCTCGACCGCCAGCTGATAGACGCCGAGCTGCGGATTGACCTCGGCGTCCCTCGCCTTCATCGCAGTCTTGGAGGTCTTGAAGTCGACGACGTGGATGCCGTCGTCATCGAGCTCGACGCGGTCCATGGACCCGGTGAACTGGGTCTCTCGCCCATCGATGTCGATCGTGACGTCGAAGTCGTGCTCGACGGCAAGCACCTGACGGGGGTTCTTGCGGTGCCACTGGACAAACTTCTCCAGAGATTCGACGGCCTCGGCACGCTCGCGCGCGCTGATCCACGGCGCCAGTCCGAGTGCTCCCCACACCGAGTCAATGTGGGAGGACAGCTCGTCGACGTCGGGCTCGACACCGCTGCGCACGGCCTCGGCCGCGAGGGCGTGCACGATCGAGCCGAATCCCTGCGCCGCTGAGGTGCCCCGATCACCCTTGGCCTCGTGCCCTGCAAACCACTGCAGCGCACACTTGCTGAGCGTGTTCATCTGGCTCCCGGACAGCCGAAGGGGGGCCACCGGATCTCGTACGGGCGTCTCTGTCGCCGTGCGCGCGGCGAGACCCCACCATCGATCGGGGTTGGCCGCCCGTCCCGACGGATGCTCGGCCAGCCGGGCGAGCTGCACGGCAACGCGCTCAAGCACGCCCGGGTCGTCAGACGACTCACCGATGCGCCGCAGCTCGGCGATGGCTCCGCGCAGCGACAGCGAACGCTGTGGACGGGGCTGGGCGTCAGGGAGGGTTCGAACGGCCGCCCCCGAGAGGTGGGCGTACAGCTCGCCGACGAATCGCGACGGCTGCTCACCCTCATCGGACCCGCTGGCGACGGCGGAGACGACGAGACGAGACCGGGCGCGACTGCAGGCGACGTAGAACAGACGCCTCTCCTCGGCTGCTGCAGCCCACTGTGATGGCGGGGGCAGGACGCCATCCGGCGACAGCCGATCGCCCTGAAGCAGGCTCCCGCGCATCCGGATGTCGGGCCACTCGCCGTCCTGCACGCCGGCCACCACGACGAGCTGCCACTCGAGTCCCTTGGAACGGTGGGCCGTCATGAGCTGCACCGCTTCACCGGAGTCACCGCTCTGGGCGATGGAGTCGGCAGGGATCTGCTGGGCCTCAAGGGCGCGGGCCACCTCAGAGACCGACCGATGAGCCTCTCGCTCCTCGGCGCGTGCCGCATCGGCGAACAGTGCACAGATCGCATCGAGGTCGTGGTTGGCGCGGGCACTGCCGTCACCATCACCTTCGGCTTCGGCCTGCAGCCGCGTCGGCCAGCGGGTGCCGTCCCAGACTGTCCAGAGCACCTGCTCGGCTGGTGCTCCGGCCGTGATCTGGTCTGCTGCCTTGCGGAGCAGCTCGCTGAGCTTTGCTGCCGCCTCGGCTGCCCGCGCGGGCGGCCCGACGACCTCGAGCGTCGAGAGCAGGACGGGATCGCCCAGCGCTTCGGCGATCAGCAGTCGCGAGGCGCGCGGAGTCTCACCCTGGGCAGCATCGTTCTGGCGGAGAGCTCGGCCGAGGCGGCGTACGCCGGCGGCGTCGAGATGACCGAGTGGACCTGTCAGCAGGGAGAGAGCGACGTCGGGGGTGAGCTGCTCTCCACGGCTCATCGAGTCAGCGGCGTGCAGGGCGGACAAGAGAGTGCGTACAGCTGGTTCCACGGCGAGCGGCAGCTCGTCGCCTGCGACCTCGACTGGCACACCTGCTGCGACCATCGAGCGCTGAAGCCTCATGAGGTGCACACCCGACCGCACCAGCACTGCCATGTCACGCCAGGCGATGTGATCGTGGAGGTGCGCCTCTCGCAGCATCAACGCGATGTGCTCGGCCTCGGCGGTCGGCGTCGAGTAGGTGTGCACGACGACTGATCCCGGATCGTCGATCTTGCTGGTGGGGTTGCGGAGCGACTCGTACGCGGTCCCGTCGACAGCGCCCAACGAGCCCTTGTTGTCAACGATCGAGCGCACTGCCGCTGCGATGTCGACGCCGTAGCGGTTGGTGTAGCCGAGAGTAATGCGAGGAGCCGGTCCGGCTGCCGTCGCGAACTGCTTGGGGAAGTCGACGATGCCGCGCACGTCGGCCCCGCGGAATCCGTAGATCGACTGATAGGGATCACCGACCACCACCAGGTCACGTCCGTCGCCCGCAAGAGCTTTGAGGAGCTCGACCTGCAAGGGATCGGTGTCCTGGTATTCGTCGACCACGACGAGGGCGAGCTTGGACCGCCAGCGGTCACGCACGTCAGGGTCCTTCAGCAAGTTGACGACCGCGAAGATCAGGTCGGTGTGATCGATCGTGTTGGCGAGCGCGGCGACCGCGGTCACCTCGTCGAAGAACGACGCCGCGGACTTCCAGTCGTCGCGATCGACGCGGGCTGCGACCTGCGCAAGGTCCGCATCATCCATGCCAAGCGCGCGGGCAGACGCGATGAGCGAGCGCAGCTCAGAGGCGAGTCCACGCGTCCGCAGCGCCGGACGCAGTACAGCCGGCCACTGCTCGGGGTCGACACCCGCCAGCACTTCGGAGATCATCGCGTCGTTCTCGGGAGCGCTCAGCAGCCGGATCGGGCTCGCGAACTCGGTCGGGGACTGCTCGGCCCGGAGTAGCGCGTAGCAGAACGCGTGGAACGTCATTGCCGGCGTCGTGCTGGTCGTACGAGCCAGCCGCCGTGCGATGCGCGAACGGATCTCCTGCGCCGCCTTGCGGCTGAACGTCAGGACCAGGACCTGGTCGGGACTCAGCCCGCCGTTCTCCACCCGATCGACGACGAGCTCGACCAGCGCCGTCGTCTTGCCGGCGCCAGGTCCGGCGAGCACCTGCAACGGTCCCCCCGGGCCTGATGCGAAGTGGTCGAGCACCGCCTGCTGGCTGTCGTCGAGCACCGGCGGGGTGATCGATGCAGCGGTGGGCCGCTGCAGGACGTACTCGGGCATGGGCCCCATCTCACCAGACGGGTGTGACACTCAGGCTTCGAATCGCCAGAGCGCTTCCGTCATGTCCACGGCAGATCCATTGGCCCGCATTGGCGTGCCCTCTTCGACGTAATGCACCTGCGCGTCGATCGCATGCGAAGGCGGCAGGCTCCCGTCGGCTCGCACGACGCGCCACCACGGCACACCACCACCATCGAGGGCCATGACGCGGCCCACCTGGCGTGGCCCGCCTTCTTGCAGGCCACTCTCGTCATTCAGGATGGCGGCGATCAGCCCGTAGGCAAGTACCTTCCCTGGCGGGATCTGCTCGACCAGCTGCAGAACCCGCTCGGTGAAGTCCGCCTCAGAAGACGGTGCGGTCATGAACTCAGTATGTGGGCTGGCTCGGGTCGATCTGGTTGACCCACGCGACGACGCCGCCGCCCACGTGCACCGAGTTCTCGTAACCGGCACCCTTGAGCACCGCAAGCGCTTCGGCAGAACGTACGCCGGACTTGCAGTGCAGGACGATCTGCTTGTCGCCCGGCAGCTGTTCGAGAGCCTTGCCGTTGAGGAACTCGCCCTTGGGGATCAGGATCGAGCCGGGGATCTTGTTGATCTCGAACTCGCCCGGTTCGCGTACGTCGACCAGCACGAAGTCGCGGCCGCCGTCGTTGCGCTCCTTGAGCCAGCCCTCGAGGGTCGTGACCGAGATCGTCGAGTCGGCAGCCGCGTCGGCAGCCTCGTCGCTGATCGCACCGCAGAACGCTTCGTAGTCGCTCATCAGCGCCGTGATCGGCTCGCCGTTGGGGTCGCGGCGGATGTTGAGCGTCGAGTAGCGCATCTCGAGTGCGTCGTAGACCATCAGTCGGCCGATGAGCGGATCGCCGATGCCGGTGATGAGCTTGATGGCCTCGGTCACCATGATCGAGCCGATCGATGCGCACAGCACGCCGAGGACGCCACCTTCGGCGCAGGACGGAACCATGCCCGGCGGCGGCGGCTCGGGGTAGAGGTCGCGGTACTGCGGACCCTCCTGGGCCCAGAACACGCTGACCTGACCTTCGAAGCGGTAGATCGAGCCCCACACGTACGGCTTGCCGAGCAGGACGGCTGCGTCGTTGACGAGGTAGCGGGTTGCGAAGTTGTCGGTGCCGTCGACGATCAGGTCGTAGCCGGCGAAGATGTCGAGCACGTTGTCGGTGTCGAGGCGTACATGGTGCAAAATCGTCTTTACCAAAGGATTGATTTCAGCGACCTTGCGCGCTGCAGATTCGACCTTGGGCTTGTCGATGTCGGACTGTCCGTGGATGACCTGACGCTGCAGGTTGGACTCGTCGACGACGTCATCGTCGATGATGCCGAGCGTGCCGACGCCAGCTGCGGCCAGATAGAGCAGCGCGGGGCTGCCGAGTCCGCCGGCACCGATCACGAGGACCTTGGCGTTCTTGAGACGCTTCTGCCCGGTCATGCCGACGTCGGGGATGATCAGGTGTCGGCTGTAGCGACGTACCTCATCGATCGTGAGCTCGTCAGCAGGTTCGACTAGTGGGGCGACCACGGTGTTCTCCTCAGTACTGATTATTCAAGCGCTGCGTGCGGGTGATGGCATAACGCCGGCACCGCCCTCCATTGTTCCGTGCGCGGCCTGACACACACGGTGGCGTCCGGATCTTGGGCAACCTGCCGTCCACTAGTCTGAGGACTGTGAGTGAAGTCATCCCGCTGCGGCCTCGTACGAGTCGCCTGCCCCGGACCGCGCGACGTGCCCAGCTGCTCGAGGTCGCCCTCAGGGTGTTCGTCGAGCAGGGCTATCACTCCGCGTCGATGGACGAGATAGCCGAGCGCGCTGGTGTCTCCAAGCCGGTGCTCTACCAGCACTTCCCGGGCAAGCTCGATCTCTACCTAGCGCTGCTCGAGACCTCGTGCGACACCGTCATCGACGGCGTCAAGACCGCTCTGGCCTCGACGACCGACAACCGCAAGCGCGTCCAAGCCACGATGGAGCTTTGGTACGACTACGTCGCCGACCAGGGTGAAGCCTTTCGACTCGTGTTCGAGTCCGACCTGACCAGCGACCCGTCCGTGCGCGAGCAGATCGACCGTGTCATCGAGGAATCTGCAGCGGCCATTGCCGAGGTGATCCATGAGGACACCGGGCTCCCAGGAGCTGCCTCGCACCTGCTCGCCGTCAGCCTCGTCGGCATGGGTCACGTCGGTGCCCGCAACTGGTTGTCTGCAGACTCAAGCCTCACCCGCGATGAAGCGGTGCAGCTCGCCGCAGGCCTCGCATGGCGTGGCATCGGCGGGTTCCCCCGCAACGAAGAAGACACGAACCAAGGAGATGAGTGACCGTGGAGGTCAAGATCGGCGTCCAGTACGCCGCCCGCGAGCTGTCAGTTGCAACCGATTCCGAGCCGCAGGCGGTGCTTGACGCACTCAGCAAGGCGATCGCCGACGACTCGGTGTTCGTGCTGACCGACGAGAAGGGCCGGACCGTGGCAGTACCCGCGGCGCGCGTCGCCTACCTCGACTTCACGTCAGACGCCGGCCGCAAGGTCGGCTTCGGCCTCACAGCAGTGCCAGCCGCCAAGAAGTAGCGCGCTCGCTTCTCCGCGACCACTGGGCCAGAAGCCCCGCGGTCACCGAGCGCCGGATCATCGGTCTGCCCAACGGCGTCCGGACTGGACCGCACGCAGGATGACGGACACGATCCGCATCACGATCATGCTCCGGCCATCGCCGTCTTGGCGTGGTCACCGAACTGCCGCATCGGGGCGACCGGGCCGACCTCGATGAAGACGACTCCGTTGTCCGTGTGCGCAGTGTGTCCTGCTGGCCAGTGATAGACCTCGCCAGCCTTCGCCGTTTCCTGGGTGCCGTCACCGTGCTCGATGGTGATCGAACCTTCCAGGATGATCCCCCAGTGCGGGCTCGGGCAACGGTCGCCCGGCAGGCCCTGGAGCACCGGGGTGAGGTCGGTGCCAGCGGGCACCGACGCGTGGCGGATGGCCATCTCACCCATCTCGACATACCGGGTCACGAGGTCGCCCGCCGAAAGCTCAACTGCCAAGTCTTCTATCGCTGTGGACATGTTCTTCTCCTTGTGTGAGATCGGACTACTTCCACGAGCCTGACGAGAGACCGTTCCTCAAACGTTCCTGCTGGAAACGCGACAGGAACGGTCAGGGAACGGTCTCTGGACAGGCTTGACGGACACAGTCCGACGACGAGGAGAGATGCGCCATGACAGGAGTCAAAGAGCTGGTCGCAGTGGCCAGGGCAGGGATCGAGAACCTGCGGCCCGCCGAGGTCCTTTCGGAGATGCAGACCGGGGATGTCCTGCTCGTCGACGTACGAGAACCGGACGAGACGTCAACCGGGACGCTTCCGAAAGCGATGTTCGCCCCGCGCGGCGTGCTGGAGTTCTGGGCGGATCCACAATCTCCCGACCATCTGCCTGCGTTCTCGCCAGGACGCCGGGTCATCCTGTGCTCGGCCTCGGGGCTTCGGTCCGCCCTCGCCGGTCGAACCCTGCAGGCGCTCGGGTACACCGATGTCGCACACCTTGAGGGTGGCTTGACGGCGTGGGCCGCCGCAGGATTCGACCTGATCTGACGGTGAGACATCGCTACGATCAGAGATCGGAGGTACACAGTGACAGTCGCAACCGCACACATTCGACTCCTGGGCGCCTTTGAAGTCGTCGTCGACGGTCGCACGATCGGCGACAAGCAGTTCTCGGCTCGGAGAGCTGCCGAACTCGTGCAACTCTTGGCGCTGTCTGACGACCGTCGACTTCTGCGCGACCAGGTGATCGAAGCGCTGTGGCCCCACCTCGATGTCGATGCGGGGGCAGCGAACCTGCGCAAGGCAGCACATCACGCGCGCCGGGCTCTTGAGGACCCGGATGCCGTGACCCTTCAACGCGGGCAGGTGGCGCTGTTTCCCGCGCGCGCCGTCACCACCGACACTTCGGAGCTCACCATGGCCGCGGCGCGGGCGCTCACCGACGGCGATGTTGATGCCGCACAACGCATCCTCGATGACTACCCTGGTGACCTTTTGCCAACATCGTTGTACGACGACTGGCCTCAGCCCACACGGCAGGCAATCAATGACCTGCGCAGCGATCTGCTTCGCCTCGCCGGTCGGTGGGACCGGGTGGCCGAGATTGACCCGACAGACGAGGAAGCAGCGCGGGCGCTGATGCGGCGCGCCATGTCGACGGGACGTCGCCACCTGGCCATCTCGTCTTACGGACGTCTGCGCACCGCACTCCGCATGGAGCTCGGCATCACGCCAAGCCTCGAGACCGAGCACGCGTACGAGGAATGCGTACGCGGTCTGGCCGCCGCCGAGGCCACGATCGTCGGACGCCAGCTCGAGCTGTCCGTCATCAACGGCCGCCTGGACGCTGGGCCTGGCGGCGGCGCAGCGGTCATCGCTTTGCGCGGTCCCGCGGGGATCGGCAAGTCGGCGGTGTGCCGCGAGACGATCTCGATCGCCGATGCTCTCGGTTGGCGAACCGTCAGTGTTGCGGCCAGCCTGTCGGAAGGTCCCTATGCGACCTTGACTGATGTGGTCGAGCAGGTCCTGACGGCCAATCCGGACTGTCTCGAAGCGGCTGGAGATCGTGCCCGCAGGATCCTCGCCGAGCTGTCACCCATGATCGAGCCCTCCGAGCCGCTGAACCTGCCGGTCACCCGGCACCAGGTCATCGGCGCCCTGCGTCGTCTGCTGACGGCATGCTCGGGAAAGAGCGGCACGCTCTTGGTCATCGATGATGCACATGCAGCAGATGCGGCGAGCATCGAAGCGATTCTGCACGTCGCGGCTGTTGCCGCAGCACCGGTCATGACTCTGCTCGCCTACAGGCCTGACGCGGGGTCCGAGACGTTGCGAAGCGGTGTCGCGCGGCTCTCGCGCGCGGGTTCAGTCACCGCGCTCGACCTGCTTCCCCTTGAGGATGACGAGGTGCGCGTCCTCGCAGCTGAAGCCGGTCTCGGCACGCGGCAGGAGACCGTGTCCCAGATAGTCGAGCTGGCCGAGGGCAACCCGTTCTTTGTGCTCGAGCTGGTCAAGAGCGCGACAACCAGCGGCGTGCTCCGCATTGGCACCTCGAGAGAAGACGCCATCTCGACCCGATTCGCAGGTCTCGACGACGGGAGCGCCGCGATGCTCCGGCGCCTTGCGTTGGCGGGCAATGATCTCGACCTCCTCACCGTCATGGCCCTGACAGGCGCCAGCGAGGACGAAGCGTTCACGATGCTCGACACAGCCCTCGCCTCAGGCATTCTCGTCGTGGCAGATGGCCGCTATCGCTTCGGGCACGACCTTGTCCGTCAAGCCATGATCGAGGAGACCGCCCCACACCACAGAGTCGCGATACATCGTGATGCGGCCAGGCGACTGATCGACATGAACGGCGCTCCGGCTCAGATCGCCCGGCACTGGACCGAGGGCAACCGTCCCGATCTCGCAGCCCCGTGGTCACTGTCTGCGGCCCGACGATCCGTCGAGCTGGCCGCATACCGCGATGCGCTGGTCTATCTCGAGCCACTGCTCCACCACGATCCGATGCAGGTCGAAGCACTCCTGCTGAAGGCCGAGTCACTCGAGGCTCTCGGTGAGACTGCAGCTCAATCCGCGTACGCCGCCGCCGCAAGCGCATCCGGCGAGCCCGGGGCTCAGGAGATCGTGCCCCGACAGGCGCTCGCACAGATCAAGCAAGGCGACCCCGCCGGCGCCCTTCATACGCTCAGCGCCGCCCATCCTGTGACCGTCTCCGGCCGACTCGCACAGGCGCTGACACTTGCTGGAGCGGCCGCGCTCGGCTATGGCGACCCCGCCTTGGGCGCCGCCAAGGCCGCCGAGAGTCGCCGACTCGCGATGGAGACGGGAGACTCCGCGTCACTCATCATCGCGTCGTGGGCCAACGCCGCGGCGGCACACGCACGCGGTGAACTGCGCGACAGTGTCAGGATCGACCTTGGTGAGACACGAGACCTGCCCGACTTGGCTGTGAACGTGTTTGACGGGCAGCTGTGCATCACACAGCGGCTCCTGTACGGCGCCAGACCTTACGCGGACGTGATCGCGTTCGCCGACTCTCTCGGCTTGGAGGCACATCGCCTCGGTGCCGCACGCGGCCACGCATTCGCGCGCACACTCGCGGGTGAAGCCAAGCTGCTGGCGGGACGCCTCGATGAGGCAGAGGTGGACCTGATTGCCGGCCAGGAGCTGCACCACACCATCAATGCATCCACCGGCGAGGCGTTCTCGCTGCAGAGGAGGGCGGACCTGGCGCTCTACAGGGGCAAGCCGGGCGAAGCGCGCTCCATCCTCGACGACGCCCTCGCCGTGGCGCAGGAGTCCGACGTGGGGTTCCACCTGTTCGACCGAATCTACGGTGCACGCATCACCGCGGCTGACAGCCCTGAAGCAGGGTTAGCGGCCCTGGAGTCCGCAGAGGCCGCAGTCCTTGGGCCGGCCGAAACCTGCCCCGGATGTCGCATCACCCTTGCGGCACCTGCTGCCATCGCTGCCGCTCGGGCCGGCGACCTCGATCGAGCCGCCGAGTACGAGAAGGCGACGGTGTTCCTCGCAGAAGTCGTGATGCGACTGCCCGCGTGGCATGCCGCCCTAAGTGAGGTGAGGGCACACATCGCGCAGGCCCAGGGTGACGCCGCATCGAGCTCAGAACACTTTTCGGCAGCTGCCGACGTGTACCGCAAGGCTGGTCAGCCGCTCGACGCAACCCGGTGTCGCGAGCAGGCCGTTCATTGAGCCGCTGTGATGTCAGGCCGCGAGGCCCAGCTTTTCCATGCGGGCTGCGTGGCCTTCGGTGAGCCGCGTGAACATGCGGCCGATGCCGGCGAGATCCATGCCCGGATGGTCGACGCCACCCACGAGAACAGCACTGAGCGCGTCACGCTCGGCTACGACCATCTGCGCCTGGCTGAGCGCCTCACCCATGAGCCGGCGTCCCCAGAGCGCAAGTCGACCCCCGACCTTCGGGTCGTTCTCGATCGCACCTCGTACGGCGTCGATCACGAACTCCGAGTGCCCCGTGCCGCTCAATGTCTCAAGCACCAACGCACGGGTTTCCGCGTCGAGGTAGGCCGCGATCTCGCGGTAGAAGTCAGCCGCGAGTCCGTCGCCGACGTACGCCTTGACGAGCCCTTCGAGCCAGTCGGCAGGCGCCGTCTGGGTGTGGAACCGGTCGAACGTGTCGGTGAACGTGGCCATGATCTCGTACGGGTTCTCGCCGAGCTCGACGAGACGATCGCGCAGCTGTACGAAGTGGCCGAACTCGGCCGCTTCCATCGCCATGATCTCGACTCGAGTCTCCAGATTCGGCGCCATCTTGGCGTCCTCGGCGAGCCGCTCGCAGGCGGTGATCTCGCCGTATGCGAGCACGCCAAGCAGCTCGATCATGCCTTGGCGATAGACCGGATCGTCGATCTCATTGGGTGATGGGGAATCCTCAGAAGCCATAACTCCGCAGCGTAGCGCGGGCTCTGGCGTAACGGACGATAGAATGGCTGCTACTTGACCTTGAGAACTCGCCTGA
>JBBSJW010000027.1:0-37923 GCA_038256885.1 Propionibacteriales bacterium
CAACTTCGCAGCTTGGGGGATCACCAAGCCGCACGTCGTGGGCAACTCCCTGGGCGGAGCAATCTCGCTCGAGCTCGGCGCTCGGGGCATGGTGTCGTCCGTGACGGCACTGAGCCCAGCCGGCCACTTCCGCGGCTTGGACCGCGTCGTCGCGTTCTTTGGGCTCATCCTTCTCAAGCTGTCGTCCCATCTGCCACTCGCCGTGGTCAAGCCCTTCCTGCGAACAGCCGCGGGGCGTCGGCTCTCCGGCCGCTCGCTGTACATGCACGGCGATCGCATCACAGCCGAGGACTTCATCGGCGACACGCTCGCTCTGCGCAGCTGCCCGGCCTTCTTCCGCACGCTCAACGCAGGCACGCACTACAAGTTTGACCGGCCGGTGCCGGTGCCGACGACCATCGCCTGGGGCACCCGCGACCGCATCCTGCTTTTCGGCCAGTCGGCGATCGCGCAGGAGCGCTTGCCCGAGGCCCAACATGTCGCACTCCCGCACTGCGGTCACGTGCCGATGATCGACGATCCGGAGCTGATCGTCCGCGTCATCAAGAACACCGTTGACTCGGCCGTCGCCGCCGAGACCGAACGCGCAGCCTGACGGGTCCCAAACAAAGACAGCCCTCGCGGCGGCATACAGCTCGATGGCACAACCGCTGTCGCAGATCCGCGCGTCCAGCTGGTCGGCTATGGGCCATCGGCCAGCACGATCGGCGCCAACCGCGCTGGTCGCGTCGCCGCTCGAGGCGTCGCGCAGTGGCTGGCCAGCTCAGAACTGCTGAGCCAGCACCCCTGACACCGGCGTCCACTCCCGATCCACAATCTCCGCGACGAGCCCGTCCAGTACGAACGGGTCAGCGTTGATCAGCGCGCGAGCCTCGGCGTAGGTTTCGGCGATGAATACGAGCAGCGCACCGCCCGGTTCGCCGTCCGAGAACGGCCCCGACACCTGCAGCTGACCCCGCTCAGTCAGGCCAGCCAGGTAGTCACGATGCGTCGGGCGCACCTCGCCACGCCGTTCGACGTCGTCGGTGTAGAGGTAGGTGGTCGCGAAGTAGGCCATGCGCCGATTCTTGCATCGGCTCCCGCAGGCAGCTCGACACTGTGCAACTAGTTGCATAGCAACGCGATGCATAGTACGGTCTCGGCATGGCTCTGGAGCACGCGATCCTGGTGTCCCTCGCGGAGAAGACCGCGTCGGGATACGACCTGGCACGTCGCTTCGACGCGTCGATCGGTCATTTCTGGAAGGCAAGCCACCAGCAGATCTACAAGGTGCTGGGTCGGATGGAGTCCGACAAGTGGGTCGAGTCGCACCTCGTCGCCCAGGACAACCGACCGGACAAGAAGGTCTACTCGATCACCGGCGAGGGTCGAGATGAGCTGATTCGCTGGTCGTCCTTACCGACGCCGATCGAACCGCTCCGCAGCGAGTTCGCCGTGAAACTTCGCGGCACGCAGTTTGGTGATCGTGATGCTGTGCTCGCCGACGTACGCGTGCGCCGCGCCGCCCACGAAGCCCAGATCGCCTACTACGAGGCGAGTGCCCAACGTCACTACCCCGATCCGTCATCGCTGCGCGAAGACGAGCTCGGCGCCTACCTCGTGCTGCGCGGTGGCATCCTCGCCGAGCAGACCGGGATGGCCTGGTGCGACGAGATCCTTCAGGCCTTCGAGGCGGAGCGATGAGCGCGTACGCCGACCGCCAGCACGCCAAGACCGATCACGATCGCCGTCGTGATGAGCACGGCATGCACCCAGAAGAAGGCCTGCGGGGTGCTGTTCCACTGCTCGCCTGCCCACGCTCGGTCGTCATCAACTATGGCTTTCGCAAAGCGCGGCCAGATCACCACGTTGAACACGCCCGCGACGATCAGGAACCGGGCACTCGTCTTGGAGATCACGTCTCCATCCCATCACAGGAGAATTCATGAAAGAGTTCCGCGCTGCCGTTGAGGCAGGAGACTTCGAGGGACTCGGCGAGCTGCTCGCCGACGACGTCGTGTTCCGCAGCCCCGTCGCGTTCAAGCCGTACGACGGCAAGCCGATTGTCGCCGCGATCCTGCGAGGTGTCGGCCGAGTGTTCACCGAGTTCCGGTACGTCCGCGAGCTCGACGATGCCGATGGTGCCGGTTCGGCGCTGGTCTTCGAGACCGTCGTCGATGGAGTCAGCGTCAACGGCATCGATCTCATTCGTACGAACGAAGCCGGACTCATCACCGAGCTCACCGTGATGGTCCGCCCCTTGTCCGGAGCCAACGCCCTCGCGACCGCGATGGCAGCCCAGTTCGAACAAATCGTTGCCGAGGCCTCAGGAGAGACCGCATGACCAACCCCTACCCGCACCTGCTCGAGCCGCTCGACCTGGGCCACACGACGCTGCGCAACCGCGTGATCATGGGCTCGATGCACACCGGCCTCGAAGACCGCGCCAAGCATCTGCCCGAGCTCGCGGCGTACTTCGCCGAGCGGGCCAAGGGTGGTGTCGCGCTCTCCGTCACGGGTGGCTACGCACCCAACCGCCACGGCTGGCTGCTCCCGTTCGGCTCGCTGATGACGTCGACCAGGCTCGCCGACAAGCACCGCCTCGTCACCGACGCCGTCCACGAGCACGACGGCAAGATCGCGATGCAGATCCTGCACGCCGGTCGCTACGGCTACCACCCGTTCAAGCGGGCCGCATCGTCCAAGCCCTCGCCGATCACCCCGTTGGGCAAGCCGAAGGCGATGTCGACCAAGGAGGTCGATGACACCATCAACGACTTCGCGAAGTCGGCTGTGCTGGCTCGCCGGGCGGGCTATGACGGCGTCGAGATCATGGGTTCCGAGGGCTACCTGATCAACCAGATGATCACCGCGCGCACCAACAACCGCACCGACAAGTGGGGGGGCAGCGCCGAGAACCGCATGCGCTTCCCGGTCGAGATCGTCGAGCGCGTACGCGAGGCGGTCGGCGACGACTTCATCGTGATGTACCGCATGAGCCTGCTCGACCTGGTCGACGACGCCCAGAGCTGGGAGGAGACCGTCGAGCTCGCCAAGAAGCTTGAAGCAGCTGGTGTCTCGATCCTCAACACCGGCATCGGCTGGCACGAAGCCCGCATCCCGACGATCGTCACGTCCGTGCCGCGCGGCGCATTCGCGTGGGTCACCGGCAAGCTCAAGCCCGAGGTCTCCGTACCGGTCGTCGCGTCCAACCGCATCAACACTCCCGAGATCGCCGAGGAGATCATCGCCTCGGGCCAGGCCGACCTCGTGTCGATGGCTCGGCCCCTGCTCAGCGATCCGCACTTCGTCAACAAAGCCGCCGAAGATCGCGCCGACGAGATCAACACCTGCATCGCCTGCAATCAGGCGTGCCTCGACCACACGTTCAAGAACAAGCGCGCGACCTGCATGATCAACCCGCGCGCCGGCTACGAGACGACGCTGATCCTCCTCCCGACGCGCAAGGCCAAGCGCATCGCCGTTGTCGGCGCCGGTCCGGCCGGACTCGCCGCCGCTACCGAGCTCGCGGGTCGTGGTCACAGCGTCGAGCTGTTCGAGTCGCTGCCTGAGATCGGTGGCCAGTTCCGACTGGCGATGCAGATCCCCGGCAAGGAGGAGTTCAAGGAGACGATCCGCTACTACTCCCGCCGTATGGAGATCGCCGGCGTCAAGCTGCACCTCGGCGTACGCGCCGGCGTCGACCAGCTCGCAGAGTTCGACGAAGTCGTCATCGCGACCGGCGTCGAACCCCGCATACCCTCGCTTCCCGGCGTCGATCACCCCAGCGTCGTCAACTACCAGGAGGTCATCCGCCACGGCGCGCCCGTCGGCAAGCGGGTTGCCGTCATGGGCGCGGGCGGCATCGGCTTCGACGTCTCGGAGTTCCTGCTGCACGACGCCGACGAGTCGATCGAGCACTGGATGGAACGCTGGGGCGTCACGGATCCGTCGCTCGAGCGTGGCGGTCTCGCGACCAAGCTCAAGGCGCCACCGAAGCGTGAGGTGTTCCTCCTCCAGCGAAAGAACACCGAGCTCGGCAAGGGTCTCGGCAAGACCAGCGGCTGGGTACATCGCCAGACGCTCAAGGACGCAGGCGTCGAGATGATCAAGGGCGTCACGTACGACCGCATCGACGATGCCGGCCTGCACATCACCCTCAACAAGGGCGAGGACAACGAGGAGAGCCGCGTGCTCGACGTCGACACGGTCATCTTGTGCACAGGACAGGAGTCCGTGCGTGATCTGATCGAGCCACTCGAGGCCCTTGGCAAGCCGGTGCACGTGATCGGCGGAGCTGACGTGGCCGCAGAGCTCGACGCGAAGCGCGCCATCAAGCAGGCGACGGAACTCGCGGCTCGGCTGTAGGTGTCAGGTCCCGGCGACATACTGGGTGCATGGCCAAGCGGATCATCCTGTTGCGCGCCGTCAACGTCGGCAAGGCTCAGCTGCCGATGGCCCGGTTGCGGGAGATCGCCGAGGGCCTCGGAGCGACAGAGGTGTCGACCTACATCGCGTCGGGCAACCTCATCGCCGACGTACCCGGCAAGGTCGCCGACTTCGACCGCGCGCTGGAGAAGGCCATTGAGAAGGAGTTCGGCTTCTTCCGTGAGTCGATCTCGCGTACGCCGGCCCAGGTAAAGAAGGCGCTCGAAGCTCATCCGTTCTCAGTCGACGAGCCGAAGTACTCGTACGTCACCTTCCTCCTTCAGAAGCCGACTTCGGAAGCGATCAAGAAGGCCGAGACATACGAGACCGGCGACGATCAGTGGAAGATCATCGGCACCGAGATGCACATCAAGTACGCCAACGGCGCGGGTCGCCCGGAGATGAAGGACGCCTCGATCGGGCGAGCGCTGAAGGTGCCGGGCACAGCCCGCAACCTCAACACCGTCAAGAAGCTGATCGAGCTCGCTGAATCCTGAGCGCCAACAGACCTCCCGGCGTGTCTCAGAAGGCCTTCAAGCAAGCGGTCGGCGACTACTTCTGCTCGTTGATGCCATAGACGCGGCCATCAGGGCCCCTGAAGTGTCGAAAGGCATAGTTCATCGCCGGAACGCGTGTCACCTCGCCGAGCAACTCGCAACCGGCGCTTGCGATCTCAGCGGACGCCGCCTCGATGTCATCGACTCGGAATCCGAACACAACGCCATCGTTGAATCCGTATTCAGGCACGCCTTCGGGCGCGAAAAGGTCGAGTATGGTGCCGTTCGGCATCGGGAACATCGACCACCCGGGCTGCTCCATGGCCGGGCTCAACCCGAGCGTGGTGGTCAACAACTTGCTGGTCGCAGCGAACTGGTCGGGTGTCAGCACAACAGCGTGCCACGTGATTCCCTGGACGTTCATGGTGTCCTCCTCAGATCGTGACCGGAACAGTTGTCCGCGCCGCAATTTCGGCAATGATATCGCCGGCAAGTTGGCCCATCCGGTGAATGCCGGAAGTCACGCAGCAGGGCCGCCACCCTGAGGTGACGGCCCGTGTCTGACCAGCGGTCAGAAATAGTGTCTGCGCCCTCCGATGCCTCGATCCATACCGCCGAGGATCCACAGGATCGCGCCGACAACCACAAGGATTCCGCCGATCGTGTACAGGATCGATACGTTCAGCACCGCTCCCAGGATCAGCAAGATAATTCCGAGGATGATCATTTGATTGCCTCCACTCCCACGGCCGCCGGGCGGTGGCCGAACATCATGAGAGTACCCACGGAGCACGAGTTCACACCCCAACCCCGCCAGTTTTGCAGCGATCAGCTGAGCTCGCGCAGGCGTACGGTTTCGGGCAGTGCAGCGAGCGCAGAGAGCACCTCGGGCTCGACACCTGCCGCGACGTCGGTGAGTACGTAACCGATCTCGCCTCGCGTCGCGAGCGACTGTGCTTCGATGTTGACGCCGTGCTCGCCGAGCAGGCCGTTGATCGTCGCCAGTACTCCCGGCGCGTTGCGGTGCACATGCGCCAGACGATGCTTCGCGGCATCGGCGGGCAAGTTGATCTCCGGCATGTTGACGCTCAGCGAGGTGCCACCGAACGACGCGTACGAACGAAGCTTTGACGCCACGAAGCGGCCTATGTCCTGCTGCGCCTCTTCGGTCGATCCGCCGACATGCGGAGTGAGGATGACGTTCTTGAGACCCTGCAGGTCGGACTCGAAGGGGTCACCCTGGCGCTTGGGCTCGATCGGGAACACGTCGACGGCCGCACCAGCGATGTGACCCGACTCGATGTGCTCGCGAAGTGCTTTGGTGTCGACCGCGATACCGCGCGACAGGTTGAGGAGCAGCGAGCGCGGCTTCATCAGCGCCATCTGCTCGGCGCCGAACAGTCCGGCATTGCCGGGACGGCCATCGACGTGCAGCGAGACAACGTCCGAGCTCTCGAGCAGCTCCTCGATCGTCGAGCAACGGCGCGCGTTGCCCAGCGCCAGCTTGTCGTCGATGTCGTAGAAGACGACCTTCAGTCCCAGCGCCTCGGCGACGACAGACAGCTGGCTGCCGATGTTGCCGTAGCCGATGATGCCGAGCGTACGGCCGCGAACCTCGTGGCTGCCCGCAGCCGACTTGTTCCAGACCCCGTTGTGCATGTCGGTCGACTTCTCGTTCAACCGTCGCGCCAGCGAGATGATCTCGGCAATCGCGAGCTCCACGACGCTGCGCGTGTTGGAGTAGGGCGCGTTGAACACGGCGACACCTCGGGCCGTCGTGGCCTCGAGGTCGATCTGGTTGGTGCCGATGCAGAACGCACCGATCGCGAGCAGGTCGTTTGCTGCGTCGAGGACCTTCTCGGTGATGTATGTGGTCGAGCGGATGCCGAGGAGGTGGACTCCCTTGATCGCCTCGATCAGGTCGTCCTCGCCGAGGGCGCCGTCGAGCGCCTCGACCTGGTAGCCCTTGGCGCGCAGGAATTCCGCACCGTCAGTGTGGATGTTCTCGAGCAGCAGGACGCATACGTCCGCGTCGGCAAGGCGCTCGGTTGGGAACAAGTCGTTGCTCGTCATGGTCATCATCATCTCGCGTGCTCTCCAGTCAGCAGAACTTGGCTGACGTGGGGCCCAGGCGAACGGTCCCGATGTCGTGGTGATCGATCGCTCCCCGGTGGTACCCACCTCAACGCCAGTCGCGATCAACTACCCCAATCGTACCGGCTGATTCAGGGAGTTCTGTACGAGTATGAATCCATGGACTACGTACGTGACCCGCGCGTCGACGACTACATCAACCGCCTGCCGGACTGGCAGCAGGAGATCTGTCATCGCGTGCGCGACCTGGTGCACGAGGCAGATCCCGACGTCGAGGAGACGATCAAGCGGACCGTCCAGCCGTACTTCGTGCTGCAGGGCAACGTGTGCGCGCTGCTCGCCACCAAAGACCACGTCAACGTCCTTGTGTATGACGGGGGCATCGTTCCAGACCCCGACGGGCTCATCACGGCCGGCCACGACAACCAGACGGCTCGCACGATCGCCTTCCGACAGGATGACGAGATCAACGGCCACGCCTTGGTGGCGTTCTTCCGTCGGCTGATCGCCGACAACCGCGCGGGCGGTTGGCGTCAGATCAAGAAGGGCTGTTAGCTGCCCATGCCGGTGAAATGAGCGATCGCCTCGGACGGGACTTCCTGCTCGAGGTTGGCGAGGCGCACCTGGCCCTGAGCGATGAGCCTGCCGTCCTCATCCACCGACTCCAGGTGCCAGAGCTGTTGGGTACGTCCGCGGTGGATCGGGGTGGCCGTCGTCGTGATCGTGTCGCCGACCTTCGCTTGGCGGAGGAAGTCGGTCGAGTTGTTGGTGCCGACCGCGACGCCCTTGCCGTCCAGCCAGAGCAGCCCGGCGATGCTCGCGGTCGATTCGTGGACTGCGCAGTAGACACCGCCGTGGGGAATCCCGAACGGTTGGAGGTGCCTCTCGTCGATCGTGAAGCGGACGACCACCTTGTCGGCGGTGGTCTCAAGGTGTTCAACGCCGAGCAGGCCGTCCAGTCCGGGTATCTCTGTCATGTGACCAGCCTAGGTGGCCCTTGATTTGTATACCCCCTAGGGGTATGGTCGTGAACATGAAGCGAATCCTGATGTTCATTGCGGTACTACCACTGCTGGCCCTCGCGGCGTGCGGAGGTTCCACCGACCACAACGACGCCGATGTCGAGTTTGCGCAGCAGATGATCCCCCACCACCAGCAGGCGGTCATGATGGCCGACCTGGTTCCTGACGCTGACGCCTCGCCCGAGCTCGTCGAGCTCGCTGCCCAGATCAAGGCTGCCCAAGCACCCGAGATCACCCTGATGCGCGGCTGGCTCAAGGACTGGGACGAGAGCGCGATGGGCGGTCACGACATGGGTGACATGGACGGCATGGAGATGGACGGGATGCTGAGCGGCGCCGAGATGCGTGAGCTTGCCCGGACCCGCGGCGCCGAGTTCGACCGCCTCTGGCTGACCGGGATGATCAGCCACCACGACGGTGCCATCGAGATGGCCGACGACGTCCTCGAGGACGGGAAGTCGACCGACGTTGCCGAGCTGGCCCGCAACATCATCACGGCGCAGAAGGCCGAGATCGCCACCATGAAGGGACTCCTCGGATGACTGACCATGTGACACCTGGCTACTCCGACGACAAGGTCGCGGTACTCAAACGGCTCAAGCGCATCGAAGGCCAGGTACGTGGGTTGTCTCGGATGGTCGAGGACGACACCTACTGCATCGACGTGCTCACCCAGGTCTCCGCAACTACCAAGGCGCTCGAGGCCGTGGCTCTCAAGCTCCTCGACGAACACCTGGCTCACTGTGTCGTCAACGCCGCCCGCGCCGGCGGCGAAGAGTCCGACACCAAGATCAAGGAAGCGTCCGACGCCATCGCGCGCCTCGTACGTTCATAAGAAGGGAACGACATGACAACCCAGACCTACCGAGTCACCGGAATGACCTGCGCGCACTGCGTCGGGTCCGTCACCGAAGAGCTCTCCGCACTCCCGGGCGTCACGGACGTTCAGGTCGACCTCGCGGCCGGCGGTACGTCCACCGTGACGGTCGAGAGCAGCACGCCCCTCGATGATGCAACAGTGGCTGAGGCCGTCGACGAAGCCGGATATGCCCTTGCGGGCCCCAGAGATCTGCCGCTCGCATGACCACCCACGACACCCACGCAGGTGACGAGGCGGCTGAAGAGGCGACCACGACCCACAAGTTCGACATCAGTGGAATGACCTGCACATCGTGCGCCATGCGTGTCGAGAAGAAGCTCAACAAGCTCGACGGTGTCACCGCAACGGTCAACTACGCCACAGAGAAGGCAACCGTCGAGGCTGGAGACGACGTCGACGTGCAGACCCTGATCGACACCGTCGCCAAGACGGGCTATTCCGCAAAGCTGCGCACCGAGAGTCACCACGAGCACGCACCCGAGTCGGATCACTCAGACCATGAGGGTCTGCATGGTGCTGCCTCGATGCTGCAACGATTCAAGATCTCGGGGCTCCTTACCATCCCGGTCGTGCTGGTGTCGATGATCCCGGCTCTTCAGTTCGACAACTGGCAGTGGCTCGTCTTCGCACTGGCATCTCCAGTGGTCATCTGGGGTGCCTACCCGTTCCACAAGGCAGCCTGGACCAACGCCCGGCATGGTGCAGCAACGATGGACACGCTCGTCAGCGTCGGAGTCGGCGCCGCCTACCTCTGGTCGGTGTGGGCACTGTTCTTCGGCGATGCGGGCATGGCCGGCATGACCATGGAGTTCACCTGGCTGGCCAACAGTGGCGGTCATGACGAGATCTACCTCGAGGTCGCAAGTGCCGTGACGGTGTTCATCCTTGCCGGCCACTACCTCGAGGCAAACGCCAAGAAGCAGTCCAGCGCCGCCCTGCGAGCTTTGATGGATCGTCAGGTTTCACATGTGACCTTACGTCGCGTCGGCTCCGATGGGTCACCTACGGAGACTCGCATCGCCCTGACCGATCTCCACGAGGGCGACCTATTCGTTGCGAGGCCCGGAGAGAAGATCGCGACTGACGGCATAGTCGTCGAGGGAAGCTCGGCCGTGGACGAGTCCATGCTGACCGGCGAGTCCGTGCCCGTCGAGGTCGTCGTGGGTACCGCGGTCACGGGTGCCACCATCAACCAGAGCGGTCGGCTTGTCGTACGCGCCACAGCTGTTGGTTCTGACACACAGCTCGCGCAGATGGCACGGCTGGTCGAGGAGGCCCAGGAGGGCAAGGCCGACGTGCAGCGCCTGGCCGACCGGATCTCGGCATGGTTCGTACCCACAGTCATCGTCCTCTCGCTGGCGACCCTGGCCACCTGGCTGATCATCGGCAGCACGGTGACCGAGGCATTCACGGCCGCCGTCGCGGTCCTGATCATCGCCTGCCCCTGCGCCCTGGGCTTGGCGACTCCGACAGCCTTGATGGTCGGCACGGGTCGAGGCGCCCAGCTCGGCATCCTGATCAAGGGCCCCCAGATTCTGGAGTCGACCCGCAAGATCGACACGATCGTGCTCGACAAGACAGGCACGGTCACCAGCGGAGAGATGAGCGTTGTCTCGGTCGACCCTGCACCCGGGGTGGATACGGCTGAGCTGCGACTCGTTGCCGCCTCGCTCGAGCATGCATCGGAGCACCCCATTGCTCGGGCTGTCGCGACACTCGCCACTCCTGTCGCGGTCGAGTCGTTCACCAACGAGGCCGGTTTCGGAGTCAGTGGGTCCGTGGAAGGCCGCCGCGCACTCGTGGGTCGGCCGTCGTGGTTGGCCGAGCAGGGAGTCGACCTTTCGACAAGCTCAAGGACCGCCGAGACGGATGGCACGACCGTTGCGGTCGCCTGGGACGGCGCGTTTCGTGGCACGATCACGGTCGCCGACACCATCAAGCCCTCATCTGCGCGAGCCATCGGAGAGCTGCGAACGTTGGGCCTGGAGCCGGTCCTGTTGACCGGTGACAACAAGGCAGTGGCCGAGTCCGTCGCTGCCGAGGTCGGCATCGACCGGGTCATCGCGGATGTCACGCCAGCGGACAAGCTGCGTACGATCCACGAGCTCCAAGGCGAAGGCCGCGTTGTGGCCATGGTCGGCGATGGGGTCAACGATGCAGCAGCACTAGCCGGATCAGACCTCGGTATTGCTATGGGCACCGGTACGGATGTCGCCATCCAGGCGTCGGACCTCACATTGGTCAAGGGTGATCTCGCCACGGCCGTGGACGCCGTACGGCTGTCTCGGGCCACCCTCCGCACGATCAAGGGCAACCTGTTCTGGGCATTCGCCTACAACGTCGCGGCCATCCCGCTGGCGGCACTTGGACTGCTCAACCCACTGATCGCGGGGTTCACGATGGCGTTCAGCTCGGTGTTCGTGGTGACCAATAGCTTGCGGCTGCGACGCTTCAAGGCTTGAGCAAGGCGATCGGCGAGCTCCAAGGATGTTCACTGCTGGCGCAATAGGCTCAGTAAATGCCGCTGACCCTGGGCCACCCGGCGGCCGTCATCCCGCTTCGGCGCCTCGGCCTGCCGATGACGGCGCTCGTGATCGGATCGATGGTCCTCGATGTGCCGCTCTACCTCGGCTCACGTCGCGGTTACGAGATCACCCACAAACCGCTGAGCATTGTCACGGTCGACATTGCGCTCACGCTCTTTGCGCTGGTCGTGTGGTTTGCCGTGCTGCGCGACCCATTGGTCGATCTCTCGCCGGCGCCGATTCGATCACGGCTGGCCCCGCATGCTCGGTTGTCCCGTCGGCAGTGGCTGCTCGCCATCCCCGCCGCAGCCATCGCCGCCGCGACCCACATCTTCTGGGACTCGTTCACCCATGCCGACCGTTGGGGCTACGACCGGGTGACCTGGCTCCGAACCGATCACCTCGGCCTCTCGGGTCTGCGGTGGGCACAGTACGGCTCGGCCCTCATCGGTCTGGCCATCGTGATCTCGTACGCCGTGGTCGAGCTACGTTGGCTTCCTGCCGACGATCCCCGACCCCCCAAGGCCTTGGGCACGTACGCCCTGCTCGGCGCATTCGGCACCGCCGCTGCCCTCGGGCTCGCCACCGTAGTCACCGCGATTCCCGACGGTCTCTACGCCATGGCATTCCACGGCGTCGTCGTCTCCCTCATCACGCTGGCCGTCACCGTCCTGGCGGTGTGCCTCGTGTGGCACGTCCTCGTTCGCCTTCGTCGGGACGAGTCACCACGACGGGCATAGCATCGAGGGCATGACTCTCATGACTGTCAGCGGCAATGTCTTCTTCCGCGAGCGCATTGCCGTTCCGCCAGGAGCAACTGCCACGATCAAGCTGGTCGACACCGATGGTGAGGTACTTGCCGCCACTGCGGTCGACGCACCGGGAGTGCCGGTCGAGTTCTCTGTGACGGTGGACTCTGAGTTCGTCCCCGACCCGGCCAATCTGCTCATCTGGGCGATCCTCCGTACCGAGGTTGGTGTGTGGGGCACCACCGAGCTCGTTCCCGTCGAAGGCGACGCCACCGCAGTCATGCTGACGAAGATCGACGCCGACTGATGCCCCGCGGGGGCGGCGGAGGCGGTGGGCCGACCATCACCCACCTCTCGCATGAGGAGATCAAGGCCGGCAACAACAAGCCGATCCTGAACCGTATTGCCCGCATGCTCCGCCCCTACCGCAGCAAGATCATCCTCGTCGCCAGCGCCGTGCTGGTTGCGGCGATCCTCACCTCGATCGTCCCGTTCCTGACGAAGGCCGTGTTCGACAAGGCGCTCTTCCCGCCGGACGGCAAACCCGACCTCACGCTGCTGTGGTGGCTCTTCGGGTTCATGTGCCTCATCCCGATTGTGACCGCGCTGATCGGCATCGGGCAGAACTGGCTCACGTCAACGATCGGCAACTCGGCGATGGCCGACCTCCGCAGCGAGCTGTTCGCGCACCTTCAGAAGATGGAGCTCGCGTTCTTCACGGCGACCAAGACGGGTGCGATCCAGTCGCGCCTCGCAAACGATGTCGCCGGCGTCCGTACGGTGCTCACCGACACCGCCACGACGATCCTGCAGAACACGGTGACCGTCACTGCGGCGTTCGTGTCGATGGTGATCCTGTCGTGGCAGCTGACGATCCTGACGCTGATCGTGATGCCGCTGTTCGTCTACATCCAGCTGCAGGTCGGCAAGCGCCGGCAGAAGCTCGCCCGAAAGACTCAGGAGTCGCTGTCGGAGATGACGGCGATCACCGAGGAGGCGCTCAGCGTCTCCGGCATCCTCCTGTCGAAGGTGTTCAACCGTTCGGATGCGGAGGTCCAGCGCTACCGCGAGGCCAACCGCAACCAGACCAAGCTCCAGGTCGACCAAGCCATGACCGGTCGCGCGTTCTTCGCCACCGTGCAGACATTCTTTGCGCTCACCCCCGCGCTGGTCTACCTGCTCGCCGGGTTCATGCTCAACAACGGCACCTCGTTGACTGCCGGAACGCTCGTCGCCTTCACCACCGTTCAGGCACGCCTGCAGATGCCGCTGCTCCAGCTGATGCGCGTAACCCTCGACGTACAGACCTCGCTGGCGCTGTTCCGCCGCATCTTCGAGTACCTCGACCTGAAGCCGGCCATCACCGAGCGACCGAATGCGCTGACGGTCAACCCGGCAACCCTGCGAGGTGAGATCGAGTTCAGAGACGTGTTCTTCCGCTACCCCGAGCCCCGCTCACTCACGGGGGACACTCGTGGCGATCGCTTCGGTGACAGCGGCGTGCGCATCGACCGTGAGGAGGGTGAGGCGCCGCCCGAGAAGTCATGGGCCCTCGCCGATGTCTCGCTCAAGGTCATGCCGGGACAGCTCGCCGCGATCGTCGGTCCGTCCGGCTCCGGCAAGACCACCGCGACGTACCTGGTGCCCCGCTTCTATGACGTCACGGACGGCGCCGTGCTGCTCGACGGCACCGACGTACGCGACCTGACGATGGGATCGCTCGCCGACTCCGTCGGCATGGTCACCCAGGAGCCGTACCTCTTTCACGGCACGATCCGCGACAACATCGCGTACGCCAAGCCCGACGCGACCGCCGACGAGATCGAGCAGGCCGCGCGCGACGCCAACATCCACGAGCGCATCATGTCGTTCGCCGAGGGCTACGAGACGATCACCGGCGAGCGGGGCTATCGCCTCAGCGGTGGGGAGAAGCAGCGGCTCGCGATCGCACGCGTGCTGCTGATGGACCCGCGCATCCTGATCCTTGACGAGGCCACCTCCGCACTCGACACCGAGACAGAGCGACTCGTACAGGACGCGCTCGAGCGGGCGACGCACAACCGTACGACGATCGCGATCGCCCACCGGTTGTCGACGATCCACAACGCCGACGTCATATTCGGTCTCGAGGACGGCAAGCTCGTCGAGCAGGGCACCCACGACGAGCTGCTCAAGCTCGGCGGCCTCTACTCACGTCTGTACGTCGAGCAGTTCGGCTCTGGCCAGATCGAGGCCCGCTTCACCGACGGTGTGCGATTCACCGATGGCAAGACCTACTGCGACAAGCCGAGCCGCGACGAGCGACGAGCCGACGTCTCGTTCTAGAACGCCAGGCCGACGTACTTGGTCTCGAGGTACTCCTCGATGCCCTCGGTACCGCCCTCGCGGCCGAAGCCGCTCGACTTCATACCGCCGAACGGTGCCGCCGGGTTCGAGACGATGCCCTGGTTGATGCCGACCATGCCGGTATCGAGTGCCTCGTAGACGCGCATCGCGCGGGCGTAGTCCTGCGTGAAGGCGTATGCGACCAAGCCGTACTCGGTGTCGTTGGCCATCCGCAGCGCCTCGGCTTCATCGGTGAACGTGAAGATGGGCGCGACGGGTCCGAAGATCTCCTCGGTACGCAGTCGGGCCGAATCCGGCACCTGCGTCAGGACCGTCGGCGGGTAGAAGTAGCCATCACCCTCGAGTGCAGTGCCCCCGGTGAGCGTCTTGGCACCCTTGCCGACCGCATCATCGACGAGCTCGGCGACCTTGTCGCGCTGCTTGGCCTCCACGAGCGGACCGACGTCGATGCCGTCCTCCGTGCCGCGGCCGATGGTGAGCGCTCCCATCTTCTCCGACAGCTTCGCGCCGAACTCCTCGGCGACTGACTCGTGCACGATGAAGCGGTTGGCTGCGGTGCATGCCTCACCGATGTTACGCATCTTGGCAAGCATGGCGCCGTCGACCGCCTTGTCCAGATCGGCATCGTCGAAGACCAGGAACGGGGCGTTGCCACCCAGCTCCATCGACACACGCAGGATGCCCTCGGCGCTCTGCTCGATCAGAGTGCGACCGACCTCGGTCGAGCCGGTGAACGTCAGCTTGCGCAGCCGCGGGTCACGAATGATCGGCTCCATGACCGGGCCTGTGTTGGTCGTCGTGACGATGTTCAGCACGCCCTTGGGGAGCCCCGCCTCGGCCAGGATGTCGGCGAGCCGCAGCATCGAGAGCGGCGTCAGTGCCGCGGGCTTGACCACCATCGTGCAACCGGCCGCGATGGCTGGTCCGATCTTGCGGGTGCCCATGGCCATAGGGAAGTTCCACGGCGTGATCATCAAGCACGGCCCGACAGGCTGCTTGAGCGTGAGCAGCCGGGTCGCACCGTTGGGCGCCACCGAGTAGCGACCGGAGATGCGGACGGCCTCCTCGGCGAACCAGCGGAAGAACTCCGAGGCGTACGCGATCTCCGACTTGCTCTCCCTGATCGGCTTGCCCATCTCGAGCGTCATCAGCAGAGCCAGCTCGTCGACGCGCTCGGTGATCAGCTCGTACGCGCCTCGCAGGATCTCGCCGCGATCTCGCGGCGCTGTGGCAGCCCACTCGTCCTGCATTGCGGCAGCGGCATCAATTGCTGCCTTGCCGTCAGCCACGCTGGCATCCGCCACGTCGATCAGGTTGGCGCCCGTCGACGGGTCCTCAACACCGAATGTCTTGCCGCCTTCAGCGTCTCGCCAATCGCCGCCGATGAACAGCTGCGGATGAACGGCGCTGAGCACCTTCTTCTCGTCGGATGCAGTCATGTCGTCAGCCTAGGACTGATGGCAAGCACGTGTCGCTCAGGCCGTGCGACGCTCCCGGAGCCTCAGGAACACGAACACCCCAATGACGAGGAGCACCAGACCGATCACGAGCTTCTGGAACAACGAGGCGTACGGCTCGACGTCGTCCCAGTTCTCGCCCAGTCGATAGCCAGCCACGACGAAGATCGAGTTCCAGATCGCACTACCTGCCGCGGTGAGCGCGAAGAATGCGCCGAAATTCATCCGCTCCACGCCGGCAGGGATCGAGATGAGGCTGCGGAAGATCGGCACCATCCGACCGAAGAAAACGGCCTTGCCACCGTGCTTGGCGAACCACGCCTCCGTACGTTCCAGATCGCTCACCTTGAGCAGCGGGGTCTTGTCGAAGATCCAAGCAGCACGGTCCCGGCCGAAGATGGCGCCAAGCCAATAGAGCACGCATGCTCCGAAGACCGATCCGACGGTCGTGGCGATCAACGCTCCGGTCAGTGAGAACGTGCCCTGGCTCGCAGCAAACCCTGCCAACGGCAGAATGATCTCGCTCGGGATCGGCGGGAAGAAGTTGTCGAGCGACACCGCCAACGCAGCCCCGAACAAGCCCAGCTTGTCCATCAGGTCGACCGTCCAACCCGCGAGCCCCGAATCTGGGGCGTTACCTGTCTCAATGGCGAGAGTGGTCAGTAGTGTCACGGGCATGAGCCTAACTCCCACGCTCCAGCGCTCTGCCGTGGTTGCCGGGATCGTCGGCCTCGCCCTCATCGGCAGCGGATTCGCCGTGCTTCAGACTTCGGACGAGGATGACGCACCGAGCGACAGCTTGCGCATGCCCACGAAGTCACTGGAGCTGGTTGAGACCACAACACCCGCCGAGAACGCCGTCGCCGTCTCCAGTCGCTTGTACGCCTCGTCGCCTGTCGTACTCGTCGCCAGCTCGTCCGATCCGAAGGCCCAGGACCTGGCGGTCGACACCGCGAACAAGCTCGCAGTGCCCGTGCTGATCGATGATCCGGCGACCGCGGCGGAGGTCGAACGACTAGGCCCTTCGAGAGTGCTGACGTTCGGAACGACGAGCTCGTACGACCACGGTCGACCTGTCACACGGTCAACGGTCGGCAAGGAAGTTGCCCGTGTGCGCAAGGCGTACGACGTCGATTCGGCACCACAGCGCGACGTCATCGTGTTGACCGGTTCCTTGACGAGGAACGCCGCCGCCGTCGCCTCTGCGACCAACGCCGGCGCCACAGTTCTGGAAGTTCCCGGCGGTGATCCCCGCACCGCGCCGACAGCCGCCAAGGCGATCGCAGCTGCTCCCAAGGCTCCCGTGATCGCGCTCGGCCCGCGCTTCACCGCCGACCTTGAGTACACGCTCACCACCGTCCGATCAGGTGTGGAGCAGTTCGGTGGCGGCTATCTCGCGTACCCGGGGCGCACGATGGTCGCGCTCTACGGCCACCCGTCCACCAAAGCGCTCGGCGTGCTCGGGGAACAGAGAGTCGCCGCGACAGTCAGGCGCGCCAAGGTGCTCGCAGCGAAGTACCGCAAGGTCGTCAAGACACCGGTCGTGCCGACGTTCGAGATCATCGTCACGGTGGCATCCGCCGGCGCCGGCAAGGACAAGAACTACTCCGCCGAAACCGGGATCCGCGAGCTGCTGCCATTGATCAACGCAGCCGAGAAGAACGGCATCTACGTCATCCTCGACCTGCAACCGGGCCGAACACATTTCCTCGCACAGGCCAAGCGGTATGAGTCGCTGCTCAAGCGACCGCATGTCGGTCTGGCGCTCGATCCGGAGTGGCGCCTGCGAAAGCACCAGAAGCATCTCAGGCAGATCGGCAGCGTCTCGGTGCACGAGGTCAACAGGGTCGGCGCATGGTTGGCGGCACTGACCCGCAAGAACAACCTTCCGCAGAAGGTGTTCGTCCTCCACCAGTTCAACATCAACATGATCAAGGGACGTTCGAAGGTCGTCACCACGAGACCTGAGCTGGCGACCGTGATCCACGTCGACGGTCAGGGCGGGCAGGCCGCCAAGCGCGGTACGTGGAACTACCTGCGTCAGAACGCACCCAAGGGCGTGTTCTGGGGCTGGAAGAACTTCCATGACGAGGACGAACCGATGCTGACCATCCCGCAGACCTGGAAGCGGGTCAAACCCCACCCCGAGCTCATCACCTACCAATAAGACATTCGGTGGTTGAGTAGCGAGGAACGAGCGTATCGAAACCTCGTACGACGAGATGCTCGCGCTGGACTGCGACCTCACGAGGTTTCGATAGTCCTGGCGGCTTCGCCGCGTTCCACTCAACCTGGTTTCGCGCTCAGGCGCGGAGCGCCTTCGGCTCAACCAAAATAGTCGCCGGCGGCTGCTCCGGATGGCTCCGCGTCACGCGCCATTGGCGTGAAGCGCGAGTAGTGGCCCTGGAAGCTGACGGCCACGCGGTTGACCGGACCAGAACGGTTCTTGGCGATGATGATGTCGGCCTCGCCGGGACGATCGGAGTCGCCGGCACCGTAGGCGTCGGGACGATTGAGCAGCATGACGATGTCGGCGTCCTGCTCGATCGATCCGGACTCACGAAGGTCGGACAGCATCGGGGTCTTGTCAGTGCGCTGCTCAGAACCTCGGTTGAGCTGACTGATCGCGACAACCGGGATCTCGAGCTCCTTGGCCAACAGCTTGATCTGACGCGAGAACTCCGACACCTCGACCTGACGGTTCTCGACGCGCTTGCCGGACGTCATCAGCTGGAGGTAGTCGATCACCATGAAGCCGAGGCCATGGGTCTTCTTGATGCGGCGGGCCTTGGACCGGATCTCCGGCATCGTCATGTTGGCGGAGTCGTCGATGACGATCGGCGCTGCTTGTACGCGCGGCATCGCCTTGGCAATCGCGTCCCAGTCGCGCTGGCTCATGCCGCCGCCACGCATCTGTGAGACGTTGACCTTGGCTTCGGCCGAGAGCATGCGCATCGCGATCTCTGGTCCCGACATTTCGAGCGAGAAGATGGCGCTCGGGATCTGGTGACGGATCGACGCGGACCTGCAGAAGTCGAGGCCGAGGGTTGACTTGCCGACACCGGGCCGAGCCGCGACGACGATCATCTGGCCGGGACGGAACCCTGTCGTGAGGCGGTCGAGATCGGGGAAGCCTGATGGCACACCGTGCATCTCGGTGCCGCGGCCCTGGATCTCTTCGATCTCATCGATCGTCTCCAGCATCAGATCGGAGACGTTCTTGTAGTCCTCGGCGGTCTTGGTGCCGTCGACGTCGAGGACTTCCTTCTGCGCCCGATCGACGATCTCTGAAACCTCGCCCTGACCGGCCTGGCCCAGCTGGGCGATGCGCTGTCCGACTTCGACGAGTCGGCGAAGCACTGCCTTCTCGTGAACGATGTCGGCGTAGAAGTCGACGTTGGCGGCAATCGGAACGCTGGCGACGAGCGTGTGGAGGTAGGGCGCGCCGCCGATACGACCGACCTCGCCGCGACGCTGCAGCTCAGCAGCCACCGTGATCGCATCGGCCGGTTCGCCGCGGTTGGCCAGATCGACAATCGTGTCGAAGATCAGCTCGTGCGCGGGACGGTAGAAGTCACGTCCATCGAGGATGTCAGCGGCCGGGTCAATCGCCAGCTTGCTCATCAGCATGGCGCCGAGAACGCTCTGCTCGGCCGCCAGATCCTGCGGCGGAACGCGTCCGGAGCCGGCGTCTTCGCCCGGCCCGGGCGCAGCCTCGTAGAGCTCCGTGACACTCACTGAATGTGACCCTTTCGCACATGCTCGACGCTATGCGTCCCACCCGACAGTTTTCCGCCGACTCGCCACAGTAGGCCGGTGCGGAGCCGCACGATAGACAGGCGCACACAGGGGGTGTGGGTAACCCGGCACAGTCTGGGGAAAACGCCGGGTTTCCATGTGCACAGTCCGTGGACGAAGGTGTGGAAAAGAGGAGGGCCGGATCTCTGTTTGGTTATCCGACCTGCGGTGATGCCTGCGCACCGGTGTGGAGACAAAATACTTGAGCACTGTTTTTCGTCCACGGCCGCCTGTTCATATACATGTCGACATTTGGGGCCGATTCCCCCGTCTGGCTACCAGATCACCGCCGTCTGAGCTGCCGATTCACAACATCCAGGCACACCGAAGCGAGCCCCCGGCGGAGGCCATCACTCCCCGTCGCGGCTACGAAGCGCTGGCGAACCCGACAATCGTCCAGTCGGGCTGCTCGAACTGCGCCGCACCGTAGTTGCGGAGGTCTTTGCGCAGCGCCATCACGATCGGGGTCACAGCCAGCGGAACCATTGCGGGCTCGGCAAAGATGCGTCGATCAAGCCGCGCGATGCGGGTGAAGCGCAGTGCGTCAACGAGGGTCCCTGCAGACTTGTCGAAAGCGTCATCGATGTCACCGTCGGCCACGCCGGTGAAGTTCTGACTCGAGTCGATTGGGTTGAAGCGAGACCGCGCCTCGGCGATCGGAAAAGCCGATCCTCGCCAGACGAACGTCACGATGTCGAAGTCGAGAGCGACGACATGTTTGGCGAAGAAGTCGGCCGCCGGAACGTTTTTGAACTTCACGACGATGCCGACGTTCGCGAGGTCGGACTTGATGGCTTGCGCACGCTCGAGGTTGGCTGGGGTGTCAATCGGCACCGGGATCCTCAGGGTGAGCTTCTTGCCCTTGCGCACCATCACACCGTCAGCACCAGCCTTGTAGCCGGCCTTGGCCAGGAGCCGCTTTGCAACCTTCCGGTCGAATGCAATCGCCGACGACGAGTCGGCGTAGCCACGCTGTCCGGGGACATAGACGAGGCTGCCGGGGGCCACGCCGTCGAGACCGAAATGACCCGACACAGTGTCGGCGATCTTGGTGCGGTCGACGGCGCGCGCGACAGCGCGACGCACGTCCGCGTCCTTGAGTGGTCCGCGAGCGCCGTTGAGGGTCAGCTGGGACCACTCGACACCGGCCGCCTGCTGGATCGTGCCGTGCTTGCGCGCGAACTCATAGGTCGTCGCGTCAACGCTGATCGCGTCGAGCCCGTCCTCGGAGTAGGCCTTGGCCTGTAGGTCAGGGGCGGCAACGCGCCACACGATCGAGCTGAGCTTGGGCTTGGCGCCCCACCAGCGTGGGTTGGGCTGCTCGGTCACCGTGCCGGTCTTGACATCGATCGACGCCACCAGGAACGGCCCGTTGGAAGACGGCGCCTTCTTGACGAAGCCGGAGTTGAACGACTTGGCGCTCTTGCTGACATTGGCCGGCAAGTGGGGGTAGATGTAGTTGGGCCACTCTGCCGTCGGCTCGCTGAACACCACGTCGTACGCGTAGCGGCCGTCGGTCTGGACGTCGGAGATGTCCTCGTAGCCCTCGGTCGAGCTGACCTCGAAGTCGTTGGTCTCGCCGTTCTGCGCCTTCCAGAAGGCGACCATGTCCTTGGACGTGATGGGTGCTCCCCCTTGCCAGACGGCCTTGGGGTTGAGCTTGACCTGGATGGTCAGGGGGTTCTTGCTGGTCACCTTGACCGAGCTGGCGTAGTCAGGGTCGACGGTCCAGCCACCGTCCTTTGTGACACGCACCGCGCCGCCAGACGTCGGGTCAAGGATCGTCTGAACCTCCGACATGGCGCCGTCGGCATGCTGCGGATTGAAGTTGGTCGGCAGCGCTGGGACGGCGAGCCTGAGGTCGCCGCCCTGGGCAACCTTGGCGGCTGAGGCGGCCTTCCAGTCAGTGTTGGGAAGCGACGTGCTGACCGACGGCTTCGGCTTCGGCTTCGGCGCTTCATTGTCGCCGGGGAGCAGAGAACAGGCCGACAAGACGAGCGCACCTGCGATCAGCAGGGATGCGCCCTTCAGGGGAAAAGTTCGCTTGGCCATAAATGACCACCGATGTCCGGCGACTTTCCCCGAAATTCAATACAGGGGAGGCCGCCGGGCCGGGTGGACTACTTCGAGGGCACCACGTTGAGCTTGACCTGCGCGCTCACGTCGGGGTGGACCCGGACCGAAACGGTGTGGGCTCCGAGCGACTTGATCGGGTTGCCGACCTCAATGCGTCGCTTGTCGACCTTGGCACCGGCGACGACGAGTGCGTCAGCGATGTCGGAGACCGTGACGGCGCCAAAGAGGCGGCCGCCCGTACCAGCGCGAACCGGGACGTTGATCGGGTTGGCCTCGAGGTTGCCCTTGATGCTCTGGGCCTCTTCGAGGTCGTGAATGGCGTGCGCGTCACGCGCCGCCTTGATGGACTCGACCTGCTTGGCGCCGCCCTTGGTCCAGCGGATGGCGAAGTTGCGGGGCAGCAGGAAGTTGCGGCCGTAGCCGTCCTTGACCTCGACGATGTCGCCGGGTGCGCCGAGGTTGGTGACCTCGTGGGTGAGGATGAGCTTCATGGTCAGATCCCCTTAGCGGCTGTTGGACGTGTAAGGCAGGAGAGCCATCTCGCGGGCGTTCTTGATTGCCTTGGCGATCAGACGCTGCTCCTGCACGGAGACACCCGTCACTCGACGCGCGCGGATCTTGCCGCGGTCAGAGATGAACTTGCGCAGCAGCGCGGTGTCCTTGTAATCGATTTCGGTGACCTTGGCCGCGGTGAGCGGATTGCTCTTCTTCTTCGGCTTTCGGACTACTGGCTTTGCCATTTTGCTCCAGGTGTTTGTGTCTTAAGAGTTGATGTTTAGAAGGGGGGCTCGTCGGTCGTACCGGCGTTGCCACCCCACGCTGCCCCACCCTGCTGAGCTGCAGGCGCTGCGGGCTGAGTCGACCACGGGTTGCTGTCTCCAGCAGGTGCTCCTCCGCCAGCGTTGCCGCCGCCGAAGTCACCGCCGCCCGAACGGTTGGCCTTGGTGACCTTGGCCGTTGCGTAGCGGAGCGAGGGACCGATCTCGTCGACATTGATCTCGACGCTCGTGCCCTTCGAGCCGTCCTGGCGCTCGTAGTTGCGGATCTTGAGGGCGCCCGTCACGATGACGCGCTGACCCTTCTGCAGCGACTCTGCGCAGTTCTCGGCGAGCTGGCGCCATGCGGCACAGCGAATGAACAGAGCGTCGCCGTCCTTCCACTCGTTCGTCTGACGATCGAACGTACGAGGTGTCGAAGCGACGGTGAAGTTGGCAACTGCGGCGCCCGACGGAGTGAACTTGAGCTCCGGGTCGTCGGTCAGGTTGCCGATGACGGTGATGACTGTTTCGCCTGCCATGATGCGCAGCCTTTCGAAAGTGGGATGTCTGAGTTCAGTGAACCTCAGCCCTCGGACAACCGTTAGTGGCAGTCCACAGGGCTAGTGGTCACTTGACGTCGGGACGCGTGACCTTGGTGCGGACCACGGACTCGTTCAGCGTGAGTTGGCGGTCGAGCTCCTTGACCGAGGCCGGCTCGGCCTGCAGCTGAACGACGGCGTAGATGCCTTCAGACTTCTTGTTGATCTCGTACGCGAGGCGACGCTTGCCCCACACGTCGACGCTGTCAACCGTTCCGCCGTCCTGGCGAATCACGTTGAGGTAGGTGTCGAGGCTGGGAGCGACAGTTCGCTCTTCGAGGTCGGCATCAAGGATGACCATGACCTCATAGGGACGCAATGACATTCAGTCTCCTTCGGACTAAACGGCCACGGGGATTCCGTAGCAGGAGTGGGTTGTCCAAACAGACAACCGTGAAAGTCTACGGGAACACCGCCATCCGAGGCCAATCCGCTAGAGGCCGCGCTTCCAGATCACTTCTTCGTGGAGCTTGCGACTGCGCCAGCCGTCGGCCGTGCGGACCAACGTGTGGTGATAAATGCCGCCGACCTCGACGACCTTCTGACCGCCCTGGCCGTCATCCATGAGCATCGGGTTGTCGAAGTAGGCCGTCACGTCGGCCTCGTCACCGCGCAATGTGTAGTCGAGCTGGCCCAGCGTGTGCATCCGCTTGGAGAAGAACATCGGCAGCATCTCGGCCAGCCAGGGCTTGACCTCGGCGAAGCCAGCCGCGATGCCTCCAGACTCGGTGTAGTCGATCTCGGCGTCGGGTGTGAACACCGTGTCGAGCTTGTCCCAGTCGCCGGTGTCGATGGCGCGGGTGTAGCGGGTGAGCACATCTGCGATCTCGAGACGATCGCTGATCTCCTGAAGGTCCATGCAGGCACTCTGGCACAAAGTTAGAACACGTTCTAGTCTGTCCGAATGCGATTCACGTACGCCGAGGCAATGACCCAGGCCGATTACTACGCACCGCTCGCCCAGGCAGCCGAGGCTGCGGGCTACACGTCGATGACGGTCGCCGACTCGCTGATCTATCCCAAGGACTCCGACTCGAAGTACCCCTACACCGAAACCGGTGACCGGGAGTTCCTCGACGGCAAGGAGTTCATCGAGGCGATGATCCTCTGCGCGCACCTGTTCGCGGTCACCACGACGCTGCGCCTGACGCCGTTCGTGCTCAAGCTCCCGGTGCGCCCGCCGGTGCTCGTCGCCAAGCAGGCCGCATCGCTCGCCTACCTGTCAGGCAACAGGCTCGGGCTCGGCGTCGGCATCTCGCCGTGGCCCGAGGACTTCGCCAACCTGCAGGTCGACTGGGCCCGTCGTGGCAAGCGGATGGACGAGTGCATGGACATCCTGAGCGGACTCATGACCGGTGAGTTCTTCGGCTACAAGGGCGAGTTCTACGAGATCGACGAGCTCAAGGTGTGCCCCGGTGCCACCGAGAAGATCCCGCTGTTGGTCGGCGGTCACGTCGACCTCGCGCTGCGCCGCGCCGTACGCAAGGGAGACGGCTGGATGCACGCCGGCGGCGACGGCGAAGAGCTCGACCGCCTGCTCGTACGTCTTGCCGAGATCCGCAAGGAAGAGGGCGACACCCGCGACGACTTCGAGATCCACGTCATCTCGTACGACGCGTACGACATCGACGGCATCAAGCGACTCGAGGACAAGGGCGTCACCGACTGCATCGTCGGCTTCCGGGTGCCCTACATCAAGGGTCCGGACACCGAGCCGCTCGACACCAAGATCCGGCACCTCGAGAAGTACGCGGAGAACATCATCCAGAAGCTCTAGTCGCTCACGAGGTCGATCGCGAGCATGTTGTCCGTGTCGTAGTTGATCGACGTGATGACGCGCTGGGCCGAGCCGGCAAAGCGGGAACGGAACTCTGCGCGCGCCGTGTCGAGGTCGCCGACCACGGCGAACATCGAAAGCACCTCGTCGGGGATGAGGTCACCGAGCTCGGTCCAACGGCCGCTCTTGGTGAAGGCGTGCGCATCCTTGTGCAGGTCGTCCCAGCCGTGGTGCTCGAGCACTGGCAGGTACGCCGGGGTCGACGCGTAGAAGCCGATCTGGCGCTTGGTGCCCGCGATGGCCGCAGCCAGCTGCTCCTCATTGCGACCGGTCGCAACCATGCACAGGACCGAGGTCGTGAAGGGCTCGTCGGCGTGCGTGCCGCCGGCACGACCCGCTGCCACGGTGGGGACAATGACCTCGTCGAGGTAGCTGCGGGACAGCAGCGGATGACAGATCAGTCCATCGGCGACCGCGCCGGTGGCGGCCAGCATTCGGGGCCCGACTGCGGCGAGCCAGATCGGCGGAGGACCTCCATCGATCGGTCCCGGGTTGAACAACGGCGGCAAGAGGGTGTGGTTGTAGAAGTCTCCCTTGAAGTCGAGCTTCTCGCCGTTCTGGAAGCTGTCGAAGATCGCCCGCAGCGCCTCGACGTACTCCGACATGCGGGGAGCCGGGCTGGACCAGGGCATGTCGAAGCGACGGGTGATGTGCGGTTTGATCTGGGTGCCAAGACCGAGAATCAATCGGCCACTGCTGAGCCGGTGCACATCCCACGCCGAGTAGGCGGTAGACATCGGCGTACGAGCAAACGCGATCGCGACCGAGCTGCCGATCTGGATCTTGCTTGAGGCCTGGCCGGCCAGCGCCATCGCGATGTACGGATCGTGAGCGGCTTTGGCGACGAAGAGTCCGCCGACTCCGCGGGCTTCTGCTTCGGCCGCGACGCCGGCAATCTCTGCTGCGTCGCCATGGAATGCAATGTCGAGGATCGGTTGAGTCACGCGCCTGAGCATAGGGTCCCCGATATCGTCGAGGCGTGGACTTGGAGATCGTGGCGCTCGTCGTGTCACCGCGGCACGCGTACGAAGGCCGTCCGACTCACGGCGTTCCACCGTTCGACGGGGTCGAGATCGCCGACTCCGTGCGCGTGCGAGCACACAAGGGACTCGTCGGAGATCGCTACTTCGGCACGAAGTTCACCTATGCCTCGGTCACCCTGATTGCCGAGGAGTCCCTGCACTGGCTCGAGGGCGAGCTGGCCGCAGGACCCTTCGATCCTTCGCTAGCTCGACGCAACATCGTGACGCGTGGGCTCGACGTCGACGCTCTCGCTCGTACGTCCTTCACCATCGATGCAGGTCACGGTCCGATCCGGTTCCGCTCGCTGACGCCGGCCAACCCGTGCGCCTGGATGAACGAGGTGTTCGCTGCCGGGGCTCATCAGGCACTGCGCGGCCGCGGCGGAATCCGCTGCGAGCCGCTCGACGACGGCGAGCTGTCGGTCGGTCCCGCGACGATCAGCGACATCGCGCCATTGCCGCCGGAAGAACTGACCCGACGGGTCAAGGCCGCAACGACTTAAAGCGCCACCTCGGCGGTTGAGTAGGGCGAGGAACGAGCCCGTATCGAAACCACGTACGCCGAAACACTCGCTCGATCCACGACCTCACGAGGTTTCGAGGCTCCGGCCGCGGGCGGCCTACGCACCTCAACCGACGAGATTGTGTCTAGAGGTCGGCGGAGCCCTTCCAGAGATCCACGCCCTTGGCGTCACCAGCGAACTCGTCGATCGCGGCGAGCTCTGCGTCAGTGAAGTCGGTGTTGGCGGCAGCAGCGAGGTTCTCGTCGAGCTGCGCGGTCGACGACGCTCCGATCAGCGCCGAGGTCACACCGCCGGGACGCAGGATCCACGAGATCGCCATCTGCGCGAGCGACTGATCGCGCTTCTTGGCGATGTCGGCAAGACCCTGAAGCCGCCTGAGGTTGTCTTCGGTCAGTACGCCCTCGTCCAGGCTTCCACGATTGACCGCGCGATCCACCGGATCCTTGCCGAGGTAGCGGTCCGTCAGCAGACCCTGGGCCAGTGGTGAGAAGCCGATCGAGCCGAGGCCGTGCTCGTCGAGCACCGTCAGCAATCCACCTTCGACCCACCGGTTGAGCATCGAGTAGGACGGCTGATGGATCACCAGCGGCGTACCCAGATCGCGAGCGACGGCAATCGCCTCAGCAGTGCGCTCGGGTGAGTACGACGAGATCCCGGCGTACAACGCCTTGCCCTGGCCGACCGCGGTGTCGAGCGCCATGATCGTCTCCTCGACCGGGGTGCCCGGATCGGCGCGGTGCGAGTAGAAGATGTCGACGTAGTCGACGCTCATCCGCTCCAGCGACGCATCGAGGCTCGACAGGAGGTACTTGCGCGAGCCCAGCTTCCCGTACGGGCCGGGCCACATGTCCCAGCCGGCCTTGCTCGAGAGGATCAGTTCGTCGCGGTATGGCTTGAAGTCCGTACGCATCATGCGTCCGAAGTTCTCCTCGGCAGAGCCATACGGAGGCCCGTAGTTGTTGGCCAGATCGAAGTGATTGATGCCCTTGTCGAAGGCGTGGCGCAACACCTCGCGCTGCGTCGCGAACGGCCGGTCGTCACCGAAGTTCCACCAGAGACCGAGTGAGATCGGCGGCAACAGCAGACCGCTCGTACCGACCCGGCGGTAGTCGAGATGCTGGTAGCGATCCTCGGCAGCGACGTATGGGCGATGCGTGTCGGGGACTGCGTCGGCGTAGTAGCGCTCTTCGGTCATGCCGACCACGCTAGCGCGGTGTTAGCGCAGCCGCGCCACGGCGAGCAGCACCGACGGGCTGCCCTCCCATTCGCCGGTGAGGCGGTGGTCACCCATCGTCTTGGCGCCACCCTCGAGATCGTGAATCAGCACGAGGTTGGGCCCCGACGTCTCCATCAACGTGCCCTCTGCGGTCACCGCTGAGCCGCGCAGCTCGATCGTCTCGATCTCTGCTCCCGGCACGCCACTGCCCTTCACCGTCACGACCGGGTCAACCGACACGGTCTCCGTGCCCGTGTCGCGAACCAGCGGCGCCTGTGTCCCGCCCGCCAGGATCGTCGTGCCGAGAGCTGCGGCGAAGACCGGATCGCTCGTCGCGTCGTACGCCCATCGGGGGCCCAGCACGCTGTGGGCCATCGTGCCGATCAGTCGCCCGCCGTCGAGCGGAGCAGCCCGGTAGGTCATCGCCGCTTGGTACGTACGGCCGTCCGCGGTGAGGATGATCGACTCCATGCCGACTTCACCGTCAGGGTCGTCGAACCGGAAGGAACCCAGCGACTTGATCTCGCCGCCGTGGAACCACGGTTGGTTCGGCATCCAGTCGGCGAGCAGCTCGCGCTTCGACGGGACCAGTTCGGCAGTGCCATGCAAGAGAGCCATGCCGAAAACCTAGCGGGTCTATCTAAGTCGGGTGATCTCCACGCCGACGAAGAGCTCAGACCCGCCGGACGTCGAGAAGATCCCTCGCAACGGCGGGCTGTCGGCGTAGTCGCGACCCTTTGCGACGACGACATGGCGCGACCCCGGGGTGATCGCATTGGTCGGATCCCAGCCGACCCACTCACCGTCCCACCACTCGATCCACGCATGGGACTCGCCGGCGACGGTCTCGCCGACCTCGGGATCGGGTGACGGATGGAGGTAGCCCGACACGTACCGAGCCGGGATGCGCGCCTCGCGAAGTGCGCCAAGGGTGAGGTGGGCAAAGTCCTGACACACACCGGTCTGCTCGGTCCAGGCATCGGCCGCCGTGGTGGTGACTTCAGTGCTGCCGGGTACGTACGCAATCCGCTCGTGCAGGAACGACATGACGGCCATGGCGTAGTCGGTCGGCGTGGCTGCAGCTGCGCGCAGCGGTGCGAGCTCAGTGAGCAGCTCCGGTGCGGGCGCGACCCAGCTGCTCATGGCCAGGAACTCGCACCATTCGTCCTGCACTGCATCGAGCGCATCCCAGGCCACACCATGTGGCTCGGGCGGGGAGCCTTGGGTGTCGACGATCGAGGTTGCCACGACCGTGAGGTCTTGGTGCGGGTCGTGCACCTCGAATGACGTGACGGTCGTGCCCCAGTAGTCGCGGTACTCGTACGACCACGGCGTCGGCGAGATCTCCAGGCGCGAGCGAAGAACGTACTGCTCCGAGGTCGTCATCGGTGTCATACGTGCTTCGTTGAAGGACGCCATCGCGCCCTTCTCGTAGTGGTAGCCGGTCGTGTGCCGGATGCGCAGCTGCATCGTCACGCCGCCACCTCCGTTTGAATAGAAGGAGCGTACGAAGATGCCGGCGTGACAGGCCCATTGGTCGCTCGCTGGCGCTCGCTCATAGGAGCACCCCTCCGCGCCAGGTGTGTGCCTCGGACTCGGCGAAGTAGCGCGCTGACACCGCATCGCTGGCAGCGGCGCAGCTACGCTGCAGACGCTCCATCTCGACCGGCAGGTCGAAGACGATGTCGGCGAGCGGGCGATATTCGAGCTCCGTACGTGCTCTGCCCAGCAGCCGCTGTGCTTCGTCGCTGAATCCCGAACGCTGACCCGAGGACTCGAGCTTGGTGAGTGCCTTCTCGGCCTGCGCCAGGGACGAAACGATCGAGCGCGGGAACCAGCGGTCGAGCAGCAGGAACTCCGCGGCCTGCCGATCAGCCTCGATCCCGCGATAGGCCCGGATGAAGCTCTCGTACGCACCGCACGCGCGGAGCGTCGTCGGCCACGCAACCTGTGGTCCCGAGGCGAGCGCCGCCGTCGAGAGCAGTCGTGCCGTCATGTCGACACGCTCGATGCTGCGACCGAGCATGTAGAACTGCCAGCCTTCGTCGCGCGACATCGTCGAGTCGGCGATCCCCGAGATCATCGCCGTTCGGTTGCGTACCCAGGTGAACATCTCTGGCGGCCGCATCGCCTGGGCGGCAGAGAGCCCGCGCCACGTCGTGTTGATCGCAGCCCAGATGTCGGTCGACAGCGTCTCGCGAGCGCGGCGCGCGCTTTCGCGGGCGGCGCCGATCGCAGCCGCGATCGACACGGGCGAGTCCGCGTTGTGCGCGAGCAGGTCGAGGATCAGCCAGCGGTTGGGGATGCCGGTGAAGTCCTCGACCCCCATGACCGAGAGCAGCTGCTCGCACGACGTGCGCTCGTCCATGCCGGGGTCCTCGATCAGGACCTGCATCTGCACGTCGAGGATGCGGGCGGTGTCATCGGCCCGCTCGAGGTAGCGGCCGATCCAGAACAGCGACTGCGCAATGCGGCTCAACACTCGACGTCACCTCGGGTACCAGCGCGAGACGACTCGGCAGGTCTGGATACAGACGAGCTTGCGCCTGTCTGCTGCTGCTGTTGTTCCTGCTCCTGGACCTGGACTCCGCGCGACTCGGCGTCGAAGGCAGGGCCGGCCGACTGGGTGATACCCGCGATCGGCGTCGCCGTGGGCGCCATGTCACCGGCGTCCTCGGGTTCGCTCAGTCCGGCGAGGACCCAGGTGTCCTTGGATCCGCCGCCACGGCTGGAGTTGACGATCAGCTCGCCCTCCGGGAGGGCCACTCGGGTGAGGCCTCCGGGCAGGACCCATACGTCGTCGCCGTCGTGCACCGCGAACGGACGCAGGTCGACGTGGCGGGGTCGGATGCCGTCCTCGACGAGCGTCGGCACGGTCGACAGTGAGACGACCGGCTGCGCAATCCAGGCGCGAGGATCGTCGAGGATCTTGCCGCGCAGCTCATCGAGCTCGTCCTTGCTCGCCGCCGGGCCGATCACGATGCCCTTGCCGCCCGATCCGTCGACGGGCTTGAGCACCAGCTCGTCGAGCCGGTCGAGCACTTCTTCGCGCTGTTCCAGCTCGCCCATGCGCCAGGTGTCGACATTGCGAAGGATCGGCTCCTCCGACAAGTAGTAGCGGATGAGATCCGGGACATACGTGTAGAGCAGCTTGTCGTCGGCGACACCGTTGCCGACAGCGTTGGCGATCGTCACGTGGCCGGCTCGAGCCGCGTTGATGATGCCGGGTACGCCGAGCGCCGAGTCTGCACGGAACTGCACCGGGTCGAGGAACTCGTCGTCGATGCGGCGATAGATGACGTGCACCGGCTCGAGACCATTCGTCGTACGCATCATCACGCGACCCGAACGGCACACGAGGTCGCGGCCCTCGACGAGCTCGACGCCCATCGTGCGGGCGAGCAGGGTGTGCTCGAAGTACGCGGAGTTGTAGACGCCGGGCGTCAGCACGACGACGGTCGGATCGCTGACACCGGCAGGTGCCGCCTTGCGCAGCGCAGCGAGCAGCGCCTGTGAGTACTGAGCCACCGGACGGATGCGGTGATCGGCGAACACCTCGGGCAGCGCCGCCGACAGCGCGCGACGGTTGGTCATGACGTAAGAGACGCCAGACGGCACTCGAACGTTGTCCTCCAGCACCCGGAAGTCACCGTTGCCGTCACGGATCAGGTCGACGCCCGCGACGTGCACGCGTACGCCGTTCGGCGGCTCGAGGCCGGCGACGACGCGGTGGTAGTGCGGCGACGTCATGACCGTGTCGCGCGGGACGACACCGTCGGCGAACAGCTCGCCTGGACCATAGGCATCGGCCAGGAACCGCTCGAGTGCAAGCACGCGTTGACGTACGCCGCGCTCGACGTGCTGCCAGTCCTCGGACTCGATCAGGCGGGGGACGATGTCGAGCGGGAACGGACGCTCCTCACCGGCAACGCCGAAGGTGACACCCTGCTCCAGATAGGAGGAGGCAAGGGAGTCGGCTCGAAGCCGGATCTCGTCGGCGCCCATCTTGAGGAAGGACGTATGAACTTGTCCATAGTTGTCGCGAACCTCGGCCTGCTCGAACATTTCGTCAAAGCCCGCGACTGGACCGTAGTCGTCAAAGAGCTCTGAGGTGTCCACGCCCTCGACCGTAGCGCGGATATGTCACAGGCGCGTTTCAGCGTCGGCCGCTCGCCCGGCCGACGCTGCTCGACGCAGCTCAGTGATGTGCGGGCGCCGCCGGAAGATCAGCCTTTGCCGGCAGCATCAGGGAGAGTGCAATGACGACGGCTCCGAACACCGCGCCGGCAACGAACGCCCACTGCAGACCTCCGACGAACGCCTGGTCTGCCGTTGACCCGCTAGACACGAGGCTCTCCGAACGGTTCTCGAGGATCACCACGAGGGCTGCCGTACCGACTGCACCGGCAACCTGCTGAAGCGTTCCGAGGATCGAGCTCCCGTGCGAGTAGAGCTCAGGCGGCAGCGCGCCCAGGCCAAGGGTGAACACCGGGGTGAAAATCGCCGCAAGGCTGAGCATCAGCAGGACGTGCAGGCCGAGGAGCAGCGCGTACGGAGTGCTCTCGTCGATCACCCGGCTCATCGTGAACAGCGCGACGACCATCAGGATCGAGCCGGGGATCACCAGTGGACGTGCGCCGATCTTGTCGTAGATGGCGCCGATGCGCGGGCCGAGCAGACCCATGGCCAGACCACCCGGCATGACGAGCAGGCCGGTCTGCATGGCCGACAGTCCCCGCAGCTGCTGGAGGTAGAGAGGCAACAGGATCATCGAACCGAGGAACGCCATGAACGCCATCGACATCAGCACCAGGGTCACGGTGAACGTACGGTGCTTGAACGCCCGCAGGTCGAGCAGCGGGCTTTCGATGCGCTGCAGGCGCAGCTGCCAGAAGGTGAAGAGAGCGACCAGAGCGGCACCGCCACCGATCAGCAGTGAGAGCTGGCCGGAGCTGCGAGCGCCGACCTCGCTGAGGCCGTAGACCAACGTGCTGAAGCCAAGCGCAGCAACTGCGACGCTGAACCAGCTGACTGGTGCGGTGTTGGTCTCGCCGACGTTCTTGAGGTGTCGCAGGCTGAGCACCGAGACGACCACCGCAATGGGCAACATGAAGGCGAAGATCAGTCTCCATGAGCCGAGATTGAGGATGAGTCCCGAGACAGCCGGACCCATGGCGGGCGCAACCGAGATCGCGAGCATCATGTTGCCCATGACGCGGCCTCTGGCCTGCTCCGGGACGACTGTCATGACCGTGGTCATGAGGAGCGGCATCATCACCGCGGTGCCGGCGGCCTGAACCGCGCGACCGACGAGCAGCAGCTCGAAGATCGGCGCGATGCCGCAGATGATCGTGCCGACACCGAATGTCGTCATCGCGATCGTGTAGGCGGACCGCGTGGTCACGCGCTGCAGGAACCAACCCGTGATGGGGATGACCGCGGCCATCGTCAGCATGAAGATCGACGAGATCCACTGCGCGTCGCGTGCCTGCACGTTGAAGTCAGCCATCAGGCTCGGCACCGCGTTGAGCATGATCGTCTCGTTGAGGATCACGACGAACGTCGCGGCGACGAGGAGCTTGATGACGAGCGGGGTCTTGAAGGAGTCGCCGGGCTCGTCGGACGTTTCGCTGAATTCGGCCTCGAACTCTGCGAGCCCTGGCCCTGTCGCTGCTTCGGGAACGCCGTCGGTGTGCGCGGTCATGACCTGTCCTTCGTTTCGGAGTAGCTGGGGGCCGGTCGACCACCCGTCATCAATACGACGAACGGGAGACCACCATTTCGACATACGGATCAGACATTTCTTGACCGACGTACGTTGACTGCCAACTGATGCGCGCTCGGACATATTCCGAGATCGCGACACTGATTGAGATTCGATCTCTTTAAGGCATTTCCCTGTGCTGACGGATACGCTTTCGCTCAGAAAGGGGCCGGATCATGGCGGATGCATACGTCCTGGTGCTCAACGCGAGCTACGAGCCCCTCCAGCGTGTGTCGATGCGTCATGCGATCAAGATGCTCGTCCGCGAGGTCGCCGTCATCGAGGAAGAAGCCGGCGGATCATTCGGCCCGTTCCCCAAGCCCAAGGTCCTACGCCTCGTTCGCTACGTCGTGACGCGCTGGATGCACCGCCGGTCCAACCTCTGCACCAAGAGCGCCATCAAGGCGCGCGACAAGATGTGCGCCTACTGCGGTGGACGCGCGGAGACCGTCGACCACATCGTTCCGCGAAGCCGCGGCGGCACGCTCACGTGGGACAACGCCGTTGCGGCCTGCATTCGCTGCAACCACCGCAAGGCCGATCGCACACCTGCCGAGGCCGGCATGCACCTGCTGCTCACCCCAGCGCAGCCGCGGTACGTCGTTGTCGCCTAAATCCACATCCGGTGGTTGAGTAGCCCGAGCAGGTCGCTACAGGCCAACGCTTTCGTAGATGTCGTCCAGGGCATCGAGGTAGGCGCCCTCGTCGTCTCCGACCTTCTTCTGCACTTCCTCGGCCTTGGCGATGACAACGTCAGCAACCTGGTCATAGCGGGCGTTCCACTTCTCAGCTTCCACCTGCCAATAGCCGCAGGTGTAGAAGTCGGACTGCGGCCAGCCGAGCTCGCGACGCAGGTGACGGCGTACGGCACGGCTCGCCCGAGCCTCGCCGGCAAGCCAGACGTACCGATCGCTGTCAGGCAGCTCGCGTGAGGTGACCGCTTCGGCGAGCGCATCGGCGATGTCGGCGTCCCTCGTGACGACCTGCCACTTGATGTTGACGTCGGCAGCACTCGGCAACGGGATCTCGTCGGCCGGATCGGTCAGCACAATGACGACGTCAACGCGCTGACCGGGATCGAGTCCGCGCAGGATGCGCGCAACGGCAGGAACGCCGGTGATGTCAGCGACCAGCAGCTGCCAGCCCACGCCGGCTGGCGCGGCGTACAGGCCGTGCGGCTGGATCAACCCGACGCGGTCGCCGGGCTTGCAGTCGCGAGCCCAGTCGGAGCCGATGCCCTCGTCGTGCAGGGCAATGTCGAGGTCGAGCTGGGTCTGGCCCTCGACGATGCGGTGGTCCGAGATCGTGTAGACGCGAGGTGCCAGCTCGGGCGCACCTTCGGGGTAGGTGAACTCCCACCTGTCGTCGATCTCCGGCAGCGCTAGCGTCGTACCCGCCGGCGGTATCAGCACGCGTACGTACTCATCCGGGATGCCGGTCGAGGCATAGCCGTCGAGGTGACCGCCGAGTGTGACAGTCACGAGGTGGGCGGACAGCCTGGCGGTGCCAAGCACTTCCGCGTCGAACGTACGTACTCCTGAAGCCATATAAGTTAGGTTACCCTAATTTCCTCTTGCCCCAAATCCTGGGCGGGATCGAGTCGTCAGGGCATTCTTCGCGCACCGGCACCGGCACCGTCGGCTCGCGCGCCACTTCGGCTGACGCGTTGGTAGCGTGGAGCGGTGACGTCAACGCTCGCGGTTCGCTCCATCAGCACACCCGAGCACCTCGACTTCGTACGCAGCCGTTCCTCGGTGAGCTTCCTGCAGACTCCCGGGTGGGCCACGGTCAAGAACGAGTGGCGCGGTGAGTCGATCGGCTGGTTCAGGGGCGAGACCCTGGTCGGCGCCGCACTCGTGCTCTATCGGCAGCTTCCCAAGCTCAAGCGCTATCTCGCGTACATCCCCGAGGGTCCAGACATCGAGTGGTTCGACTCGAGGCTGGACGACTGGCTGACACCGATGGCAGCGCACCTCAAGAAGCAGGGCGCCTTCGGCATACGTATGGGCCCGCCCGTCGTGATGCGCCGATGGAACGCCGCAACGATCAAGGCGGCCATCGCCGATCCTGTGCTCTCGTCTCTGTCCGATGTGCCGGCCGATGTGAGTGACGATGCCGCTCTCGGACTTCGGCAGTCACTCACGAACCTCGGCTGGAAGGAACTCGATGCCAGCGGTGGGTTCACCGCCGGGCAGCCGAAGTTCAACTTCCAGATCCCGCTCGCCGATCGCAGCGAGGACGATGTGCTCGCGGGCATGAACCAGCTCTGGCGGCGCAACATCAAGAAGGCAGCAAAGCTCGGCGTCGAGGTCACCGCCGGCACGAGGGCAGATCTGTCGGCGTTCCATGAGGTCTATGCCGAGACCGCCGTGCGCGATCACTTCACCCCGCGGCCCCTGTCGTACTTCGAGCGCATGTGGGACGCGCTCAACGCCGAAGAGCCTGACCGTCTGGTGCTCTACCTCGCGCACCACGAAGGCGACCTGGTCGCCTCGACGACGATGGTGCGCGTCGGCCAGCACGCCTGGTACTCCTATGGTGCATCGACCACGGCCAAGCGCGAAGTGCGCGGATCCAACGCGATCCAGTGGCAGATGATCCGCGATGCGATGGCGGCTGGTGCGACGATCTACGACATGCGCGGCATCACCGAGACGATCGATCCGGATGACTCCCATGCCGGTCTGATCCAGTTCAAGGTCGGCACCGGTGGCGAGGCCGTCGAGTACCTCGGGGAGTGGGATCTCCCGCTCAACCGCGCCCTCTACCTTGGTTTTGTTACCTATATGAAGAGGCGATGACTGTGTCTTTCGAGCTCCGCGTTGACGCCGAGCGCTGGCGCCGTGGACTCCGCGCGCTGACCGAGCAGACCCCCGGCCTTGTGCCAGTGATCAAGGGCAACGGCTACGGATTCGGCCGCGACCTGCTCGCCGCCGAGGCGTCCGGCCTCGGTGTCGACTCGATCGCGGTCGGTACGTACGCCGAGGTGCCCGGTGCGCTCAAGGCGTTCGCGGGTGACGTCATGGTGTTGTCTCCGTGGCGCCCGTTCGACGGCGATGTCGTCTACGACGCGCGACTCATCCACACCCTCGGCCGGGTCGAGGACATCGCCGCCCTGGCAACCCAGCACGCCGACGCCCGCGTGATCATCGAGGGCGAGACCTCGATGTCGCGACACGGTTTCGACCGCCACGAGCTCGCGGCAGCCGTCGCTGCCCTTGGCGAGCTGCAGGTCGAGGGCTTCGCGATCCACCTGCCGATGGCCGGGCACAACCTCGCCGAAGCCGAGGGCTGGGCTGCGGCGCTTGCAGCTTCACAGGTCGAGACGACCACGTTCTATGTCTCGCACCTCACGCCCGACGAGCTCGCCACGATTCGCGAACGTCGGCCACACCTCGACGTACGCCCACGCATCGGTACCTCGCTGTGGCTCGGCGATCTCGGAGCGCTGTCCGTACGTGCGACCGTGCTCGACCGGCATCAGCTCTCGCGCGGCGAGCGGGTCGGCTACCGGCAGCGTTCGATGCCGCGCGACGGCTACCTGCTGATCATCGCGGGTGGCACGAGCCACGGCATCGGACTCGAGGCACCCAAAGCGTCGGCAGGCGCCGTCCAGCGCGGCAAGTCACTCGCCAAGGGCGGGCTGGAGGCGGCCGGCTTCTCGTTGTCGCCGTTCACGATCGATGGCAAGCAGCGCTGGTTTGCCGAGCCGCCTCACATGCAGGCGAGCATGGTCTTCCTGCCTGCCAGCGCAGCGGTGCCGGACGTCGGAGACACCGTCGAGGTGGCAGTGCGGTTCACCACCGCCACCTTCGACGCCGTCGTCCTCGGTTAGCTCCGGTCTCGTACCGGAATCGGCTCAAGCTCTCCCATGCGCCGGCGGTACAGGTAGCCCGCGACGATCAGCGGAATCAGCTTCCACTCACCGCCACCGCCACTCGGCAAGGTGCACGGCGGGTCGTCGAACGCGTTCCACGTGCCACCTGCTTGCTGACACGCCTTCCTGCTGCTCTGCGGATCAACTGGTGCCTCGCATGGCCCGTTGCCAGGCTCTTCCGGGCATTGGTCAACCGGCGCCGGGTCGACACATCTCGTCTTGGCGTCGTTCAGGACCTGCGGCGAATTGCACGTCGGTGGCGGCGGGTTGATGCACCCGGTCTTGTTCTCGTTGAGGATCCGATCGCCCAGACACCTCGGCGGCGGTTTCTTGTAGTTGGTGCCCTTGGTCGACTTGATGTTGGCGGGCGGAGGGAACGTGCCGCAGTTGGCCGGGTCCAGCGCGGCATTCATGAACGTGCGGAAGGTGATGGCCGGGTAGGTGCCACCGAAGAACGGATTCATGTAGCCCTCGA
>JBBSJW010000028.1:0-37719 GCA_038256885.1 Propionibacteriales bacterium
CGGGGCCGGGATCGTGTCCTTGATGACCTGGAACAGCGGCTCGAGGTCCGCGCTGTCCGGGCTGGTGCCGTCGGCTGGACGGGTGAGCGAGGCCTGGCCGGTCTTGGCCTGGCAGTAGACGATCGGGAAGTCGAGGGCGTCCTCGCTGGCACCGTCCTCGAGCAGGTCGAGGAACAGCTCGTACGTCTCGTCGACGACCTCGGAGATGCGTGAGTCGGGCCGGTCGACCTTGTTGACGACCAGGACCACCGGCATCTTGGCGGCGAGCGCCTTGCGGAGCACGAAACGCGTCTGGGGGAGCGGACCCTCGGAGGCGTCGACCAGCAGGATGACCGCGTCGACCATCGACAGGCCGCGCTCGACCTCACCACCGAAGTCGGCGTGACCGGGGGTGTCGATGATGTTGATCGTCACGCCGCCGTCAGGCGCACCGGGACCGTTGTAACGGACGGCGGTGTTCTTGGCGAGGATCGTGATGCCCTTTTCGCGCTCCAGGTCTCCGGAGTCCATGGCACGCTCGGCGAGCTGGTGGTGCTCGTCGAAGTGACCCTGCTGCTGGAGCATGGCGTCGACGAGCGTCGTCTTGCCGTGGTCGACGTGGGCGACGATTGCGACGTTGCGCAGGTCAGAGCGAATGGGCATGCGAAAAGTAGTCCTTGGCGTGGGGAATGCTCGAACGAGATGGAGCCTTGCCATTCTACGGGTGTAGATGCCTCCCCGACGAATCGCCGAAACCGAAGGCCGCCCGCAGCCGGAGCGTTGAGGCGGGTTGAACCTCCCGCGGCGAAGTCGCCACTGTGAACCTCGTGAGATGACTCCACGACGAGGACGGCGAGGCGCCGACGTCGTTCCGGTCGTCACACTGACGAACAACACTTCGAGAGGCCTCGCCGGTTCACGGCGGGGCCTTTCGTGTGTCAGCTCTCGCGGTGTACCTTGTGCGCTGCTGCCTGGGCAATCGGCTTGACGATCATCAGGTCGACGTTGACGTGCTGCGGGCGGGTTGCGACCCACTGCACGGCGTCGGCGATGTCCTCGGCAAGGAGCGGCTCGGCGACGCCCGCGTACACGGCATCGGCTTTTGCCTGATTGCCCAGGCGTACGAGGGAGAACTCCTCGGTGTGCACCATGCCCGGCGCAATCTCGGAGACGCGAACGGGCTGGCCGTTGAGCTCGAGACGCAGCGTCTCGGTGACGACTGCGAGGGCGTGCTTGACGGCGGTGTAGCCGCCACCACCCTCGTACGCCCACCGCCCTGCGGTCGAACCGATATTGATGATCGTGCCGGCGCCGCTGGCGATGAGCGCTGGCGCCAGAGCCTTGGTGACCTGCATTGTGCCGATCACGTTGATGTCGTACATACGCCGCCACTGGTCGGGGTCGCCCTCGATGACTGGGTCCGCGCCGAGGGCTCCGCCCGCGTTGTTGACCAGCACATTGAGGCTGTCGCCGACCTGCACTGCAAGGTTGGCAACCTGCGATGCGTCGGTGATGTCGCACTCGATGGCGGTGCCGTTGATCTCGCGCGCGAGATCGTTGAGCCGGTCGAGCCTGCGCGCGGCGCAGATGACGTGATATCCCGCAGCGGCTAGCGCCCGCGCGGAGGCTGCTCCGATACCGCTGCTGGCCCCGGTCACGACGGCAGATTTCATACCTCCATCATTTCAGACGGCAGAGCGTTGCAGATGGACAGCCGAGGACGGCGTTGGCCCGAACTGTCAGAATGGAGGTGGAAGGCGGGTGTTCATGCTCAAGCGCATTGCGATGCTGTCGGCACACACATCCCCGCTCGATCAGCCGGGCGACGGCGATGCGGGCGGAATGAACGTATACGTGCTCGAGCTCTCGCGGCAGCTGGCATCCCGAGGAGTTGAGGTTGAGATCTTCACTCGCGCCACCTCCCGGCACCAGGAGCCGGTTGCAGATCCCGAGCCGGGCATCCGCGTGCACCATGTTGCGGCCGGCCCGTTCGAGGGCCTCGAGAAGAACGACCTTCCATCACAGCTCTGCTCCTTCGTACGCGATGTCTTGCGTGCCGAGGTCGAGCGAGAGCCGGGACACTTCGATCTTGTGCACTCGCACTACTGGCTGTCCGGACAGGTCGGGACCGTCGCCCGCGAGCGATGGGGCGTGCCCCTCGTGCATACGATGCACACGATGGCGAAGGTCAAGAACGCCCAGCTCGCCGAAGGTGATGCACCCGAGCCGATCGGCCGCGTCTACGGCGAGGAGGAGATCGTCCGCCTCGCCGACCAGCTGATCGCCAACACGTCGGAGGAACGACGCGAGCTGATCGAGCTCTATGACGCCGATCCCGACCGTGTTGCAGTGGTGCACCCCGGCGTTGACCTTGAGGTGTTCAGGGCTGGCCGTCAGGACGTCGCGCGGAAGATGCTCGACATCCCCTCCGACGCCGCTCTGCTCCTGTTCGCAGGCAGGATCCAGCCGCTCAAGGCACCCGACGTCGTGCTGAACGCCGCCGCGGTGATGCTGGAACGCGACCCCGGCCTGCGTGATCGTCTCGTCGTCCCCATCGTGGGCGGAGCCTCAGGCACCGGCCTTGAGCACCCCACCGCGCTCTCCGACCTGAGCGCGTCGCTCGGCCTCGACGATGTCGTCCGGTTCATCCCGACCGTCAGTCAGTCCGAGCTTGCTGATTGGTACGCCGCCGCCAGCGTCGTCTGCGTGCCGTCCTACAACGAGTCGTTCGGACTCGTCGCGATCGAAGCCCAGGCCTGCGGCACGCCGGTCGTCGCCGCTCGCGTCGGCGGTCTGCCCACGGCGGTTTCGGACGGTGTATCGGGCGTTCTCGTCGACGGCCATGATCCGGCCGACTACGCCTCGGCGCTGCATCCCTTGCTCGTCGACGCTGAGCTCCGCGAGGCCATGAGCCACAAAGCAGTCCGCCATGCGGAGTCGTTCGGCTGGGACGTCACCGCCGAACGCACCCTCGAGGTCTACGCAGACGCCATCGCCGCTCACGCGAAGTCGCCCGTATGACCGACGCCCGGACAACGATCATCGAGACGCTCAAGGCGTCTGACCTGGTGTTCACCGAGCACAACCCTGGCGTCTTCGAGATCACCTTGCCGGGCGAGCGCAAGCTGCAGACCACGTGTCGACTGGAGATCGGGGGACATGCTCTGGGAATCCACGCCTTCGTCTGCCGCAAGCCGGACGAGAACCACCAGGCGGTCTACCGCTGGCTCCTCGAACGCAACCTCAAGATGTACGCCGTCGCGTTCGCCGTCGATGCCGCCGGAGACATCTACCTCGACGGTCGCCTACCGCTCTCAGCCATCACGGTCGAGGAGCTCGATCGAGTTCTCGGTGCAGTGCTGACGTACGCCGACGAGTCGTTCAACACGATCCTCGAGCTCGGCTTCGCCTCCTCCATCCGCAAGGAATGGGAGTGGCGCGAGTCGCGAGGCGAGTCCACTCGTAACCTCGACGCCTTCAAGCACCTCCGCCCATCATGAGAGTGCAGATCTTCGTGGACATCACGGATCCGTGGTCATACGTTGGAGCGACACGTTTCGAACGTGCTGCCGCGATGGTGTCGATCCTCACTGGCGAGCCCATGGAGCTGACGCTTCGCGCTTTCCAGCTCGAGCCCGACGAGCCCAGCACCGGTCGGCCGCTCATGGATGCCATGGCCGAGCGGCTCGGCGGTCTCGACAAGGTCGAGTTCGTCAACGTGAAGGTGACGGCAGGTGCTCGCATCACCGGAATCGACCTCAACTTCGACGAGGCGATCCAGGCCAACTCCTTCGATGCGTGGCGGCTGCTGACCTGGGCTGACGAGGACGGTCCCGGAGTGCAGCGCGACTTGGCGCACCAGCTCTGGCGGGCGCACTTCCTCGAGGGCGCTGACATCGGCGACCCGTTCGTGCTCGCGACCCGGGCGGCGCTGGTCGGCCTCGACCTCGAGACGGCCGAGGCGCTGTTGGCGAGCACCGAGTACGCCGACGAGGTGCGTATGCAGACCGAGACCGGCAAGGGTCTAGGCATCAAGCAGCTCCCGTACGTCGTGGTCGAGGGCACCTGGAAGCTCGAGGGCGTGCACTCGCAGAACGACTACGTGCAAGCATTGAGCCGGATCTACGAGGAGTGGAAGGCCGATGAATCGGACGTCGGCTGACGCAATAGGCTCGGAATCATGAGCACCTTGATCCTCCTGCGTCATGGCCACAGCGAGTGGAACGCCAAGAACCTCTTCACTGGCTGGGTCGATGTCGACCTCAATGAGCAGGGACTCGCAGAGGCCGCTCGCGGCTCTGAGCTCCTCGCCGAGGCGGGCCTCAATCCCGATGTCTCGCACACCTCGCTGCTCCGTCGCGCGATCCGCACGTCGGAGATCGTGCTCAACGGCATCGACCGGCACTGGATCCCCGTACGTCGTTCGTGGCGGCTCAACGAGCGTCACTACGGCGCGCTGCAGGGCAAGGACAAGAAGGCCACGCTCGAGGAGTACGGCGAGGACCAGTTCATGGAGTGGCGTCGCTCGTACGACACCCCGCCGCCGCCGATGCCCGATGACAACGAGTTCAGCCAGGCATCAGATGTGCGCTACGCGGACCTGCCCGATGAGCTGCTGCCTCGTACCGAGGCACTGGCCCAGGTGCTCGACCGCATGCTGCCGTACTGGTACGACTCGATCGTTCCCGACTTGCTCGCCGGTCGCGTCACGCTCGTCACCGCCCACGGCAACTCGCTGCGTGCGCTGGTCAAGCACCTCGACGGACTCAGCGAAGAAGCCGTCGTCGGCCTCAACATCCCGACCGGCATCCCGCTCGTCTACGAGCTCGACGGCGATCTCAAGCCGAAGGTCAAGGGCGGCACGTACCTGGATCCCGCGGCCGCCGAAGCAGCCATCGCAGCAGTCGCCAACCAAGGCCGCTAGTAACCACTCGGTGGTTGAGTAGGTCCGAGGAACGAGGACCGTATCGAAACCTCGTGAGGTGACTCTCCAGCGCGAGCACGTCGGCTCACGAGTGTTTCGGACCTGGCGGCTACGCCGCGGTGCTCAACCCGATTCCTGACATCCTTCGCAGAGCTCAGGATCAGGAATCGTACTTGTAGCCGAGGCCGCGGACGGTCGTCAGCGTCGACGGGTTCGTCGGGTCGGGTTCGATCTTGGCGCGCAGTCGCTTGACGTGGACGTCGAGGGTCTTCGTGTCACCTACGTAGTCGGCGCCCCAGACGCGGTCGATCAGCTGACCGCGAGTGAGCACTCGACCGGGATTGCGCAGGAAGTATTCGAGGAGCTCGAACTCCTTGAGCGGGAACCGGGTCACCTCTCCATCGATCGTCACGAGGTGGCGATCGACATCCATGCGTACGCGACCCAGCTCGAGCGAGGCGTTCTCGTCGACATCGTCGTTGATGCCGCGACGAAGGACTGCGCGGATCCGAGCGACAAGCTCGCGAGGTGAATAAGGCTTGGTGACGTAGTCATCGGCGCCGAGCTCGAGCCCCACGACCTTGTCTACCTCGGTGTCCTTGGCGCTGACCATGATGATCGGCACCGATGACGTCAGGCGGATCGCGCGGCAGACCTCGGTGCCGGAGAGGCCCGGCAGCATGAGGTCGAGCAGCACGATGTCTGCGCCGTTGCGGTCGAACTCCGTCAGCGCATCGGGGCCGGTCTCGGCGATCGCCACCTCGAAGCCCTCCTTGCGGAGCACGTACGACAACGCTTCGCTGTAGCTCGTCTCGTCCTCGACGACCAGTACCTTCGTCACTGCTGCTCCTCATCAAGTTCCTGGGGGTATGCCGGCATCACGAGCGTGAAGGACGAGCCCAGGCCGGGCTCGCTCCACACCTCGACGGATCCGCCGTTGCTGGCGGCAACGTGCTTCACGATCGACAGACCGAGCCCGGTGCCGCCGGTGGCGCGTGCCCGAGCCGGGTCGACGCGGTAGAAGCGCTCGAAGATGCGGTCGAGCTCGTCATTGGGGATGCCGATGCCGTTGTCGGCGACCGTCAGTCGTACGTTCTCGCCTTCGTGCGTTGCGGACACCGTGACCCGTGAGCCTTCGGGGCTGTAGGTCACCGCGTTCTCCACGAGGTTGCTGACGGCGGCGTGCAGCTGCGCTCGATCGCCATGGATGTAGAGCTCAGGCTCGACATTCATGACGATCTCGATCTCCTTCTTCTCCGAGTCCGTGGCCGAGTGCTCGCAGGCTTCGGAGACGAGCTCGCCGACCTTGATCGTGGCGGCGTCCTCGCTCAGCAGATCGTTCTGGAGCCGCGACAGGTCGATGATCTGCTGTACCAAGCGGGTTAGTCGCTCGCTCTCGGTGTGCATCCGGCTCGAGAACCGGACGACTGCCTCGGGATCGTCCTTGGCCTCGGCAACGGCCTCGGCGAGCAGGTTGAGTGCACCGATAGGCGTCTTGAGCTCGTGGCTGACATTGGCGACGAAGTCGCGACGTACGGTCTCGACGCGTTGCTCGCGGGTGCGGTCGTCGGCGAGAACGAGGATCAACCGCGAACCGAGCGGGGCGACCCGCGCGTGAATGTATGAGGTGGTGCCGCGCTTGGGCTGCAACGAGAGGTCGGCCTGGCGTACCTGACCATCCCGACGCACCTGGCGTACAAGCGTCATCAGCTCTTCGGGCTGGAGGCGATCTTCGTGCACGATGCCCATCGCGTGAGCCGGCGCAGACGCCTGTACGACGGTGTCGGACGAGTCGATCAGCACGGTCGAGGACGGCAGGATCGCGAGGACCGCTTCTACACCTGCGGGGACTACGGGCACTGTCTCGACCACCGTGTTCTGACGTCGTTCGCTGTATCGCCATACGTACGTGACTGCGGAACCGACGACAGCACCGATCACTCCCGCGATCAGAAGTCCTGCGCTCGTATCCACATCTCGATCGTAGGGTGCCGGACGCAAACTTCTCGTCTCCGCAGGCCAATACCGAAACGACCTTCAGGCCCTGTTCACGGCGCGTTCACCGTAGGTCGTCGTCCGTTCATCCCGTTTGCCTAAAGTGGGGGACATGCGAGATCAGTATTACGAACAGATGGATGCCATCGTTGACGACTTGGTGAGCCTCACGGGCTCCGTACGCAAGGCCGTCGCGGAATCGACGCGCGCGCTGCTCGAGGCCGACGGAAACGTCGCCGAAGCAGTCATCGCCGGCGACAAGGACATCGACGAGGCGACAGAGATGATCGAGGAGCGTGCGCTCCTCCTGCTGGCAACCCAGCAGCCGGTTGCCACAGACCTCCGCCAACTCGTCGCGACCCTTCGCATGCTCACCGACCTGCAGCGCATGGGCGATCTGTCCGTCCACGTTGCCAAGGTCGCCAGGCGTCGAATGCCCGACTCAGCGGTGCCAGTCAAGCTGCACCCGACGATCGCGGCCATGGCCTCGGTCGCCGACTCGATGATCGACTCGGCCTCTCGGATCGTCGCGAACCGCGACGTCAAGGCTGCTGCCGAGCTTGAGTCCGAGGATGACGAGATGGACAAGCTGCGCCGCGAGCTGCTTCGCTCGGTCCTCAACGTCGAGTGGCAGCACGGTGTCGAACCGGCGATCGACCTGGCACTGCTTGGTCGCTACTACGAGCGAATCGGCGATCACGCTGTGTCGATGGCGCGGCGCGTCGTCTACCTCGTGACCGGCCAGGGCCAGCTCACCTAGTCCAACTTCTGCAGCACCCTCGGGCCTCGCCACGTACGCCGTGGTCGGGGCCCGTTGTGGTTAGTGAGCGGCTGCGTCCTCAGCCTCTTCGGTCTCGCCGCCGGGAGTGCCGCCGGGAGTGCCGCCGGTGACCTTGTCGTAGTCGGCCGTACGGGTGACCACCGGGAGCTCGATCGTGACGGGAGCCGAGTCGGTGAAGTTGAACGTCGCCTTGACGTAGTAGCCGGCCTCGGCACCTTCGGTGACCTGGAAGCCGCCGGCGTCCGAGGCGCCTCCGAGAGTTGCGAGCTGGTTGGTGGGAAGCGGCAACAGTGAACGCAGCCCACGAACGGAGAGCTCGGTGCCATCCAGCGTCGTGACTGTCACGTTGGACAGACCCTGCTGGGCGCCGGTCTTGTTGACGAAGCCGGCGGAGACCGTGGCCGAGCCGTCCTCGTTCGCGACGAGCAGTGCGTTGAGCACATCGACATCGCCGAACGCGTTGGCGCCGACGGCGGCTTGGTACTGCTGGTTGGTCTGGGCTTCAAAGCCGCAGGCGCTGAGGGCCAAGAGTGTCGTAGCGGCGAATGTGGCCGCGAGGCGACGTCGTACGGAGCTCACCGGTTGCCTGCTTTCGGTTGGTCGGACATCGATCCAAAGTCGTCGCGCCGATCGTATCGGAGCGACTTCGAAAAGGTGACTTTGACCTCCGGCAACAGCGTCTGCTACGAGCCCCATACCAAGAATCGGCCCCGGGCGCTGTCGGCTGCGCATGTTATCCTTGTCACCTAGGAAAGGTACGTTCTCTATGACTTTTACTGTCGGCGAAACCGTTGTTTACCCAAACCACGGTGCTGCAGTCATCGAAGACATCGAAACCCGACAGATCAAGGGCGAGGACCACGACTACCTGGTGCTCCGGATAGTTTCCCAGACTGACCTGATCGTCCGCGTCCCGGCCCGCAACGTTGACCTGGTCGGCGTTCGCGATGTCGTCGATCTGGCAGGACTGGAGCGCGTCTTCGACGTGCTGCGTGCCGAGCACGTCGAGGAACCCACCAACTGGTCACGCCGCTACAAGGCCAATCTCGAGAAGCTTCACTCCGGTGATGTCCTCAAGGTTGCAGAGGTCGTACGCGATCTGTGGCGCCGCGATCACGAGCGCGGACTGTCTGCCGGTGAGAAGCGCATGCTGGCGAAGGCTCGTCAGATCCTGGTCTCCGAGCTTGCGCTCGCTGAGAAGACCAACGAGGACAAGGCCGAGATTCGTCTCGACGAAGTTCTCGCTTCCTGACCCAAAGCACGGACGAAGCCCCCGACTTTCGAGTCGGGGGCTTTGTCATTCTCGAGGAACTGGCGTCAGAGCTGGAACAGGATTGCGGTGGCGATCGCGGCGATGCCTTCACCGCGGCCAGTCAGCCCGAGACCGTCAGTCGTCGTCGCCGAGAGTGACACGGGTGCACCAATTGCATCGCTGAGAACGCTCTCGGCCTGCTCTCGCTTGGCAGAGATCTTGGGTCGGTTGCCGATCGCCTGCACCGAGACGTTGCCGACGCTCCAGCCCGCGGTGCGTACGCGTCGGGCTGTCTCGCGAAGGAAGTCGGTCCCGGCGGCGTTGGCCCATTCGGGCTCGGCGCTGCCGAAATGGCTGCCAATGTCTCCCAGGCCAGCGGCTCCGAGGACGGCATCGACGATGGCGTGAGCGACGCAGTCTCCGTCGGAGTGCCCTTCAAGTCCCTGATCCTCGTCCGGCCATTCGAGTCCGGCGAGCCAGAGCGTACGACCCGGCACGAGCTTGTGTACGTCGGTGCCAACGCCGATCCGAGGAGAGCTCACACGTCGATCATGCCGTACACCAAGCAGGGTGTGGATCTCCGAGTGATGATGGTTCGGTGACACGACGCCAGAGCTTCGCCAGCGGGATGCTTGCTGCGGCAGCCGCAGTGGCCGTCAGCGAGGCGCTCGCCGCGCTCTTCAACCTTCGTGAGTCACCCGTGCTGGCGTTGGGTCAGACCGTCATCAAGCTCACACCCGGCGGGATCGCGGAGGCGATCATCGGCGTCGTCGGCACCAAGGACAAGCCATTGGCGGTGGCATCGGTTGTGGCCGCGATCCTGCTCCTCGGCGGGCTGGCCGGACTGTGGTGGAACGCCCGTCGCACGTGGTCGATCGCGCTGGTTGCCGTGCTCGTCGTCGCCGCTGCGGCAGCGATGATCGGGCGACCGTACGCATTCGGCGGCGGTGTCATCGTGTGCATCGTGGCGGGAGCAGTTGTCCTCGGTGTGCTCACGTTGTTGAATCGCAACGACGTGGGGTCCGACGCGGGACGGCGCTCGTTCATCCGCACCGTCGGCATGGTGGCCGCCGCAACTGTCGTCTTGGGCGGGGCAGGTGAGTTGCTGGGATCGAGGCGTCGACGCCGTCAGGAGATCGAGCGTGTCCGGGAGTCGTTGCAGCTGCCAACCCGTGGTGTTGCGGTGCCTGCGGGTGTCGATTTCGGTGCCAGGGATCAGCCGCGATGGCTCACTCCGAACGACGAGTTCTATCGAATCGACACAGCCCTCTCGCCACCGCTGATCGACCCCAACGCGTGGGAGCTGCGCATCCACGGGATGGTCGACCGCGAGATGACCCTGACGTACCAGGATCTTCTGGACCGTGGCCTCAAGGACGCCTGGATCACGATCTGCTGCGTCTCCAACCCCGTGGGCGGCGACCTGATTGGCAACACGTCCTGGAGCGGCGTACCGATCAAGGACCTCCTTGAGGAGGCTGGCGTCCAGCAGGGTGCAGACGCCATGCTTTCCACTTCGGAAGATGGCTGGAACTGCGGAACCCCGCTCGACGCCTTGATGGATGGGCGCGACGCGTTGCTGGCTCTGACGATGAACGGCGAACCGTTGCCAGTCGCGCACGGTTTCCCAGTGCGCCAGGTCGTACCCGGTTTGTACGGATATGTCTCCGCAACGAAATGGGTCACCGACTGGGAGGTCACCAGATTCCAGGACTTCCAGGCCTATTGGACGCAGCGGGGGTGGAGCCCGCTTGGGCCCATCAAGACACAGGCACGCATTGACCTGCCACAGGGTTCGGCCGAGGCCGGAAAGGTGATGGTCGCGGGAGTGGCCTGGGCTCAGGGAGTCGGGGTGAGCGGAGTCGAAGTCCGCGTCGACGGTGGACCCTGGGAGAAGGCGACATTGGCCAAGGTGCCCAATGTCGACACGTGGGTGCAATGGACCTGGAGCTGGGACGCAGGGGTCGGCGATCACACCATCGAGGCGCGAGCGACGAATCGAATGGGCGAGACGCAGACTGACGAGGTTGCCGACGTCCTCCCCGATGGTGCGACCGGCTACCCGCGCACCCAGGTCTCGATCACGTAGGACTCACCAGTGGGCGGAGTCTGCGGGGAGTGCCGTGCTGGTGGGGCGGATGACGTAGACGACGCCGCCGCTGCCACCGAGCCACGCCTTCTCGAACTGTGAGCGCGAGTAGACCCTCCGCACCGTGGAGCTCGTGGAGGCCGCTGGGTCGTTGGCGATGACCCTGCCGTCGGCAGCGAATCCGCGAATCACCAGCAGGTGGCCCGGCGTCGACGAGATGGGGGAGCCGGAGAGCTCGCCCTTGCTGAACGCGACTGACGCCACGAGCGGGATGCCCGCCTTGATGAACACCTCGGCCTCCCTGAGCGTGCCCAGTCGTGTCACGAAGCTGTCCAGTGCGTAGCCCGCGGAGTACGCGGTGTTGAACGGCCAGTTGCCGGTGCCTTCGTAGCGGTAGTCGTACGTGTAGCGGGCCGCGTGGTTGACGTAGCCCTCCGCGTAGCGAGTCCAGTCGTAGTCGGCCGGAGACGGTCCAGCGCCGTAGTAGCGCATGACCATCGAGGTGGAGGTCGGCGAGCACCACGCCTCGCCACCGCCGCCCCACTGAGGGTGCTGTCCGCTGTGGATCATCTGCGACGACCTCGGCACCGACAGGTCCTTCGTGGACGTCATGGTGGTCGCACTTGTGCTGGTCGCGCGGGTCGCATATGTGGCGGCGATGCCGTTGACGGCGAAGAGTGTGGGCTTCGTCGTCGTGGTGACGCTCTGCATCAGGTGGACACGCACCTGCCAGCCGGTGAACGTCATGCCGCTGTTGGCGATGATTGTGTCGGCCGACAGCTTGGCGAGATCATCGGTCTGCGCGGTGTAGGACGTGCGCTTGATGTCGCCGGTGCCGGTGGCGTAGCGCGCGACCGTGTCCCAGCTGCCGACCGTCGACCCGCTGCGGACGCGGACCTCGATCCTGGCCCAGGTGCGGCCGGGGGTCTTGATGCTCCACGAGGGGATCAAGGTGCGGGCGTCGAAGCCGGTTTCTTGCCACGGTGACGTCCACGCGCCGGTGCGATAGCTCTTGGTTCCGCCGGTCACCCGCGGATCGTCATACGTGATCGTGGAGGTCCCTTCGCCCAAGGTCATTGAGCCCGAGCCGGCGGAGAGGGCGACCGAGGTGCCCGCGGCGAAGTCGGCCGAGCTGGTCCACCGGGCGAACGACGCCTGGTCGGACGTTGCGGCCGAAGCCGGGATCCCGGGCAGCATGACGGCACCGAGCAGCAGGGCCACGGTGAGACGGGGGGAGTTGCGCATCACGACATCCTATGTGACCAGTGGGACTTGTGGGGTTGAAGTGACTTGACCGCCCCGCGAAGCAGCGGCAGGATCACGAGACCGGAGCCGATAAGGTTGACCCGTGCCATTCCAGCTCTTCGACACCGCCACGCGACAGGTCCGCGAGCTGGATCTCGTGCATCCCGGCCAGGTCTCGATCTATCACTGCGGCCTCACCGTGCAGGGACCGCCGCACATCGGGCACATCCGCAAGGAGGTCGTCTTCGACGTACTCCGCCGCTGGCTGGAGTACTCCGGGCTTGACGTCACGATCGTCGCGAATGTCACCGACATCGACGACAAGATCCTCGCCAAGGGGGTCGAGCAGGATCGTCCTTGGTTCGCCGTGGCCTATGAGAACGAGCGCGCGCTGCACGCGGCCTACGAAGTGCTCGGCTGTGTTCCGCCGACGTACGAGCCCCGCGCCACGGGTGTTGTGCCCGAGATGATCGAGATGATGAAGACGCTGATCGAACGCGGCCACGCCTATGCGGCTGAGGACGGTTCCGGTGACGTCTACTTCGACGTACGGTCGTGGCCCAACTATGGCGAGCTGTCCAACCAGAAGATCGACGACATGCAGGCTGCCGAGGACGCACCGCCGGAAGGCAAGCGTGACGCTCGCGACTTTGCCTTGTGGAAGGGCCGCAAGGACGGTGACCCCGAGTCCGCCTCCTGGCCCACGCCGTGGGGTCGCGGTCGACCCGGATGGCACCTCGAGTGCTCGGCGATGGCGGCGAAGTACCTCGGCCACGAGTTCGACATCCACGGCGGCGGTCTCGACCTGCGCTTCCCGCACCACGAGAACGAGCTGGCCCAGTCGACAGCGGCCGGGCAGAAGTTCGCGCGCACCTGGATGCACAACGCGATGCTCAACCTGTCGGGTTCCAAGATGAGCAAGTCAGTCGGCAACACGTTGCTGGTCAGCGAGGTCGTCAAGCGTGTACGACCGATCGACCTGCGCTACTACCTCGCAGCATCGCACTACCGCTCGATCGTCGAGTTCTCCGAGGAGTCTCTGGGCGAAGCCGCCACGGCCTTCGCCCGGATCGAAGGCTTCGTACGTCGTGCTGCCGAGCTGGTGGGTCCTGGCGAGCTGGGCATACCGTGCGCGGACTTCGTGCTGGCGATGGATGACGACCTAGCAGTGCCATCGGCGCTGGCGGCGTTGCAGGCCACGATCGCCGAGGGCAACAAGCTGCTTGCTGACGGCGAGAGCGCGGCTTTGCGCGGGGTGCTGGGGTCAGTTCGCGCGATGCTGGACATTCTCGGTTTGGATCCCTTGTCCTCCACGTGGGATCGTGGGGGTGACGATGCTGCGTACGCGCAGGTGATCGACTCCCTCGTGGGCGGGCTGCTTGAGCAGCGCCAGGAGGCGCGGGCCAACAAGGACTTCGCTGCCGCGGACCGAGTTCGCGACCAGCTCACGGCTGCCGGCATCGACATCGAGGACACGCCGCAGGGTGCGCGCTGGTCCGTGAAGGGTGACTGACATGCCGGGCAACAGCAAGCGCAAGGGCGCGATCAAGAAGACCGGCAAGGGCAACCCCACGGCCGGATCAGGCGGACGCCGTCGCCAGGGGCTCGAGGGCAAGGGCCCGACGCCGCGCGCCGAGGACCGTCCCAACCACAAGATCTACAAGATGAAGAACGCGACGCAGAAGCGCGAGGCCGCGCGTCCCAAGCGCAAGACCGGCGATGCCGCCGAGTGGGTCGCTGGACGCAACCCGGTGGTCGAGCTCCTGCGCGCGACCGTGCCGATCCATGCGCTGTACGTCGCCGAGGGCACCGAGCGCGACGATCGCATCCGCGAGATCTTCAAGCTCGCCGCCGAGCAGCACATCAGCCTGCTGGAGATCGGCCGCATCGAGCTCGACAAGCTGACTGGTGGTGCCGTTCACCAGGGCATCGCCGCCAAGCTCAACGCATACGAGTACGCCGATCCGGCTACGTTCCTCGGTCTCGCGGCCGAAAAGGGCGAGCCGGCGCTGATCGTGATGCTCGACGGCGTCACCGATCCCCGCAACCTGGGAGCTGTCATCCGTTCGGCGTCCGGTTTCGGAGCCCACGGGGTCGTCATCCCCGAGCGTCGCGCCGCGCACATCACCGCCTCGGCATGGAAGACGTCCGCCGGCGCAGCTGCACGCGTGCCGGTCGCCCGCGTCACCAACCTGACGCGTCAGCTCAAGGCGTTCCAGGACCAGGGGATGATGGTCATCGGCCTGGCCGCCGATGGTGACGTCGTGCTGCCCGACTCGCAGATGATCGACGGCCCCGTCGTCGTGGTCATCGGCAGCGAGGGCAAGGGCCTGTCACGACTCGTCTCGGAGACCTGCGACGAGCTCGTCTCGATCCCGATGTCGACCGGCCTCGAGTCGCTCAACGCCGGTGTTGCTGCGGGCATCGCCCTGTACGCGATCGCGCAGGCAAGGGCCTAGCCCAGGACGCGGTCGAGGTACTCGTTGCTGAACGTCCGCTGCGGGTCGAGCTGGTCACGGATCTCCACGAAGTCGTTGAACTTCGCATAACGCTGCGCGAAGTAGGACGAGTCGAGCGTGTGGATCTTGCCCCAGTGCGGTCGACCCTCGTACGAGGTGAAGATGTCCTGCGCGGCGGCGAAGTAGTCGGTGTAGTCGCTGCGTACGTACTGGTGCACGGCAACGTAGACGTTGTCGCGCTCGTGACCCGTTGACATCCAGACATCGTCGGCAGCGGTGAAGCGAACCTCGATCGGGAACGAGATCCTCTCGTGCCCGGCCTCGAACCACTTCTTCAACTCGCGAAGGACGTCGCCGAGTGCCTCGCGCGGCATCGCGAACTCGGACTCGCGGAACCGTACGGACCGCGGTGACACGAACACGTTGTAGGAGTTGTCGATGTACTCGCGAGCGCTGAGCATCGATGCTGCGAGGTTGTTGACCTTGGGGATCCAGCTGCGCTGACGGGCTACGACTCGATTGATGCCGTTGAAGGCCGTGTTGCTGAGGAACTCGTCATCGAGCCAATGCTTGAAGCGCCCGATCGGCTGGCGCTCGGTGCCCTCGGGCACGCGGTTGTTGCGCTTGATCATGGTCTTCTCGGTGTGCGGGAACCAGTAGAACTCGAAATGGTCGTTGTCGCCGACCAGCTCGTCGATGCCTTCGAGGACCTCGGGCAGCGCCATCGGCTCCTCGCGGGCGTGCAGGAGGAAGGCGGGCACGCACTGAAGCGTGACCTCAGTCAGGATGCCGAGCGCGCCGAGGGTGACCCGTGATGCGCCGAACCAGGCATGCGTTTCGTCGATCTCGAGCACCTCGCCATTGCCGGTGACGAGCTGTACCGCGACGACTGTCTCCGAGATGCCGAACAACTTGTCGCCGGTGCCGTGGGTGCCGGTCGACACAGCTCCGGCGACCGACTGTGGGTCCACGTCACCGAGGTTCGGCAGTGCGAGCCCCATGGCGTTGAGCTGTGGGTTGAGCTCGTGCAGGGAGATTCCGGCCTGAACGCGTACGCGCGCTGTCACCGGATCGTGGCTGATGATCTTGTTCATGCGATCCAGGCGAAGCAGGATTCCGTCAGTTGCCGCGATTGCGGTGAACGAGTGGCTGGCGCCGACGGCCTTGATCTTGATGCCGGCAGCGGCAGCCTCGCGTACGAGTGCAGACACCTCGGCCGTCGACGCTGGATGGGCAATGCGCTGCGGGTGGGTCTCGACGCTGCGGCCCCAGTTCTGCCAGTACTCAGCCAAAGTTCCTGCCCTCTCCGCGATAGGTCGGTACGCGTTCGACCCTTCCGTCAGCCGCGACGATCGCGATCTCGTCGAAGCGTTCGCACATCTCGCCGGCCTTGGCGTATCGCATCACGACGCGATCGCCGATGCTCAGGTCGCGAGCGGCAGCCCCCTTGACTGGGCTCTGTACCTCGCCGGCACCTTCGGTGCTGATGGCCTTGAGGCCCTGGGGCCAGGTCGGCGCAGGCTGGCGGTTCTTGTTGGTCGGGCCGGACGCTATGTAGCCGCCCGCAAACAGGGTCGCGATGTCCAGCGAAGGCTTGCGGACGACGGAGAGCACGAAGTACGCGGCCGCGCGCGCCTCGAAGGCGTCGTACCCGTCGAACAGTGTCGGCACGAACAGACCTGAGCCAGCGGTCAGCTCGGTGATCGCGGGATCAGCACCAGTGATTTCCAGGCTGCCGGTGCCGCCGGCGTTGATGATCTCGAGCTTTGCGTGCTCGCTGACATCGGCGATCACCTTGCTGCGTCGCTCGAGCAGGTCCGCGTTGGAACGCTTCTTGACGAGTCGTACGGCAGCCGAGCTGTCCGGCAGTCCGGCGATCTGAGCGTCGTAGAACATCACGCCGACGAGGTCAAAGCCTTTGCGGCCCTCGATCGCCTTCGCCAGCGAGCCAGCGGCGTCGGCCGAGTGCACGGGGGAGCGGCGAACGCCCAGATGCACAGGGCCGATCTTGAGGGACGAGTCGATGTCGATGCACACCCGGATCGTGGGGTGGTCGGCGCCGAGCTGGCTGTCGATGTGGTCGAGCGACGCGACGCTGTCGACCATGACGGTGATCGCTGCACGCTTGCGGTCGTCTGCGACGAGCTCCTTGAGCGCTGATGCGCTGGTCGTCGGGTAGGCCAGCAGGATGTCGTCAATGCCGTTGTCGACGAGCCAGTTGGACTCTGCGAGCGAATAGGACATGACGCCGTCAAAGCCTTCGCGGACCAGGGTGCGATCGATGATCGACCGAACGCGCACGGACTTGCTGGCGACCCTGATCGGCACACCGGCCGCTCGTCGTACGAGATCGTCGGCGTTCGCCCACAGCGCCGGCTCGTCAACGACGGCGAAGGGAGTGTCGAGATCGGCGGTGGACTTGAGGAGTCGGTCGTACGGTTCTGGCACCCAGCCAGTATGCCGCGCGACTGGTTCGCGGCCTCCACTACGATGGTCTCTGGCCCGCGATGAACGTGGCGCGGTCCACGCCCCTGTAGCTCAGTTGGTAGAGCGTCTCACTTGTAATGAGAATGTCGCGGGTTCGACTCCTGTCGGGGGCTCCATCACCTCTTCGCGCGGTGCAGCCGACGCCATCGTCAGCACGAGTCAGGCCGGTACGTGCTCCCTGAGGAAGGCGAGCTGGTCGCTGACCACCTGCGGAAATGCTGGCTCGACGTAGGGGTCGAAGTGGCTGCAGTCGTAGACCCTGACCGTCGACAGCTTGATCTTGCTGGCGGCCTTCTCCGCTACGGACCGGGGTGTGATGGCATCGTTCTTGGCAATCTGGACCAGCGTGGGGCACTTGATCTTGCCCGCAACGCGAGTCGGCGAATACATGCCGATCTTCAGACCGATCCGCGCAGCCACATCCTGGCGGTAGTTGTCGGCGTCGATGTGGGAGTCGACGATCAGTTGCTCCAGCCCCGGGAGCGCATCAGGGGTGGTCATGATCCCGAGGTCACCGGGTCGGCCCACCAAGGGCACGTAAACCGGGGAGCGGCCGAACAGGGCGTTGATCTGGTCGCGGATCGCATACGGCGCGATGCGTGCCGAGGCTGCGAACCCGGTGGCTCTCACTGCTGACGGTCCGCTCACGTGCGGCACCTGCGCGATGACGGCAGCCAATTCCTCACCGCGTCCGGCAACTGTCAGGACGTGCCCACCACCAAACGAGGTGCCCCATGCGACGACCCTGCTGGAGTCGACACCCTGTAGTGTCCGCGCGAAAGCCAGTGCGGCTCTCCAATCGTCATGCTGCATTGACACGTCGAGAAGTTGTCTGGGCTCGCCTTCGCTCTCGCCGAAGCCGCGATAGTCAAAGACCACCACGGCGTAGCCAGCACCTGCGAATCGTTCGGCGTACGCGTACAGGCGGAGTGCTCGCGGTGAGCCGAACCCATGCGCCATCACGATCACGGGAGGCACGGACTGTGCGGAGTCTGGCCGGAAGACCGCAGCAGCACAGTTGGTGCCATGCGACAGAAACGTCGTCTCTTGGCGCGAGAACGGCACGTCAGTTAAGTCAGGCAATGTGGCTCCACGAGTAGGTCGGGCACCAGCGGTGAGCAGGTGGGTTCAGGTTACTGCCGGTTGCGCTGAACGGGCATTCGAATGGGCGCTCGCCAACGCTCGGACGGCGCCGACTCCTGTGTGATCACTCAGCTCATGACGAGGACTCCTGCAGGTCCCGCTTGTCCCAGGCTCGTTCGATCTGACGCATCAGCGCGGGATAGACGATCCAGTAGCGGAACGGCTTGATGAGGTCCATGTAGACCTTGCCGAAACGGCCTCGCGGCTTCACCAGAACCGCCATCTGGCCTTGGTTGTCACCGTGCCCCTTGTCGACCCAACTGAGGTGCATCATCGCGTGCACAGTCTTGTTGGAGATCTCTGCGGCAGACTCGCGATCCGTTCGGTAGAGCGGGTCGAACGGGAGTGAGCCGGCGTCAAACCCGTCGGTCGACCCGCGCAGATCTGCGGGCAGTCGGCCGACGAGGGAGGTCTCGTTGTCGCCGGGGATCGGCAGCTTGTCGTCCTCGTCCCAGCCGAACCACTCACCGAGCTTGTAGCGGATGCCGAACAGTGCCCGGCTGAGCCGCGATGGGCTGTCGCCTGCGCTCAGGTGAGTCATGACCTCAAGCAGCTGCGGGAAGTCATCGGGCCCGCCGTGCACCGGGAGGGCCCATACGTCCTCGACCTCAAAGTCAGGCGCGATCTCGGCAATGCGCCAGCCCTGCTCATCGTGCGCCGAACGAGGGAGCCTCATGCGTCGAGGCTAGTCCTCCGCGGGCAGCAGTCCTTCGGCGTGGGCGGCCTTGACGAGGCGACGGACGTTCTCGATCGATCCGCAGTCGTCGTCGATCTGCTTGTTGCGCTCGGTCGCGAACTTCTCGCCGAGGTCGGCCTTGACCTGCTCGGAGGCCTCTTCTCGAGCGGGGTTGAGGATGGTCAGCTCCTCCTCGGTCAAGTGGTGGTTGACCTTCTCGGCGAGCTTCTCGACGGCGTCCTCGAACTTCTGCGTGTCCGTGCTTGCGCACTCCAGTACAGCCAGCAGGGCCTCATTGCCCTCGGCGTGTTCCTCCTCGCCGTGTTCCTCGTCGTGCTCGGTGACGCTGGTTCGCTTGCGCAGCACGGGGTAGACGTACTTCTCCTCCGCCTCGGCATGCGCGACGTGAAGTGCGGCGAAAGCGGCACGTACGGCGTCGCGGTCGGACGAGTCATCGCGCAGCTTGCGCAGGAGTTCTTCGAAGCGACGGTGGTCCTCGAGGATCAGTTCGACGACGTCACCGGACAGGGGGCGGCCAAGATCGATGGTGGTCATGCTCCGCATCTACCCCGCGGGTTGCCGCACCAAACTGTCAATCGTTGTCGAGCGTCTCGGCGGCTGAGTCGTCGTTCTCAGGGGCATTCCACGCCACGGAGTCGTCGATGTGCTCGTTGGTATAGCGCAGAATTTCGCTGATCGTCGCGACGACGGGTACGGCGAGGAAGGCGCCGGTGATTCCGAACAGGGTGCCACCTGCGGCGACGCCGAGCAGGACGACCGCGGGGTGGAGGTTCATGGTCTTTCCCTGAAGCATCGGTGACAGGACGTTGCCCTCCAGCTGCTGGACGCCGACCACGATGGCAAGGGCGATCAGCGCATCCTTGGGGTCATTGGTGACCAGGGTGACGAGCACCGCGAGCGCACCGCTGATGAACGCGCCGACGATCGGGATGTAGGCGGCGAAGAATGTCACGACTGCCAGCGGGATCGCCAGCGGCGAGCCGAGGATCGCGAGTCCTGCGCCGATGATGACGGCGTCGATCAGCGCCACCAGCGACTGGACTCGGATGAACCCGCCGAGAGTGCCCCACACGCGGTTGGCGACCTCGATGAGGTGGCCGCCCGTGCGATGACCCATGACGGCCTTGAGCCACGGAAGGAACTTGTGGCCGTCCTTGACGAAGTAGAATGTGAGCATCAGGATCAGGATCAGATTGACGATCGCCGAGGTGGCCGCGCCTATTGTCGAGAAGATGCCTGACCCGATGGTCGATGCGCTGGCCTGAAGCTTGTCCTGCAGGGCCTCGATGGCGCGAGTGATCTGACCCTCAGAGAGGTTGAGCGGCTCTCCGGTGAGCCAGTCGCGCACCTTCTGGAGACCGTCTGAGGCGCTCGTCGCGACCTCGTTCGCCTGGCCCGCGACCTGCGGTGTCAGGATCGCGATGATGCCGACGATTGCGCCGAGGAAGCCCAGCATGATGGCAGCGGCGGCAAGCCCATCTGGCCACCCCTTGGCGCGCAACCAAGCGGCCGCCGGGCCCAGGATCGTGGTGACGATCAGCGCAATGGTGACCGGGAAGATCACGACCCAGGTGTGACCGATGATCCAACCGAGTATCCAGGCTGAAGCAGCGATGATGATGACGCGCAGACCCCAACGTTGCAGGATGCCGATGCCTTCGTCGATGACGACGCCGCGATCACGTATCTGCTTTTCCTCGCTCACCTGTTCACCCTAACGGGGTGAGCGACCATTGCACTGGTTGCGCGCCTTGAGCAGTCAGCAGCTCGTTGGCGCGGCTGAACGGTTTGGAGCCGAAGAATCCGCGCGATGCCGAGAGCGGGCTGGGGTGGACGGACTCGATCGTCGGGACGTCGCCGAGCATCGGCTTCAGGCTCTGGGCATCCCGTCCCCACAAGATGGCGACGAGCGGTTGATCGCGCGCGCCAAGCGCACGGATCGCCTGCTCGGTGACCACCTCCCACCCCTTGCCGCGATGGCTCGCGGGCGTGCCGGGCCGCACGGTCAGCACGCGGTTGAGCAGCAGCACGCCCTGCTGGGCCCACGGGCTGAGATCGCCAGACTCCGACGGCTGTACGCCAAGGTCAGCGTGGAGTTCGTTGAAGATGTTCGTCAGGCTGCGTGGCAGCGGTCGTACGTCCGGGGCCACCGAGAACGACAGTCCGACCGGATGGCCCGGCGTCGGATAGGGGTCCTGGCCGGTGATCAGCACCTTCACGTTGGCCATCGGCTCGGCGAAGGCGCGCAGGATGTGGTCGCCGGCAGGGAGGTAGGAGCGGCCAGCCGCAATCTCCTCCCGGAGGAACTGACCCATCGCCTCGATATTGGGCGCGACGGGCTCGAGTGCCTCGGCCCAGTCCGAAGCCATGAGCTCAGTCAGCGGCTTCATCCCGCCACCTTCCGCAGTGCTCGCGGCGCCAGAAGTCCAGCGAGCAAGCAACCGATGATGGGGACGGCGAACGCGGTCGTCAGGGGTATCCAGTTGGTGAGGATGCCGATCACCGCAGGACCAGCCAGCAGTCCGAGGTATCCGGTGCCGGTGACTCGGGCCAGGTAGGTGCCCGAGGCCGCCGGATCGATGTTGCCCGCGGCGCTGAAGAATTGCGGCACGCAGCCGGCAAGTCCGATCCCGAAGATGGCCCAGGCAAGGATCGCGACCCATGGCGTGGGCGCCAGTGCCGCCCCGAGCAAACCAAGGGCGCCGACGAGCGCCGCGCGCTGGACATACGCAGCGGCACCAATGCGGCCGACGATCCGGTCGGCGAGCAGCCGTACGGCAGTCATGGTCACCGAGAATGCGCCAAATGCCCACGCCGCGACGGTCTTGCTGGCATCGAGGGAGTCATGGAGGTGCACCGTGCTCCAGTCGTACGCGACTCCTTCGGACAGGAGCAGCACGAACGCGAGCAGAGAGAGCAGGATGACGCGACCCGTCCAGGGTGCGTCCTTCGCGTCGGCCTTGGAGGGTGCCACTGGTGCCGTACGGAGCAGGCCCGGTCGAGCCATCAACGTGACGGCGATGCCGGCGATCGCAGCAGCGCCGAGGGTCAGTCGAATGTCGGCGTCTACGGCAATCAGCACGCCGCCGACCAGTGAGGCCGCGAGGCCGCCGAGAGAGAAGAACGCGTGGAACGCGCTGATGATGGGTCGGCCGTACGCGCGCTCGACCTCGACGGCCTGCGCATTCTGTGCGACGTCGATGATCCCGTTGGCAGCGCCGAACACCCCGAGCGCGACGGCCAACGCCGTGACGCTGGTCGCCACCGCCGGTCCGATCAGCGCAGCACTGAGGGCGAGGCCCGCGGCGACCACGACGGGTCGGCTGCCGAGCTTGTCGATGAGGTGCCCACCAACCTGCATGCCAACGAGTGCGGTGCCGCCCAACAACAGCAATAGGTAGCCGAGAGTGGCCTTGTCGGCGCCCGTACGATCGAGGATCTCCGGGATGTGAATGACCCACATGCCGAGCGAAAATCCATTGAGCGCGAAGAACGCGAAGGTCGACATTCGCGCTCGTGCGAGGGGCATGAGTCGAGCCTATCGGCGGATAGACTGCGCGGGCTGTGTCAGCCATCGCCTCCTACCGCGCACTGTTGCGCATCGTCGGGCCCGCCTACATCGTCGTAGCCTTCCTCGGGCGGATCCCGCTTGCCATGAGTCAGATCGGCACGCTGATCCTGGTGAGCACCGCTACCGACAGCTACGGCAAAGGTGGCGCGGCCGCAGGTGTTTTGGCCGTCGCCAACGCCGTCGGGTCGCCGCTTGCCGGAGCACTGGCAGACCGGATCGGCCAGCGCCCGGTCGTGCTCGTCCAGTCGATTGCAGGGGCTCTTGGGCTGGCCGGAATCGTCGTCGTCACGAGCGACGACTTCGGATCGATGCCGGCGATCATCACCATGGCCGCGATCACAGGTTTTGCGATCCCGCAGGTCGGGCCGTTGGCGCGCGTTCGGTGGCGCCCGATCACGTCCGAGGAAGTCGATCAGCGCAGGCTGGTCGACGCGGCGTTCTCGTACGAGGGGTCAGCCGACGAGGCGTCCTTCGTGCTTGGACCTGCCCTCATCGGCGTTCTGGCGATCCTCGCCGAGCCGGCGGGAGCCATGCTCGTCGCCGCGGTTCTGCTCGGGGTGTTCGGTACATGGTTCGCCCTGCACCCGACCTCTGACCTGGTGGCCCGAAGGACGACCCACGGCGGCGGGGGCTCAGGCACGATGTGGACCATCGCATTCTTCGTCCTGGTCATCGCCCAGTTCAGCATCGGAGTGATCTTCGGCAGTCTTCAGACCGGCAGCACGGTGCTGGCCGAAGCAGAGGGCCAAGCCGGACTGGTGGGTCTCATCCACGCCACCCTCGGCATCGGCAGCGTGATCGCCGGGCTCGCGATCACCGCGTTGCCGGAGCGCATCCTGTACGCGACGCGCATGCTCGCTGCAGCTCTGGCGTTGCTGGCTTTGTCAGCCCCGCTGTTGCTCGTCGACTCGATCGCCTCTCTGGTCGGAGTGATCGCGTTGCTCGGGTTTGCGGTGGCGCCGTACATGATCAGCAACTTCGCGCTGGCCGGCATCCTCGTGCCGCTGCACCGGGTCGGCACTGCGATGACCCTGCTCGCCGGAGCGACGGGAATCGGTTATGCCGCAGGTACTTCGATCGCCGGACGGCTCGCGGACGACCACGGGCACACCGCCGCGTTTGCGGTGACGATCAGTGCGGCGGGGCTCGCGGTGCTGCTGGCCGTGACGGCGAACCGCGCACTGCGCAACGCGATACCCGTCAACGTCTAGAGCTGGGCGAGCGGAGTGACCTCGATGTCGAGCGCCTCTCCGACGGGACCGTTGACGAGCTTGCCCTCGTGCGTGCTGAGGCCACCGGCCAGCGCGGCGTCTTCGGTGACGGCCTGCTTCCAACCCTTGTCGGCGAGCGCGACGGCGTACGGAAGCGTCACATTGGTCAGCGCGTATGTCGAGGTGTGCGGCACAGCGCCCGGCATGTTGGCCACGCAGTAGAAGACAGAGTCGTGGACCTTGAACGTCGGGTCGTCGTGCGTTGTCGCGCGGGAGCTCTCGAAGCAGCCACCCTGGTCGATCGCGATGTCGACCAGTACCGAACCGGGGCGCATCGTTGCAACGAGGTCGTCGCTGACGAGTGTCGGGGCCTTGGCGCCGGGCACGAGAACGGCGCCGACTACGAGGTCGGCCTCGCGTACGGCCTTCTCGATCGCGTATGAGTTGGAGGCCACCGTGGTGATGGCGCCACCGAACTGGGCGTCGACCTGACGCAGGCGGGCGACGTTGAGATCGAGGATCTCGACGCGAGCGCCCATGCCATGTGCGACCTGGGCGGCATTGACGCCGGAGACTCCAGCACCGATGACGACGACATTGGCCGGGTGTACTCCGGGCACGCCGCCGGGCAGCACGCCGCGGCCGCCGCCTCGACGCATCAGATGGTAGAAGCCGACCTGCGGAGCGAGCTTGCCGGCGACCTCGGACATCGGAGCAAGCAACGGCAGCGAGCCGTCTGCGAGCTGCACCGTCTCGTACGCGATGGACGTCGTTCCCGACGAGAGCAGAGCGTCGGTGCACTCCCGACTGGCCGCGAGGTGGAGATAGGTGAAGAGCGTCTGGCCCTTGCGCATTCGCCCGTACTCCTCGGCGATGGGCTCCTTGACCTTGAGAACCAGCTCAGCGGTCTCCCACACTTCGTCTGCTGTGGCGAGGATCTTGGCGCCCGCGGCGACGAACTCGCCATCGGTGATCGACGATCCGACACCGGCGTCCTTCTCGATGACCACGTCGTGGCCGCGGCGGGTGAGCTCGTGCACGCCGGCCGGGGTGATGGCGACGCGGAACTCGTTGTTCTTGATCTCGCGGGGTACGCCGACCAACATGGTTGCTCCTCAGAACGATTCGGTACTGCTATCGTGAAGGAACTGTGGTTTGATGTGCAAATCTCCGAAGAACATTCGCTAGAGTAAGCACTGGCGCGTGATTCGTACGCAATCATCCGACAAGGGGAGCGCATGCCGAAGGATGTTCGAGAGCTCGATAAGCTTGATTTTCGAATCGTTGAAGCACTGCGTGCGGAGGGGCGTCTGGCCAACAACGCCTTGGCCGAAAAGGTTGGCGTTGCCGCCTCGACCTGCCTCGTCCGATTGCGCAGTCTGATCGACCGGGGAGTCATTGCCGGCTTCCATGCCGAGGTCGATCCAGCCTGGTTCGGCCGTCCGATCCAGGCGATGATCGCGGTACGCCTGCGGGCCGACGCCAGAGGATCGATCAACGAGTTCTCCGACCGCCTCGCGGCCATGCCCGAGGTCCTCAACGTCTACTTCCTCGCCGGCGCCGACGACTTCCACGTGCACGTTGCCGCGCGCGACCCAGAAGACCTGCGGGCGTTCGTCGTAGATCAGCTCAGCGCCGCACCCGAAGTTGCGTTGACGGAGACCAACTTGATCTTCCAGCACAAGCGCGGGCAGCTCGCCGACTAGCGCCTGAGCTTGAGCTCGAGTGCGTCGCAGGCTGCAGGCCATTCGTCGTCGATCATCGAGTAGAGGACGGTGTCGCGCCACGATCCATCGCGCCGGATGATGTGCTTGCGCAGCACGCCTTCGCGTTCGCCGCCGATGCGTTCCACGGCCGCCTGCGACAGCTCGTTCTTGATGTCGACGTGCCACACGACACGGGCACACCCGAGCTCGTCGAAAGCCCGGCGCAGGAGCAAAAGCTTCGCCTCGGTGTTGATCCCGGTGCGCCAGAACCGACGACCCAACCAGGTCGCGCCGATGGCGAGCGTTCGCCTGGCTGGGTCGATGTCGTAGTAGGTCGTGAGCCCGGCAACCTCACCGCTGGCCTGATCGACCTGAGCCCACGACAGGGTGTTGGAACGGGAGCGGTAGAGGTCGATGAGCTTCTCCGCCTCGGCGAGCGTCGTGGGTCGGTAGAACAGTTGCCAGGTGAAGACTTCGTCATCGTCGGACGCGACGAGCAGCCCTTCGGCATGATGCGGCTGCAGCCGTTCGAGCCGGACGTGTTTGCCGATGAGGTCCGGCACGTCGAGGAAGTCGGGCATGGCGCTCAATTTAGGTCACCATCGCGTTGGTTGAGTAGCGAGGGACGAGCGAATCGAAACCACGTACGCCGAAATGCTTGCGCGAGCCTTCGTTCTCACGGGGTTTCGATACGTCGGGCCCCTACTCGCTGCGCTCGTGGGAGGTACCCCCAGCGGGCGGCCTCCTACTCAACCAGCGAGATGGGGTCAGACGGGGCGGGGGTTCTTGGCGTGTGGATCGCGTACGGCATGGAGCTCGCGCAGGAAGTTGGCAGCCCAGAGATCGATGTCGTTCTCCATCACCTGACGGCGCATTGCCTTCATACGGCGGGCGTTTTCGCGCGGGTCTGCGTTGATCGCCGCCAACAGCATTTGCTTCATGCCGTTGATGTCGTGCGGATTGACCTGATAGGCCGACTTGAGCTCGGACGCCGCCCCGGCGAACTCACTCAGCACCAGCGCTCCCTTCTCGTCGTAGCGGCAGGCGACGTACTCCTTCGCGACGAGGTTCATGCCGTCTCGCAACGGCGTGACGACCATGACGTCGGCGGCACGGTATAGCGCCGCCATCTCCTCGCGTGGATAGGAGGCGTGCAGATAGGTCACAGGTTGCTGGCCGATGCGTCCTACGTCGCCATTGATACGTCCGACGAGTCGGTTGATGTCGTCGCGCAACAGGATGTACTGGCCGACCCGCTCGCGTGACGGAGTTGCCACCTGGATGAAGACCGCGTCGTCGACATCCAGTGCGCCGTCGGCGATGAGCTCACCGAACGCGCGGAGGCGCTGACGCAGGCCCTTGGTGTAGTCGAGTCGGTCGATGCCCAGCAGCACGGTCTTGGGATTGCCGAGGCTCTCGCGGATCTCTGCAGCCCGCGCGATCACACCGGGCGTACGGGCGAGCTCCTCGAAGCCGGCAGCGTCGATCGAGATGGGATAGGCCTGCGCCAGCACCGTTCGACCGTCTGGCAGATAGACGGTGTCGCGGTGGGTCTTGTGCCCAACACGCTGGCGCACGAGGCGGATGAAGTTCTGCGCTGCGCCGGGCATCTGGAAGCCGACGAGGTCTGCTCCGAGCAGACCTTCGAGGATCTGTCGACGCCAAGGGAGCTGCTGGAACAGCTCGGTTGGAGGGAACGGGATGTGCAGGAAGAAGCCGATCCGCAGATCAGGTCGCAGCTCGCGGAGCATCGTCGGTACGAGCTGGAGCTGGTAGTCCTGCACCCAGACGACGGCGTTCTTCTTGGCGATCTTGGCGGCCTTCTGAGCAAAGCGCTGATTGACGCGTACGTACGCGTCCCACCACTCGCGGTGGAACTCCGGCGGCGCGACAACATCGTGATAGAGCGGCCAGAGGGTCGCGTTGGAGAAGCCCTCGTAGTACTCCTCGACCTCTTCTTCTGACAGCGGGACGGGGACGAGGTTCATACCGTCGTGCTCGAAGGGTCGGAGCTTCTCGCCGGCCGCGCCGTGCCAGCCGATCCAGGCGCCACCGTTGCGTCGGATGACGGGCTCGAGGGCGGTGACCAGGCCGCCGGGCGACTTGCGCCACGTCGTCTGTCCGTCGGGACCGGTGATCCGGTCCACGGGCAGGCGATTGGCGATAACCACGAATTCTGCGAGGCCAGACGCCATGTCCTGAACCCTATAGGTGTTGTGTCACCGCCGCGTCACGCCGAGCTGGCGCAAGATCTCGTCGAGCTGCTTCATGATCGCGAGCGACTCGTCCTGAGGCAGCAGTGCCGATTGGGTGCGGCCTTCGCGCAGGCAGTCGGCGACCTCGATGATCTCGTGCGAATAGCCGCGGCCGATGACGTCCACCTCGTACGTCTCGGTCTGGTCGCCGCGAGTGAACGAGAAGCCGGTCGGCTCGTGGAAGCGTGACGTCATCTCCACGAATCCTGCATCGCCGGCGATCGTCCCTCGGTTGTTGGACCAGGCGACCTGGTTCCACGCGATATTGGCGACGGCACCGTTCGCGTACGTCAGGGTCGCCCCGGCATTGAGGTCGATGCCCTGGTCGGAGAGCACTCCGGCGGCGACGATGCTGTCGGGCTCGCCGAGCAGGAGGAAGGCGAAGGTCAGCGGATAGATGCCCATGTCGAGCAGCGCGCTGGCCCCAAGGCTTGGGTCCCACATGCGGGTCTTCTCTGCCTCGGCGGCATAGCCCAGCTCGGCGCGCACCTGAAGCGGTGTGCCGATGACTCCCTCCCTGATCATCTGCAGCATCCTGCGAATGTTGGGGTTGGTGCGCGTCCACATCGCCTCGGCGAAGAACAGCCCGCGTGATCGGGCCTCGATGATCATCGTCTCGGCATCTGCGGCGTTCATGGCCAGCGGCTTCTCGCACAGCACGTGCTTGCCGGCCTCCAGGCAGACCATCACGTCCTCGAGGTGACGGCTGTGCGGAGTCGCGACGTAGATGACGTCGACATCGGGGTCGGCAGCGAGCTCTTCGTATGAGCCGTGCGCACGAGCGGCGCCGAACCGCTCGGCGAACTCGTGCGCTGCGTCGAGGCGCCGGGAACCGACGGCCACCAGCTCGCTGCCCTCCACGAGTGCGAGGTCTGTGGCGAAATTCTCGGCGATGCGTCCTGTGGCGAGAATGCCCCAGCGGATGGTGCGCGAATTGGTCGACATGACTTCACTATGTCAAATGACATCGATGTGATTTGTGCACTAAGATGCGAAGCATGAGCGCAGTGGAAAAGACCAGCCCGGCCAGCACGACCGCTGCCGAGTCACTGTCGGACCGCGACTGCGAGATCCTTGCGCTCGAGCGTCTCTGGTGGCAGTACGCCGGTGCCAAGGAACAGGCGATCCGCGAGAAGTTCGACATGTCGGCGACCCGCTACTACCAAGTGCTCAATGCGCTCATCGACCGCGAGGACGCTCTCGCCTTTGATCCGCTGCTGGTCAAGCGCCTGCGTCGGCTCCGGGCCGGCCGGCAGCGCAGTCGATCTGCCCGGCGCCTGGGCATCGATCTCTGACGGTGCGTCCCATGGACCACCGCAGAACACCGAGCCGCAACGCCTACGTTCCATCCAGCTGGTTCATCGTCCTCACGATCGTCGCCGTGATTGCTGCGGCTGGCGGACTGGGTTGGCTGCTCATCGGCGCCGACGACGGCTCCAAGGACGCGGCCACCTCTCCGAGCACCTCGGCCACCACGCCCGCACCCGAGCCGACCGAGACCACCGAGCCGACACTCACGCCAACGCCCACTCCGACTGAGACTGAGCCGACGGTCGCACGTGACACGCCAGTGTCGGTGCTCAACAACACCGGCACCCCCGGCGCAGCCAGCGCGTTCTCAACCAAGGTCGAGGACGCCGGGTGGACGGTTGGCGGAGTCGGCAACTGGCAGGGATTGATCGGCCAGAACACCGTCTACTACCCCGAAGGTCTCCAGGACCAGGCTGAGCAGCTGGCGGAGGACGTCGGCATCGATCGTGTCAGGCCGCGGGTCGATCCCATGCGTACCGACCGCCTGACGATCATCTTGTCCGGCCCGCAATGATGGGTTGATGATCCCAGTGCGCGAGGCCGTGGTCCATGATCCGGCCGGCACCCTCCTCGCCCTCGACTTCGATGGGACGTTGGCACACATCGTCGACGACCCGACGCAGGCGTACGCGCACGAGCGTGCTGTGGCGGCCCTCGGGCGACTCGGCAGGGTGCTGGGACAGGTCGCGATCATCACCGGCCGCCCGGTCGAGCAGGCTCTGGAGCTGGGTGGTTTCGTTGGGCTCGCGGGGCTCGACCGGCTGATCATCCTCGGCCAGTACGGTGCCGAGCGCTGGACGGCTGGCGACGGCATTCCCGCACAGATCGAGCGTCCCGAGGAGATTGCCCGGCTCCTTGAGCGGCTGCCGGGTTGGCTGGCCGAGCGCGGTGGCGACGATGTGCGGCTGGAGGACAAAGGCCTCGCTGTGGCGATACACACCCGCGGTCTTGGCCCTGACCTACTTGCCACGCTCGCCGGACCGCTGTCCGAGCTCGCCGCCGACCTGGATCTCGCCGTCGAACCAGGGCGTCAGGTCATTGAGCTGCGGCTGCCGGGCGTCGACAAGGGGAGTGCGCTGAAGGGCCTGGTCGACGAGATGAAGGCGCGCCACGTGATCTTCGCCGGAGACGACCTCGGAGACGTTCCTGCATTCGATGCAGTGGACGAGCTCCGGCGGTCCGGTCTGGACGGGCTGCTGATCTGCTCGGCGTCGCCGGAGCAGGATGCGCTGGTGTCGCGCGCGGACGTCGTGCTGAACGGACCCGACGAGATCGCCACGTGGCTCGAGGAGCTGGCAGATGAGTTCTGAGCTGCTGCCCCACACGTTCTGGACGCGGGTGCGCACGGTTCTCAACTGGATCAACCTGAGCACGCCGCTGGGATTCGTCATCGCCAGGATCGGCGGCGCCACGATCACCAAGCGGGGTCGCGGTACGTACCTCGCGACCGGCTACCGCTTCAACTTCCCCGTCGCCAGTGCTTTCACGGTCGGCAGCGTCATCGCCAGCAAGAACGACCTGGACTACCTCACAGACCGGCCCGTCCTGGTCAAGCACGAGGACCGGCACTGCACGCAGTACGCGTTCGTGTTCGGCGTCGTCATGCTGCCGTTCTACTTCTTCTTCGTCGGCCTCTCCTATGCGATTGCCGGCGACCACTCGTCGTACAACCCATTCGAACGACTCGCGAATCTGGCCGACGGCAACTACCCGCCGCCGACGACTCGCTTCTCCCGCAAGGGCTGAACTGCCCTCAAGGCTCCGTTCTGATGCCCGGGCGAAGCCCATCTCGGCATTCGGACCGAGTGGACACATCGTGAGACGCGCCCGTACGCTGAAGCCACTCATCAAGAGGGGTACAGGGACACGGCCCGACGACACCCCAGCAACCAGTCCAAAGATGGACCAGGTGCTCAATCCGTCCCGGTGAACGAGACCGGGAAAGATGACTGGAGGACGCAAATGAGCATCACCGCAGTAGCGAAGACGATCCGCGACGGAGCATTCGGCAATGCCGTCGAGCTCGTGTGCCGCGAATGTGGCACCACCCGAGAGCTCGGCCCGCACTATGCGTGTCACGAGTGTTTTGGTCCGCTGGAGATCAAGTACGACTTCCCGGCCATCACCCGCGAGCAGATCGAAGCCGGCCCCGCAAACATCTGGCGCTACAAGGCACTTCTCCCCGTACCCGACGACATCGAGCTGAGCCCCAACCTCGAGCCCGGCTACACGCGGCTGCTCAAGGCCAACAACCTCGCCGCCGAGCTCGGCCTCAAGAACCTCTGGGTCAAGGACGACAGCACCAACCCGACCAACTCCTTCAAGGACCGCGTCGTGGCGTGCGCCCTGAGCGCCGCCCGTGAGTTCAACAGCAAGGTGTTCGCCTGCCCCTCGACCGGCAACCTCGCAAACGCCGTCGCCGCAGCCGGTGCGCGCGCGGGCATCAGGACGGTCGTCTTCATTCCTAGCAACCTCGAGACGCCCAAGGTCATCAACTCGGCCGTCTACACCGAGAACCTCGTCGCGGTCGACGGCAACTACGACGACGTCAACAAGCTCGCCAGCGAGATCGCCGGTGAAGAAGACGGCTGGGCATTCGTCAACGTCAACGTCCGTCCGTTCTACGCCGAGGGCTCCAAGACCCTGGGCTACGAGATCGCCGAGCAGCTTGGCTGGCGGCTCCCCGACCAGATCGTGATCCCGGTCGCGTCCGGCTCCCAGCTCACCAAGGTGCACAAGGCCTTCCAGGAGCTGATCACGCTCGGGCTCGTCGAGGACAAGCCCTACAAGGTGTACGGCGCTCAGGCGACCGGCTGCTCACCCGTGTCAGAGGCCTATCGTGAAGGCTGGGACGTCGTACGTCCGCAGAAGCCCGACACGATCGCCAAGTCGCTCGCGATCGGCAACCCGGCCGACGGCATCTACGTGCTCGACATCTGCCGCGAGACCGGCGGCGCTGTTGCCGACATCTCCGACGACGAGGTACGCGACGCGATCGTCCTGCTCGCTCGTACCGAGGGCATCTTCACCGAGACCGCCGGCGGCACGACGATCGGCGTTCTCAAGAAGCTGGTCGAGACCGGCCTGCTCGACACCGAGCTCGAGACCGTCGTCATCAACACCGGCCACGGGCTCAAGACGCTCGACGCCGTCGCCGATCTCGTCCGCCCTGCAGCCACCATCGCGCCCACGTACGACGCCTTCGTCGCCGCCGGCATCGCCTAAACCATCCAGCGCCTGAATCAAGGAGCACCAGTGAGCATCAACGTACGAATCCCCACGATCCTTCGCACCTACACGGACGACCAGTCACAGGTCACCGCTGAAGGTACGACGTTGACCGAGGTCATCGACTCGCTGGAGACCAGCTTCCCCGGGATCAAGGCCCGCGTGGTCGACGAGGACGGCAAGCTTCGCCGCTTCGTCAACATCTACGTCGCCGAGGAAGACGTGCGCTTTGCCGACGGACTCGCCACGAAGACGCCCGACGGTGCGCAAGTTTCCATAATCCCCGCCGTGGCCGGAGGCGCCTGAGCCGTATAGGCTCTGCGCATGACGAGGCCTCGGCAGATGGGCCTCCGAAGCATCAGGTGGGAGTGGCGGCATGGTGCAGGGCACCGTCAAATGGTTCAACGCTGACAAGGGTTATGGCTTCATCGAGGTCGAGGGCCAGGACGACGTCTTTGTCCACTGGTCCAAGATCGCATCCGACGGCTACAAGACTCTCGAAGACGGCCAGAAGGTCGAGTTCGAGATCGTCGATGGGCCCAAGGGTCGAGAAGCCCACGAGGTTATTGGCAACTGAGTGTCCACGGACACTAACGTCCACGCAAAAGCTCGGCCTGCGGGCCGGGCTTTTTCGCGCTCAGACACGGTGGCGTGACGTATGTGACACTTGCAATGTCACATAACCTGTGCGCATACTCTCGGTATGTTCCCTCATGCTTCCGAGCCCATCACCGCTCCCGTAGGCGGCGCCGAGCTGGGTCAGGTCATCGGCCTTTCCATCGCGGCTGGCCTCGTCACGCTGGTTCTGCTCGCCATTGCCTGGGCACACCGCACCCACCGCATCGACTGGTTCCAGAAGCTCGGTGACCGCCTCGGCGCTCGCCACGGCGAGCCCGGCTGGTCGACCATCCCGACGTTCTTCGTCGGCAGCTCGCTGATCGTCGCCCTGCTCGGCTTCATGTGGGACGTCAGCCTTCACGCAGGACGCGGACGCGACGCCGGACCGCTCGCCAACCCGGCGCACTACCTGATCCTCTACGGACTCTTCGCACTCTTCATCGCCGGTATGTCCGCCGTCGTGTTCCCCCGTGACGGTGAGAAGCCCGGCGTCGCCGCGGTCAAGATCACCCGCACCTGGTACGCCCCCGTCAGCGGCATCTTCATCGCCGCGTGTGGCCTGTACGCGCTCATCGGCTTTCCGCTCGACGATGTCTGGCACCGCCTCTTCGGCCAGGACGTGACGCTCTGGGGTCCGACACACCTGATGCTGATCGGCGGCGCGGGACTCTCGACGGCCGGCATCATCCTGCTCCACCGTGAGGCAGAAGTTGCCATGGCGCAGAAGGGCAAGGCCCTCCCCAAGTGGCTCGCCACGATCCTGGTCTCCGTCGCATTCGGTGCCCTGCTGATCGGCCTCTCTGTGTTCCAGGGTGAGTTCGACTTCGGCATTGCCCAGTTCCGCATGGTGTTCGCACCGCTGATGATCGTTGCCGCTGCTGGCATCCCGCTGGTGGCCGCTCGCCTGTATGTCGGACCCGGCGCGGCGATCGCCGCAGCCGTGTTCTTCCTGCTGATGCGCGGCATCGTGTCGTTCCTGGTCACCGATGTGATGGGCGAGGCGCACCACGTGTTCCCGCTCTACCTCGGCAGCGCGATCCTGATCGAGCTGCTCGCCTTCACCAAGCTCAAGGAAAAGCCGCTGTGGTTCGGCGCCATTGGCGGCCTGCTCATCGGCACCGTCGGTCTCGTGATCGAGAAGCTCTGGAACGACCGCGTCTTCGCCTTCCCGTGGACCCAGGACATGTGGGCAGAGGGCCTCGCCATGGCCGTTCCGGTCGCCATCGCATCCGGCCTCTGTGGCGCCCTGTTCGCGCTCGGCCTCCAGGGCAAGCTGCCCACCAAGAAGGTCGCCCGGACGATCATCGTCGGCTCGGTGCTCGTCACCGGTCTGGCCGTTGCCAATGGACTGCACGCCACGGTCCCCAAGAACGCATCCGCTGACGTTGCCCTGACCGAGGTCGGCACGCCGGAGAACCGTGAAGTGACGGCGGAGATCAAGATCTCGCCCTCGACTCTGATCGACGAGGACCCGACCTGGGTCCAGATCACGGCTTGGCAGGGTGGCGGCATCGTCACTGACCAGCTGCGTCGTACCGGCACTGACACGTGGGAGTCGACCAAGCCGGTGCCCGTTGGTGGCAACTGGAAGACGACATTGCGAGTCCAGGACGGACGCACCCTGACGGCGCTGCCGATCTTCCTTCCGGAAGACGGTCCGCTGAAGGCTGAGGAAGTCCCCGCGTCGGCATCGTTCACGCGCGCATTCGTGCCGGAGATCGACATCCTTCAGCGCGAGCGGAAGGGTGACACGTCACCGGTCGTGTGGGGTATCGCCAATGCAGTCGTGTTGTTCTGCAGCCTCGGCATCATCCTCGGCATCAGCATCGCGGTCTCGCGAGTCGCGCGAAAGATCGAGGAGCACGAGGCAGTGAGCGACCGTACGCCTACGCTGACGTCATGACTCCAGCCGGCGCAGAGTTGGTTTCTTCGCCTGCCGGCGAGGTACTGCTGGCCCACCACGTCGCGCTGCTGGCGATCCCCGCGATCATCCCAGCCGTCGTGGTGGTGGGAGTTGTGCTCTACATAGCACGCAAGGACCGAGCGGACGAGCGCGAGGAGCGAGAGCTCATCGAGCGTGCCTTCGAGACCGAGCCTGAAAAACAGGGAGATGAATGAGGTCTGCAGCTGCTGCCCTGTTGCTTGCCCTGACCCTCCCGGGCTGCGGAAGTGGGAGCGAAGCCACTGCGACCACTTCGGCAACCGAACCGACGCCCAGTGCGACCGCTGAGGCACCGAAAGGTGTCACTGTCGAGATCGAGTTCGTCAACGGCGAGGTCGTACCCCTCGACGACAAGATTGACGTGAATGTCGGTGAGCCGGTCACCCTGCACGTCATCAGCGACGTCGACGAAGAGATTCACGTCCACTCCGATCCCGAGCACAAGTACAAGGTGGCTGCCGGTGACGACAAGACGTTCACCTTCACGATCAAGACGCCCGGTCAGGTGGCCGTCGAGGCGCACGAGCTCGGCGTGACGATCGTGGATCTCGTCGCCCGGCCGTGATCTTCGGTTCTGGGCTGGCGCAGCACGGTATCGGTGGCGGGGCCGCCGACCTGCCGATCCCGCTGATGTTCGCGATGGTCGGTGCCTCCTGGGCGCTCGCCCTGTCGTTCGCGATACTCATTGTCCAGTGGAAGCAACCTCGCTTCACGTCGCGAGACGTTGATCCGCAGGCAGCGGAGCCGCCCGCGCGTCGTCCGTGGCTCGCCGTCGTCGGACTGGTGCTGACCGCGTGGTTCTTGCTCGCACTGTTCGGCGGCCCGTCGAACGAGACCAACGCAGCATTGGGATGGCTCTACATCCTGACCTGGGTCGGTCTGGTGCCACTCGCGCTGCTGTTCGGCCACGTCTGGCGCGACTTGTCGCCGTGGCGCACGATCCAGGGATGGCTGGGAGAAGGACGCCGTACCTATCCAGCGAAGCTCGGATACTGGCCGGCAGCGGCCGGCCTCATGGCGTTCGCCTGGCTCGAGCTGGCATCGCCCGATCCCGCAGACGTCAGCTCGGTACGAATCTGGGTCGCCGGATACATCGCGGCAATGCTGATCGGCGGATGGGTGTTTGGTGCGACGTGGTTCGACCGCGCCGATCTGTTCGACGTCTACAGCGCGGTCGTGTCCAAGCTGTCGCCGTTCGTACGTGATGGCCGCTTCGCGTTGCACAACCCGCTACGTACGCTCCCGACTGTTCCGATCGCGCCCGGACTCGTCGCAGTGCTCGCGACGCTGCTGGGATCGACGGCTTACGACAGCTTCTCCTCCTCGTCGTTCTGGCAGAAGAGAATGCCGACAGGACTGGAGCAATCGGCGACGCTGGTGGGCTTCTGCGCTCTCGTCGGCATCCTCTTCACGCTGGCAACACGCGCGAGTGGTGGGCTGACCCCCGACCGGCGACGCGCCCTGCCAGGGCTGCTCGCTCACACGTTGGTGCCGATCGTCGTTGGATACATCACCGCCCACTACGCGACATACCTTCTTGAGAAGGGACAGTCGGCGTTCCTCGCGATGCTGGATCCCCTTGGCCGCGGCTGGCAGCCGCTCGGCGATCCTGCGACGGCGTACTTTCTGTCCGAGCACGTCGACCTGCTCGCGTTCCTCAAGGTGGGCGCTGTCGTGACCGGTCACGTGCTTGCGGTGATCGCGGCTCACGATCGGGCGATCGCGCTTCTTCCCAAGGCGCATCGGCTGTCCGGACAGCTTGCTCTGCTCGTGCTGATGGTCGCCTACACATTCACCGGGTTGTTCCTGCTGTTCTCCGCTTAAGGCCATGCCAGCCGGCTGACGGCCGGCTCGCGCAGCCCCGCATCCCGCCCGGCGGCGTTATCGTCGGTCGTCGGTCAACCTCGGACCGCCTCCCTCCTCTGCCTTGCCGGATCGGGCGCGGATGCCACGATCCCTGATCGACCGGCAACCGACCGGCACGGCCTTCCCTGTCAGTCGTTCGTCGTAGCGTGGCGTCATGGCGACGATCTACTTCACGGCGACAACGCTCGACGGCTTCCTTGCGACACCTGACAACTCGCTCTCATGGCTGTTCGAGGTCCCTCGCGCAGATGATGCCGAGAGCTCGATCCCTGACTTCATGGCGGGCGTCGGACCAATGGCGATGGGCTCGACGACCTACGAGTGGGTTGTCGATCACGAGTCGCTGCTCGACCATCCCGCCAAGTGGACCGAGTGGTACGGCGACAAGCCCACCTGGGTGTTCACCCACCGCGATCTCCCCGTCGTCGAAGGCGCCAACATCCAGTTCACCCAGGCACCCGTCGCCGACGTGCACGCCGAGATGGTTGCTGTCGCGGGGGACAAGGACATCTGGCTGATGGGTGGCGGTGATCTGGTGGGTCAGTTCGCAGACGTTGGACTGCTCGACAAGATCATCGCGACCGTCGCGCCGGTGACGCTTGGAGCTGGGGCACCGCTGTTGCCGCGAGACATCCGGTCCGATCGACTGACGCTCGAGAGCGTGAAGCAGAACGGCCAGTTCGCCGAGCTCGTCTACGCCGTTGGCGAACTACCCACTACCTGATTGCGCACCATTGATTAGCACTCGTATGATGAGAGTGCTAGATACACCGGTCAGACCGATGAGGCTGTGCACCGAGGCGAGAAGGGTTCGCCAAACGTCGCTGTCGTCCGTCGCGGGCATCGCCTGACCCCCACGTGGACAACCATTCGGAGAAACGTACACATGGCAAAAACCATTGCTTTCAACGAGGAAGCCAGACGCGGCCTCGAGCGCGGAATGAACCAGCTCGCCGACGC